>DQRJ01000169.1 GCA_015663855.1 Flavobacteriales bacterium | reverse complement strand
GTGATTGACAGTAGTTGTCATCACAAACGTTTTCTTTGTCCCTGTATTCGCTGTTGAATGCATACGGGACCATTTATGAGCCAAGCTGTCACTCTTCTATCTCCCCAAGCCCATTCTATGAATCGGCTTGGGGTTTTATGTTAATTATGAGGAATTATTTACGATGCTTGTAATGTCTGGTGCAAGATGTAATTGATGTTCGGGTTTGTTTGAGGTATAGGATTTGCTCTCCACAATAATAATTGACAAACAAAAAGCGCCACAAAGGACGCTTTTTGATGTATTATTTAGAGTAGGGTTGTAAACCTCCTAGCCTAACCTGAGCTTAGAATTGCTCAGCCTCTGTTGAACCCGCCATAGCTACTGTTGAAGCTGACCCTTGGGTGACGGTGTTTTGAATGGCGTCGAAATAGGTGGTTCCGACGAAAGTTTGGTGTTTAACTGCAGTGAACCCTTCATCTTGAAGAGCGAATTCACGCTCTTGAAGCTCAGAATATCCTGCCATACCGTTCTTCTTGTATGCACGAGCTAGCTCGAACATAGAAGTGTTGAGAGCGTGGAAGCCCGCAAGAGTTATGAATTGGAACTTAAATCCTAGCGCAGCTAGTTCTTCGCGGAAAGTGGACATTTCTTTCTTGCTTAGTTTGGCAGCCCAATTGAATGAAGGAGAGCAGTTGTAAGCAAGCATTTTATCCGGGTACACTTCATGGATAGCCTCAGCAAATTGTCGAGCTGATTCGATGTCTGGGTTAGATGTTTCCATCCAAATCAGATCCGCATATGGAGCGTAAGAAAGGCCTCTAGCGATACCAGCTTCTATGCCGTTGCGGACATTGAAAAACCCTTCTACAGAGCGTTCGCCCGTAATGAACTTGCGATCTATCGGGTCGATGTCGCTAGTAATAAGAGTCGCGGCATCGGCGTCGGTGCGGGCTACGATAAGAGTAGGAACTCCCATAACGTCAGCTGCAAGACGAGCTGCAACGAGCTTGTTAATAGCTTCGGTAGTAGGGACGAGAACCTTTCCTCCGAGGTGTCCACATTTCTTTGCTGATGAGAGCTGGTCTTCGAAGTGAACTCCAGCAGCACCAGCTTCTATCATTCCCTTCATAAGCTCGAAAGCGTTTAGGTTTCCTCCGAAACCGGCCTCTGCGTCTGCAACGATAGGGACAAGCCAATGCGTGTCTCCAGTTCCGTTAACGGTTTGGATTTGGTCTGCACGAAGTAGGGCATTGTTGATGCGCTTTACTACGGTAGGGACAGAGTTAGCAGGGTAGAGGCTTTGGTCTGGATACATGTGGCCACCAAGATTCGCGTCAGCCGCAACTTGCCAACCGCTGAGGTAGATGGCATCAAGGCCAGCCGCCACCTCTTGGATA
Source organism: Flavobacteriales bacterium (assembly GCA_015663855.1). GTDB lineage: Bacteria > Bacteroidota > Bacteroidia > Flavobacteriales_D > Sanyastnellaceae > UBA974. The sequence continues at coordinate 2,728 of DQRJ01000169.1, read as the reverse complement.
GCTTGGTTGCCAGTGAGGGCTCCGAGTCCAGCTACGTAATCTTGAGTGTTCAATTTCTCCCAAAGCCTTTCAGCTCCAAGCCTAGCTATAGAGTGCTCGATCTTCACGCTTCCGCACAGGTCAGCTACTTCTTTCGCCGAATAAGGACGCTTAACGCCTTTCCAGCGAGGGTTTGTGAGCCAATCTGTTTCCAGCTTTTCTATTAATTCTTCTTTTTGCATGCTTCTGATGATTGCATCGTTATTTTTCTGAGTCATTTTAGATGGGTATATGCTTTGATTGTGAGGAATTCTTCTAATTCATTTTCTTCGATGAGGTCGCGGAATAGCGTGGTGGCAAGTGTGAATTTGCCCGCCTCGAATCGTTCTTTCCCCACGTATTTCTCAATTTCTAGGAGTTCGTCTTCTATGAAATCGTTACACATTTTCAAGGTGATAGTCCTTCCGTCGGTGATGGTGCACTCGTGCTTTATCCATTGCCAAATCTGTGTTCTTGAAATCTCCGCCGTAGCGGCATCTTCCATTAGATTATATATCGCTGCAGCGCCATTTCCTTGAAGCCAAGATTCGATATATAGTATGGCGACGTTAATATTCTTCCGTACTCCCTCTTCGGTAATCGTGCCCGCGGGCGTCGCTAGAAGGTCGGATTCGGAGATATTGAGGTCGAGTTTTTTATCGATTTGGTTTTTTGTAGGCATAAATTGATTGAAAACGTCCATGGCGACTTTTACTAGGCCAGGGTGAGCCACCCAAGTTCCGTCGTGACCGTTTTCTACTTCATTAAGTTTATCGTGGTAGACCTTGAGGATGGCTGCGTTGTTTGCCGCCTCGTCATTTTTTATGGGGATTTGAGCAGCCATACCGCCCATTGCATGTATGCCTCTTTTATGGCACGTTTCTATAACGAGCTTAGAATAGGCCTCCATAAACCCTACGTTCATAGTTACTTGGTCGCGATTAGGGAGTACGAAAGATGAGTGGTTGCGGAATCGCTTTATGTACGAGAAGATATAATCCCAACGTCCGCAATTTAGGCCTGCGGAATGATTTCGCAATTCGAACAGGATTTCGTTTAGCTCGAAGCTAGCAGTAATGGTTTCCACTAGAACAGTTGCTTTTATCGTGCCCTGAGGGATCTCGATGTAGTCTTGGGCGAAAACGAAAACATCATTCCAAAGCCGTGCTTCGAGGTGATTTTCGAGTTTAGGGAGGTAGAAATAAGGTCCGCTTCCGTTTTTTATAAGAGTCTTCGCGTTGTGGAAGAAGTATAGTCCGAAGTCTAAGAGCCCACCTGAAATTGCTTGCCCGTCAACTACTATCGATGCTTCCTCGAGGTGCCACCCTCTAGGGCGTACCATCAATGTTGCTATGTCTTCGTTCAGCTTGTACTTTTTCCCGTTTCTCGGATTTTCAAAGCTGATAGTTTTATTGATGGCGTCGCGAAGGTTTATTTGGCCTTCAATATTGTTAGACCAAGAAGGAGCATTGCTGTCTTCGAAGTCAGCCATGAATACTTTAGCGCCAGCGTTCAGGGCGTTTATCACCATCTTCCGGCTAACTGGCCCAGTGATTTCTACGCGCCTGTCTAATAGGTCTAATGGGGGAGGTGAGACGGTCCACTCATCGTCTCTGATTTTCTTTGTTGATTCTAAAAACACAGGAAAAACACCCTTGTCAATATTTTTTTGAGTAATTACTCTTTCAGCCAATATGCTTTTGCGTCTATCGTTGAATCGAGTGTGTAGCGCAGATATAAAAGCCAGAGCTTCAGAAGTTAATATAGAGTCGTAACCTGGTTTAAGGTCGCTTAACACTTCTAAATCTGTCGCTGTGGATGTGTTCATAGTGCAAATATAAGCAAATTTTCTGATTTAGCGAAAATTCGCTGAATAAAAATAATTCGCTTTTTTGCACAAGTTTCATTTTAAATGTCAATTTCGTAGTTTTGTGGCAAGCGATATGAATTTAAGTGGAGAGAATATAAAAATTATTTTTGGTCTAAAATCCAAACAAAAAAGAGTGGATTTAGATCTAACTCTGCAGCAGTTAAGCAAGAAATCAGGGCTTTCTGCTTCTTATTTGAATGAAATTGAGAAGGGGAAGAAGTATCCTAAGCCGGAGAAGATTTCGAAATTAGCCCAGGCACTTGAAACGACCTATGAAGAGCTGATTTCTTTGAAGTTGGAAAAGAAATTGGCGCCGATTGGCGCTTTATTGGAGGCAAATGTGTTGAGTGAATTGCCTTTAGACATGTTCGGTGTTGATGCTGCGAAGGTTATTTCATTGCTTGCTGAAGCACCTTCTAAAGTGAATGCTTTCGTAAGCACTATCCTTGAGATTGCGAGGAATAATGAGCTAAGGCAAGAGCACTTTTTTCACACAGCTTTACGATCGTACCAGGAGCTGAATTTCAACTACTTCAGTGATATTGAGAAGCTGGTGGACGAATATCGAACTAAGAAAAGCTTGCCTATTGTCGATGTTAAGGTGGGGCAGATTAAGAAAATACTTTCAGATGACTACGGGTACACATTTAAGGACCTCGATGTTGCTATGTACCCCGAATTGAAGGGTATCAGGTCAGTATTCGTTCCGAAAAACAAGAATGTACTTTTTATCAATCCGTCACTTTCGGATAAGCAAAAGATATTTCTTTTAACAAGAGAGCTAGGGTTTAATGTGCTGGATATTGCGGATAGACCTTTGACATTTGCTTACGTTAAAGT
>DQRJ01000117.1 GCA_015663855.1 Flavobacteriales bacterium | reverse complement strand
GATGGCCAAATTGCAACAAGCAGATTCTCAGATGCCATCAGGCGCTGGTGCTAGAAGCTTTATCCCATTGAAAGTGAATTCATCTGGAGTTATGCCTATCATTTTTGCTCAAGCTATTATGTTTGTTCCACTTTATATGACTCAAGCCGAGTCGTTCCAGAATAATTCATTTTTACAAAGCTTAAGCGATTTTAATGGAGTTGGGTATAACCTACTTTTCTTCTTTATGATTGTAGCGTTTACTTATTTCTATACTGCGATTACGGTTAACCCTAATCAAATGGCAGATGATTTAAAACGCCAAAACAGTTTCGTGCCTGGTATTAAGCCGGGACGTGCAACAGCTGAGTTCCTTGATACTGTACTTTCGAAGATTACTCTTCCAGGTGCTGTGTTCCTCGGCCTAATTGCTATCCTACCGGCTATTGTTTTCAACCTAGGGTTGACACATTCACAAACATTTTCCATTTTCTTTGGCGGAACATCGCTATTGATTATGGTTGGAGTTATTTTAGATACACTTCAACAAGTTGAAAGTTATTTACTTTCTCGTCATTATGACGGCTTGATGAAGTCTGGAAAAATGCGTAGTCGCTCACAGTCACCTGTGGGAGGATTAGGCGGATAATTACGAAATGGGTTTAGGCAGACGAATCCGTATTAAAACGGAAGAAGAAGTCGAACTTATTCGTGAAAGTTCATTGCTTGTTGGGAGGACTTTAGCAGAAGTAGCTGCACTGGTTAAACCAGGAGTTACTACGCTTCAGCTGGATACTATTGCCGAGGAGTTTATCCGAGACAATGGTGCAGAGCCAGGTTTTAAAGGATATGGAGGATTTCCTAATTCTTTATGTACTTCGGTTAACCACGCTGTAGTTCATGGAATACCAAATGATCAACCTTTACAGGATGGTGATGTGGTTTCGATAGACTGCGGCACGCTGATGAATGGGTTTTATGGAGATAGCGCTTACACCTTTGAGGTGGGAGAGGTATCACCTGAAATTCAAAAACTGTTAAGTGTTACAAAGGAATGCCTTGCTTTAGCGATTGAACAAGCTGTTGTAGGTAAGCGCATTGGCGATATAGGAGCTGCTTGTCAAAAGCATGCTGAATCACATGGATTTGGTGTGGTAAGAGAATTAGTTGGTCACGGATTAGGGCGAGAGCTCCATGAAGCACCAGAGGTTCCTAATTTTGGCCGCCGTGGAAACGGTCCGCGTTTAGTAGATGGCATGGTGCTAGCTATTGAACCGATGATCAACCTTGGAAGACGTGAAATACGTACTGATGAGGATGGTTGGACGATTGTGACACTTGATAAAATGGTCAGCGCTCATTTCGAACACGATATCGTTGTTCGAAAGGGCAAGGCCGATGTCCTCTCAAGTTTTTTAGAAATAGAAAGAGTTATTAATAAAACGAAATAGATCGAAATAAATTAGTCCATGGCGAAACAACCATCGATCACACAAGACGGCACCATTTTGGAAGCATTGTCTAACGCAATGTTCCGAGTGGAACTAGAAAATGGCCACGTAATAACGGCCCATATCTCTGGAAAGATGAGGATGTATTACATCAAGATTCTTCCTAGCGATCGTGTGAAAGTTGATATGTCACCATATGATTTATCTAAAGGACGTATTACGTTTCGATATAAGAAATAAAAATCTGCCCAATGAAAACACGCGCATCAATAAAGAAGCGAACGGCCGATTGTAAAATCGTTCGTCGCAAAGGACGACTTTTCGTCATTAACAAGAAGAATCCGAAAATGAAGCAACGTCAGGGTTAATCCTGATTTTGCGAAATTAAATATACTCATGGCACGTATAGCTGGTGTAGACATCCCCCGCAATAAGCGAGGAGCAATTTCCCTAACGTATATCTACGGCGTAGGTCGTAGTCGTGCGCTGTCAGTTTTAACTGAAGCGGGAGTTGACTCAAATAAGAAAGTTGAGGAATGGAACGACGATGAAGTTGGTTCTATTCGTAACATTATAGGTTCAAGCTTCAAAGTTGAAGGTGAACTTAGAACTGAGACTCAATCAGATATTAAAAGATTGATGGATATCGGTTGTTACCGAGGCATTCGTCATCGTAATGGTCTACCTTTGCGCGGTCAACGCACAAAGAATAATTCTCGTACTCGTAAGGGTCGCAGAAAGACTGTTGCAAACAAGAAACAATAATTTATTAGCTGTAAAGCTATTTTATAAACGGGTCCCTATGGACCGATCACCTCCAAACTACTGACGATGGCAAAAAGCGCCAAAAAGAAGAAAAATGTAAAAGTTGACTCCGTAGGAGAAGCTCACATCCATTCTTCGTTTAATAATATTATCATCTCCCTGACTAATACGACAGGCCAGGTGATCTCCTGGTCAAGTGCAGGAAAGATGGGATTTAGAGGATCTAAGAAGAACACTCCTTATGCTGCACAGTGTGCTGCAGAAGATTGCGGTAAAGAAGCAATGGAGTATGGTCTTAAGAAGATTCGCGTTTTTGTGAAAGGACCTGGTCAAGGTCGTGAAAGCGCTATCCGAACACTTCATAATATGGGAATTCAAGTTACTGAAATTGTTGATGTAACTCCTCTCCCGCATAACGGTTGTCGCCCTCCAAAGCGTCGCCGCGTTTAATAATCGTCAACCCTAAGAACATCGATCAATGGCACGTTACCGCGGACCCAAATCAAAAATAGCCCGTCGCTTCAAGGAAGCGATTTTCGGACCAGATAAAGCGCTTGAGCGCCGTACATATGGCCCTGGACAACACGGGAATACTCGTCGCAGAAAGAAAGAGTCTGAGTACTCAGTTCAACTTGCGGAAAAGCAAAAAGCTAAGTACAAACTGGATAAGGAGTAAAAGCTATGCGTCACGGTAAGAAATTCAATCATTTAAGTCGTAAAACTGCGCATCGTAAAGCGATGCTCACTAACATGGCTT
>DQRJ01000130.1 GCA_015663855.1 Flavobacteriales bacterium | reverse complement strand
TAGGAATTACTTATATTATTACAGGTCTCATGGGAATTGCATTCATGAGCTTTATGGGAATTGAAATCTGATAGATTATCATGACTACAACTATTTTACTTGCAATCGGGTTTTTTCTTATCGTAATACTACTTCTGGTAAGTTTATTACTTTTTGCTAAGGCAAAACTTTCCCCAAGCGGTGCGATTACGATCACCATCAACAACGAGAAGACTATCGAAGTAGAGGGTGGATCTTCGCTACTAACCGTTCTTGGTAATAACGGTATTTTCCTTCCTTCAGCTTGTGGAGGTGGGGGTACTTGTGTACAATGCACTTGTCAAGTTCACTCTGGAGGCGGGGCTATACTTCCAACGGAAGAACCACATTTTTCTCGTAAAGAGATTTCGGACAACTTCAGACTTGGATGTCAAGTTAAAGTTAAGGAAGATATGGACATCCAAATTCCGGAAGAGGTATTTGGCGTGAAGAAGTTTGAGTGTGAAGTTGTCTCTAACTACAACGTAGCTTCCTTCATTAAGGAGTTTGTTGTTCGTCTTCCAGAAGGCGAGTCCCTCGATTTTGAAGCTGGAGGATACATCCAAATCGACGTTCCTGAGGTTGTTGTAGATTTCAAGGACATCGATGTTACAGCGCACCCAGAGCATCATGACGATCCGCAGAAGTTCAAGGAAGAGTGGGATAAGTATGGTCTATGGGATCTAAAAATGACGAATGACGAGCCGATTGTAAGGGCTTATTCGATGGCGAACCACCCAGCTGAGGGCGACATTGTAATGCTGAATATTCGTGTTGCTACACCGCCTTGGGATAGAGCGCGAAACGCTTGGATGCAAGTTAATCCGGGGATTTGTTCTTCGTTCGTATTCAATCAAAAGCCGGGAGATAAGGTGGAAATTAGTGGACCTTATGGAGAGTTCTTTATTAAGGATACTGGTTTAGAGATGTTATACATCGGTGGAGGAGCCGGCATGGCCCCAATGCGTTCACACCTTTTTCACTTGTTCCACACAGTAAAAACTGGCAGAAAAGTTACTTTCTACTACGGCGGAAGATCAAAGCGTGAGCTTTTCTACTTAGAAGATTTTCAAAAGATTGAAAAAGAATATTCTAACTTTACTTTCCACGTAGTTCTTTCCGAGCCTGCTCCTGAAGACAACTGGGTTGAGAAGAAGGACGATAAGGACACTGAGGGCGACGGATTCTTAGGCTACGTTCACAATGCTGTGATAACTCATCACCTTGAAGGACACGAAGCTCCAGAGGATATAGAAGTATATTTCTGTGGACCACCTCTTATGAACCTAGCTGTGATTAAGATGGTTGACGATTGGGGTATTCCAGAAGAAAATGTTAGCTTCGATGATTTCGGAGGATAGCCAACTTTAATATTTCATGATTCTAAAGTCTATACGTGGTTTATCGCTAATAGCTTTTGTATTTGTTGCCTTTTCTTCTTGCAGCAGTACTCCTGTAGAGCATATTCATTCAGGTGAAGCGCAGGGTACTACTTACATCATCAAGTATCATGGAAATACTGTTGTAGAACAAGTTGAAGTAGATTCTGTAATTGAGTCTATGGATGTTGAAATGAATACTTGGAGAGAAGGAGCTAGGATTTCACAAATAAACAAATTCAATAGGACAGATACGGTTTTTTCGTTCTATGACGAAAGTAAGATTTGGTCTGTAGTATGGGACCTTTCATGGGAAATACATAGGGATACAGAGGGTGCATTTGATCCGACCGTAAAACCACTAGTTGATCTTTGGGGATTCGGGTTGAAACACGTTGAGAAAGTTGATTCTGCAGAAGTTGATAGTATCATGCAGTTCGTAGGGTTTAGAACGGATATGATAGACCTAGACGAAATTGATTCAAGGTCAAACTACATAGAGACTCATATTATTAAAAGAGATTCAAGAGTACAGCTTGATTTTAACGCAATTGCTCAAGGATACACAGTCGATATGCTTATAGACTTGTTGCAAGAAGCAGGGATAGAAAACGCTATGGTAGAGTTGGGAGGTGAGGTGAGATGTCTAGGTGTTAACATCGATGGAGTCCCTTGGAGAATAGCAGTAGATAAACCTATTGAAATGGGTAGTGTAGAAGGGAGGCCTCTTCAGGCTATTCTTAAAGTTGACAATGCCGCTGTTTGCACTAGTGGAAATTACCGGAAGTCAGTTGTGATTAATGGCAAAAACTATTCTCATACAATTGATCCAAGAACTGGATATCCCGCTCTTAACGGCTTGTTAAGTGTAACGATACAAGCGCCAAGTGCAGCGATTGCGGATGCTTATGCAACGGCATGCATGGTTTTAGGGCCTGAAGAAGGAAGGGTATTTATCGAGAAAATGCGTCAGAATAAATTTGGCCCCCCAATCGAAGCACTTTTCATCATTGATGCTGGTCCTAGCAGTGGAGCTCAATCAAAAGAAGAGACATATGAGTTTTGGGCTACAGAAGGTTGGGCGAAAGCTATCACTTGGCTTTAGAGGGTCACTCCGAACCAGCTTCCTCCTTCTCGTTTAAACATTGGTCTTGAGGTCTAGCTCCGCAGACACTGCAAGAGCCACTTTCATCTTTAAACATAGGATTGTTGCTAGCACAAGTTCCAGCGAATTCACCATCCTTTTTAACAAGAAGTTTTATAGCGATTCCTGCAAAGGCTAATCCCATTAATCCTATTGTTAAGAGCAATACTTTCCATTCCATTCCGCAAATCTACAGCTCAAATGGGTTTTTCGCCGATAAAACGCAACCTTTAACATGAATTTTCGTTGATATGGGTGTATCTTTTATGACACTTAACAAGGGACTTGATGAAGAATAAATGTAAAAATCGGTTTTTACCTCCATTTATGGTTGTGATATTACTAGTGATAACTTCTCTAGTGTTTCCGCTTTTCACACTTGCACAAACAACTGGCGGCGGAACACCATGTTCATGCCCACCTGCTGCTGATAGGCCTGTTGTAATAGTAACAGATAATTCAGGACAAGGGACAGGGACAGTGACTTGGTCATGTGATTATATATACGTTTTGCAAGAATATGTTTTCGTTAACCCAGGAGATACACTCACCATCGAACCTGGCGCTATTATTAAAGGCGCACCAGGTCAAGGTTTTTCTGAAACAATTTTTTCTGTCGGGAATATTACAGAACAAACTATAACATATACAACTTATCCAGCGTCTCTAGTCATTTCACGTGGTGCAGTGTTAATTGCTGACGGGACTCCCGATTGTGCAATTACATTTACTTATGAAGCTGATCCGTTAGATGGTTCAATTGGAGTAGACATTAAAGGAGAGTGGGGTGGTTTAATTATCTGTGGTGCTGGTGCTACAAACACCTTGTATTATGATATGACAGGTTTTCCTTCTCAATCCTTAGGATTAGGAACAGGAACTGACTTGGCTGAAGGAGTTATTGATCCTACTGGTGCTTTTCGTCATGTGTATGGTGGGAATACGGATCCGACAGGTTCAAGCGGAATATTAAGATACGCTTCATTTAGACATGGAAGTACATCTTTAGGATATCATCAAAACCTTTCCACAAACGAATCGAATAACGGAGACGAAACTAACCTACTACAGTTGTGTGCAGTAGGGAGCGGAACACAAATAGATCATATTGAGGTCGTAAGTTCGGCTGATGATGGTTTGCAAATAATGGGTGGTAGCGTTGAATTAAAATATATTGCAGCTGGATTTAATGCTGAGGATGGAGTTGAGTTCGATCATGGGTGGGGTGGTAAAATCCAATATTTATTTATTATTACTGACAGTTCTGAGGTAGTAGGAGATAATTTGGGAATATCAAACGCCCTAGACATTGAAGGAGACGACTGGGAGCAGTCTAATGTAGATATTTCCTTTATGCCTTATACAAACCCGACAATTATCAATGCTACTTTTATTGGGCCCAAGTCACAGTCTGGACTGAGGTTGCACAATGGTGGGGCTACGAGGATGTCTAATAATATCTTTGTTGGGTTTGGTCAGGGAATTGATTTTGAGGATTATGATCCATGTGATGCATGGGAGCTTTTCCTATTCGACGAATATGCGTTGATAAATAACCATTTCTGGGATTGTGGAGATAGTACCAGTGTTTATGATATGATACTTTACGATGGTAATTTGGGATATGGTCCTAGTGCTATAGCAGGAGATTTTGTTGCAAATAATAATATTGCCATCGATCCGATGTTTGATTATTCTTTAGCGATTGATCCGTTGACTGGAATGGTTAATGATCCAGTTTTCTTAGAGCCGGGAAATGGCGTAGTGCCTGCTTTAGAATTCATTTCTCCGGACCCATGGTTTGATCAGGCGATGTATTTCGGGGCATTCGAACCAGGTGGTGAGAATTGGCTTACTTGCTGGAGTTATTTAGAGCAGGTGGGGTTGTTTACAGTTGGCGATTCTGTGGGTGTAGTTTCTGTCCCAGGGTGTATTTATAATAGTGCTTGTAATTTCAATATCGATGCTACCATAGACGATGGCACTTGCATATTTGATGGGTGCTCAGGGTGTACTGATTCGACTGCGTGTAATTACGATTCAGTTGCGATTATTTCTGACTGTACTTGTTTTTACCCAGCAGCAGGTTATGATTGCATGGGGGTATGTATACAAGATACAGATATGGACGGTGTGTGTGATGGAGACGAAATAAGTGGGTGTCAAGATATAGATGCTTGTGATTTTTCTTCGTCTGCGACAGATCCGGGAGCCTGTGATTACTCATGTAATGGATGCACTTATGATGCAGCAACAAATTTCGATGTTACAGCTACCCTAGATGACGGTACTTGCATTTTTCCTATAGCATCACTTTGTCCTGAGGATATAAATAATGATGGGTATGTAACTACAGTGGATTTACTCGACTTGTTATCTGCGTATGGAATGATTTGCACGCCCTAAGTAGCTCCTGTCTTATTGTAGTTACTATCTTCGCGCCCATGCATACACGTGAGGAACAATTAGCGGCTTTCGGGAGATTACTAGACATTATGGACGAACTAAGGGAGAAATGCCCTTGGGATAAAAAGCAAACATTCGAATCTCTTCGTCATCTTACAATAGAGGAGACCTATGAATTGGCGGATGCTATTATTGATTCTGATGTTAATGAGATAATGAAAGAAACCGGAGATGTGCTTTTGCATATGGTTTTTTATGCAAAACTTGGCTCTGAAATACCTAGAGAAGATGGAGGTTGGGATATAGCGGATTCACTCAACTCGATATGCGATAAATTAGTTTCTCGACATCCACATATTTACGGAGATGTCGAGGCAAATGACGAGGAGACGGTGAAAGCGAACTGGGAAAAGTTAAAGCTGAAAGAGGGGAACAAGTCAGTTCTAGAAGGTGTGCCTCGATCTTTGCCGAGCTTAGTAAAGGCGTACCGAATCCAGGACAAGGTTAGGGGAGTGGGTTTCGATTGGGATAATGCTCAGCAAGTTCTAGATAAAGTTAATGAAGAGATGGAGGAGTTAGCAGTTGAGGTAGAGGCGAAATCAGATAGGATTGCCGATGAATTTGGAGACGTGCTATTCGCGCTCATTAATTACTCTCGGTTCATTGATGTTAACCCTGATGAGGCGTTAGAGAGAACTAACCTTAGATTTGTGAGAAGGTTTAAACAACTGGAAGAGATTATTAAATCTGACGGAAAAGACCTAGGAGAAATGCCTTTAGTGGAGATGGAAATGTACTGGCAACGGGCGAAGAAAGAAGTTGGCTAGTAAATTAGTCGTTACTGACCATCTTATGACTTTTTATTTGTGGGTTGTCGAATACTTCAATGTAAATTGCAGTTCTTGAATTTGGTATAAGAAATACACCTACATGAACTTAAGTATTAAAACCCTGGGGTTAGCACTGGGCATCATTGCATTGTCTATAGCTCCATTCCAAGCGCAACAGGAGGAAATCAGCCGCACGAATACGAATTTATTTCGCCAACTGGGTACAGAAATCCCAACTCCAAACGTGTACAGGACGGCTTCAGGAGCACCTGGTCATGAGTACTGGCAGCAGCAAGTTGATTATGACATGCGTATCACTTTGGATGATAATACGCAGAGAATTGATGGTTCTGAGGTTATAACTTACACGAATAACAGCCCCGATGAGTTGCGTTACTTATGGCTTCAATTAGACCAAAACGTTCGGGCGAAAGCTTCAGATTCACACAAAATAAGGGAGAGTGAGTGGAGTGATAGCGAGTCATTCAGAACCGTGAGAAAACTTGAGCCTACTTTTGATGGTGGGTTCAATATAGAGAGCGTGAAGGACGAGTCGGGGAGAGCTTTGAGTTACACCATCATAAACACAATGATGCGTGTGGATTTGCCAAGGAGTTTGAAGTCGGGAAGTCAGTATAAATTCAGTGTTTCTTGGTGGTACAACATCAATAACCGTATGGAAATAGGTGGTCGTTCTGGATACGAGCACTTCGAAGAGAACGACAACTATCTATATACAATAGCTCAATTCTTCCCGCGTCTTGCTGTTTACAGCGATAACGAAGGATGGCAGAATAAACAGTTTTTAGGTAGTGGTGAGTTTACAGTTTGTTTCGGAGATTATAGAGTTGCTATTACTGTACCTTCAGATCATATCGTGGCTTCTACAGGTGAGCTGATAAACCCGAAAACGGTTTTGACATCGAAGCAGCGTAAGCGTTTTGAACTTGCAAAAACAACGACTGACCATCCGGTAGTTATTGTTACTGAAGAGGAAGCTCGTGAAACGGAGAAGACAAAGGAAAAGGGTTTGAAGACGTGGATCTTCAGTGCAGATAATGTGAGAGACTTTGGATTTGCGACTAGCCGAAAGTTTATTTGGGATGCAATGGTAGTGCCTGTAGGGAAATACCGCCCAATGGCAATGAGTTTCTACCCGAAGGAGGGCAATCCATTGTGGGGCCAGTACAGCACTAAAGCCGTAGCCCAAACCCTAAAGACTTACTCTAAGCACACCATCGATTACCCATACCCGGTAGCTATTTCAGTTCACACGAAGTGGATAGGGATGGAGTACCCGATGATTTGTTTTAATGGAGGAAGACCTGCAGCAGATGGGACTTACTCTCAGCGCACGAAGCATGGTATGATTTCTGTAATTATTCACGAGGTGGGGCACAATTTCTTCCCGATGATCATCAACTCTGATGAAAGACAGTGGACTTGGATGGATGAAGGGTTGAATACTTTTGTCCAAAATTTGGCTGAGCAGGAATACGATAGAGATTACCCGTCTCGTCGCCGTCGTGCTAGAGATATCACGGATTATATGGGAGGAGATAAGAAGCGTATCTCACCTATTATGACTAATTCAGAGTCGATTTACCAATTCGGGCCAAACGCATATAGTAAACCTAGTGTTGCATTGCACATTCTTCGTGAATCTGTAATGGGACGTGATTTATTTGACTTTGCCTTTAAAGAGTACAGCCGAAGATGGGCGTTCAAGCACCCAACTCCTGCCGATTTCTTCCGAACAATGGAGGATGCTTCGGGAGTGGACTTAGATTGGTTCTGGAGAGGATGGTTCTACACGAACGATCACGTAGATATCGCCCTTGAAGAGGTTAAGTGGATGCAAATCGACACCCAAAACCCTGACATCGAATCTGGGTTTAATAAAGTGGCTAGTCAAAAACAACCGATGGATATTTCTCACGAGCGTGACTTAGTCGATACACCAGAGACTTACCTCGAAGCTGACTCTACGTTAAATGACTACTACACAACAACAGGAAAGTTCGAAGTGCTCGAGCTGGATAGAGTTGAGTATAGTGAGATGTTAGATGGGCTTTCAGAAGAGGATAAAGATCTTCTTTCGAGCGGTAAGAACTTCTACGAGATAACTTTCAGAAACCTAGGGGGGCTTGTAATGCCACTCATTGTCGAATTTGAGTATATCGACGGAGAGAAGGAGATTCGCCGAATCCCAGCTGAGATATGGCTTATGAGCGAACCTACAGTAACAAAGGTGTTCGCAACGGATAAGCCCGCTGTCAGAATCGTCCTTGATCCAATGCTCGAAACTGCTGATTGTGATTTATCTAACAATAGCTGGCCTTACCGTCCGGCGCCTACTCGCTTTGAAGTATTCAAACAGCAAGGGCACGGTTACAGTCGTTACGGAGCTGGGGGAGATAACCCTATGCAACGTGCACAAAAAAACGAGGAACTTCTTAAGGAAGGAGGGGAGTAGTTTCGCACTAATAATATCTACGCGAACAATCTCTACGCGAACATTAGTACGGCTATACTAACGCACCCTATTACTAGGCCTAGCCATGTTCTTAGATTTGGTTTGTCTTTATAAATTGCTATTGCTGCGAGGGTGCTAAAGAGTACTACCCCGATATTTACCCCTGGAATTAGGATCGATTTGTCTACTCCGGGTGTGCTATATGCTCCGAGTAGGAATAAAAGTGATCCGAAATTCACTAACCCTAAAAATACGCCTGCGTAGAGGTCTTTCTTTGTGGGGAGGATTAAGGTGGTTGAGGTTTGGTATTTAATAAACCAAACAATGATTCCTAAAACAAAAGCCACGGTGAATGGAACGGATGTGAAGGCCATTGCGTGCTCGATAGTCGGGATGTGCACGGGGTTACTAAACCAAGCGAAAACGAAATCTATGGCACCGCTTCCTAGGAAGATGATTATGGGGAGTAAAAACGCCCATTT
>DQRJ01000096.1 GCA_015663855.1 Flavobacteriales bacterium | reverse complement strand
CAAGATTACGCCGGATTCCAATCGCCGTTCGACGGATTCACCCCGTCCACCGACCTCGCCACAGCGCGGGACGAGGCCATCGCGTTTGGAATGTACCGATTGCTACAACACAGGTTTGCCAACGCCCCGCAAGCCGGTAACCTGATGACGGGATACGATGTGCACATGGATACGTTGGGCTACGACGTCAATTTTACCAGCACGGACTATAGTTTAGGCGACGGACGAGCCCTAGGAAACTACTTGGCGTGGCAACTGATCGCGTTTGGTCTTCAAGACGGGTCTAACGAACAAAACGACTACGCAAACACGTCTTATACACCTATCAATCCGCCCCTCATTGTGGATCTGCCAGGAAACGCGACGGTGCTGGACATGAACCGTTGGCAGCCGCTCACCCTCGACCTGTTCATCGATCAAAGCGGCAACCCCATCCCTGGCGAAACCCCTGAATTTCTCTCTCCAGAATGGGGGCAGGTAACTTCGTGGGCATTGACCGACGCAGACCTCACCTCGTACACACGTAACGGATTTGAATACAAGGTGTACCACGATCCGGGCGAACCCGCCCTGCACGACATGAATGGGTTGGGCACTTCCGACATCTACTTGGACGGCCACAGCATGGTGGCGCTTTGGTCCGGCATGTTGGACCCTACCGATGGGGTGATGTGGGACATCAGCCCCGCTTCGATAGGAAACCGTGACACCTACCCCACGACGTTGGAAACGTACGCCACTTTGTACGACGCCACCAACGGCGGTTCTCCCAGCTTAGGCCACAGCATCAACCCTTCCACCGGGTCAGCGTACACGCTCAACATGGTTCCTCGAGGCGACTACGCACGCGTACTCGCGGAGTTCTGGGCCGACGGGCCCGATTCGGAGACGCCCCCCGGCCATTGGTTCACCATTTTGAACTACGTAAGCGATCACCCACAACTCGTCAAGCAATTCCAAGGAGAAGGCGACGTCTTGGACGACCTAGAATGGGACGTCAAAGTGTACCTCGCATTGGGCTCCGCCATGCACGACTGTGCTGTCTCGTCTTGGGGAGCTAAGGGTTGGTACGACTCGTCCCGCCCCATTACCGCCATCCGCGGCATGGCTGAACTGGGCCAAAGCACCGACTCCGCGGCGAACAATTACCATCCCGGTGGACTGCCTTTGATTCCCGGCTCCATTGAAACGGTGGAAGCCGTAGACGATTTGGCTGGAACCTTGGGTGAAAACGTGGGGAAAATCAAACTGTGGGCGTGGAAAGGAAGTTCGGCCATCAACAATGTCGATACGGAATTTGCTGGCGTGGGTTGGGTGCTGGCGGAAGCCTGGGAACCCTACCAACGGCCTTCGTTTGTCAGCCCCCCATTTGCAGGATATGTGAGCGGTCACAGCACCTACTCGCGTGCCGCAGCTGAAGTGTTGACGGCCTTTACGGGAGACGCGTACTTCCCAGGAGGAATGGGGACCTTCCTTGCACCGGCTAACGAGTTTTTGGTCTTTGAAGACGGTCCAAGTGTCGACGTGGAATTGCAATGGGCCACCTACCGCGATGCCTCAGACGAATGTAGCTTGAGTCGAATCTACGGGGGTATCCATCCCTACTTCGACGACGTTCCTGGGCGTTTGATGGGCATTGAAATCGGGTTGGATGCGTATGACCGCACGGTATCGTTCTTTGGGGACGGGACAACGGTCCTCGGTTGCGACGCAGACCTAGGCACATGCCCCGCTGACCTAGACAACGACGGCTTCATCGTGATTGGGGACCTACTCATTTTATTAAGTGATTTTGGGTGCACGTCCAACTGCATTGCGGACGTGAACGGCGACGGAGCTGTTACGGTTGCCGATTTACTCGACGGCATCTTGGCTAACTTTGGCCAGCCCTGCCCATAAATCAAGCGACTCAGGTGCCTTGATCCTAATCTATCTCTCAAATCTTTCATTTTTGAACCCCCAAGATTCAAATGAGCACTAATTCAGCGAAAAGAAACAAGCTAACTTTTTAATTGTCTCCTTCAAATAGGACTTTGAATCTAGTTTTTCTAAGGAAACTCATGAATAAACAGCTCTAAAACAACTTTAAAGTGCTTATAACGCCCCCTGTTTCCAGTTTTAGCAGATAGCTTCCAGAACGTTTTTCTAGATGCAACTCACCTACGAATTCTCCGGAATTTAAAACTCGGCCGTTTAAGTCGAATAGGGTGAAAGTGGAGTTGCTGCCTAAAGTGGAGTTAATGCGCCACTCAGAATGGGTTGTGGTTAAAGTCCAAAGCTCATTTTCCTCACCTAAACTCTCAATTTTCGAAGTTCCAGAAATCACACCACGCAGGTAGTGGGAAACGCCAGAAGATGTGTTCTTGTATGCTAGGTGAATGAATTCGCCATCATAAACGACAGAGGGATTGCGGTTGTGACCACTCAAGTCCTCCGTGACATTGAAGATGGTATTCGATAAAGCTTCTGGACCTATATCCGAAACAGATATCATTACATCGTAGCCGCTAGAATTTCGTTCCCAAGCTGCGACGAGCCAGTCTCCACTTGCTGAAAGAGAGGGGTGATTTTCAGTCGAGTTGTTTAGGGGGTCGATACGTGCTGATTCAGTGAACGTGAAATTCGAGAGGTCTACAGAAGACCAATACACACGACTCCCATCGGGGGCGTTCATAAAGGCCGACACAAGCGTGCCGTCGCTTAGGATAGCAGACGATGCGCCTGAAGCGGGGCAACTACTGATAAACCAATCCGCAGGGTCGATATCGATGGCTTCGTCCCAATTAACTCCGTCCGGGGACTTCAGGAGCCAAAAATCACGTGTATTGTTATTATTATTTCTAACTACGTCATAGAAAACGCCGTCATAGTAGAAAGGGTTCGAAGGGCAACACTCGCAAACGGGCACGCCTGCGGTCGCAATCCCCGCATTTAGAGCGGGCTCGAAAGAGTCTGTGTCGGGATTGAATAGGTGAACTCCCTCGAACGTAGGGGCGGTTTTCCATTTTAAGGCTGCCCAAGGTTGACTGTTTCCGTCGAACGCTATGCATGGCATGAAATGATCATCTGTCGTATTCGCTGCGAGGGGGTATGGTGTTCCCCATGTTAGGCCGCTATCTTCGGACATAACAACGTATGCACCGGTGTCCCATTGGCCAGAAATTTGGTAACTGACCGCGACTCTGTCACCTGAAACAGCAATGCGTGGACCTTCGGATTCGCTAAGGTATATGTTAGTTTCGGGCGTCACTTGTATGGGTGTGCCGAAAGACCCACCCTCCCATATCGATAAATACAGTCCTGCGTTATTTCCGGACTTGCCATGTAATACCATTGGATTGCCGGAGGAATTCAAAACGATGCGAGAGCATTTATTTCCGAATTCATTCGTAGATACTTCAATGACACTATCCCAAGTAATGCTAGGTTGAGCAAAGCTGTTGTTTGAAACAAAACTCACACACAAAATGAGTATAAAAATCGTCGGTAAATTTTTCATGCTTGTAATTTACAGTAAATTAGCCTTATGGAAGTACTGATATCGTTCTTTGATGACTTACAATCGTGGCATAAGCTAGTTTGGATAGTAGTTTGTCTATCTGCAGCGTTCGGGATAGAGTCAATAATGCCCCTATTTAAAGGGGGGTTCAGATCGTGGAAACACACGAAAACGAATTTGGTTTTCTTAGCCACACTCATACTGATTAATGTCATCTTTGGAATCATAACAGTAGGGCTTTTTCAGTGGATTGATGAAGCGGGGTGGGGCTTGCTGAATATGATAGAGATCCCATTAGCGGCGGAGCTTCTTCTAACAATTCTCGCTTTTGATTTAATTTCACAATACATAGCTCACTTGATGGTTCATCGCGTGAAATTCCTTTGGCGAATTCACCTAGTCCATCATAGTGACACACATGTCGATGCGACTACTGGCACGAGGCTTCACCCACTAGATTTTATCTCGAGGGAGACATTCGCAGTGCTAGCAGTGTTTATTATGGGCGCTCCGCTAGCTTTTTATATGCTTTACAGGATTCTCACAATCGCATTTACGTACTTCAATCATTCTAACATAGCGCTCCCCTTGAAAGTGGATAAAGCGATAAGTTGGATCATCATTTCACCTAACACACACAAGTTTCATCATCACTTTGAGGAGCCATGGACAGACAGGAATTTCGGCAATATCTTCTCTATTTGGGATAGGATTTTCGGCACCTTTGCATATGGAGATGTTGCTGATATAAAGTATGGATTAGATGTTACGGATGATGCGAAGTCAGATGATTTGGCATACCAAATGATGCTACCAATACGGAATAACGGCCGTGTAAAAATAAACCATTAAGAGATGAGATTACTGGGAACGAAGGTTTGTAAGAAACATGATTTAGGCGTTCATAATAACCTTTTCGGAGGGACGATGCTTAGCTGGGTGGATGAGTCCGCGGTGGCTTTTGTTAATGAAGTTTGCCATTGTCCGAACATGGTGACTCTTAAAATGGAAGAGGTCCTTTTTACATCGCCCGTAAAAGAGAATAACCTTATTAAGATCTATGGGGAAATTGTAAGCATAGGCAACAAGAGTATTACCGTTCAGGTAAACGCGCGGAAGTTCAATGTTTATAGCCACGAGGAGGTGGACGTATGTACTACGCGACTCATTTTCGTTAGACTAGACGATGACGGCACTCCGATTCCGATAGCTCAACACGTAAAGGAAAAGAATCCAGATAAGGTTTCATAAGTCGAGCTCAACTCGCTCAACACTAATAAATTATATAAAATAAACCTAGTCCTGACTATATGGCGCTTGTAATGCACATAGGTTTAGTCAAAAAATCCAGCAAACACTGGATATCCGAATTAACACGGGCTCCCAAACAAACTTAGCATATCAAGCACATCGGAGACAGTCACAGAACCGTCTCCATCTATATCTGATGTACAAGCTGAAGTGCAACCAAACTCGCTAAGAATGACAAGAATATCAGCAACAGTTATATAGACGTCATCTATGGTATGTTGTTGAAAAAAATCCCACATTAAATCTGTTGCGTTTATATAATTTGAGACACTATCTCCTGTTGCTGTTGGGATGCCGCCTGGCCAAGAATGTCCTCCATCTTGTGTTAGATAATATATAATCTCATTGCCGCATTCACAATTAGACCAATTTCGATAGGTATACAATCCATTAGATATAATAGTTTCATCTATGTTTAAGCAGACATTAATGTTTGACCATATATTAAGAATTGAATCAATTGGAGGATTATAATGAGTGGCAAACCCAGAACCAACACCACCTTGATAAGGTACTCGTGTATCGTTAACAGAATGAAAATGGATAATTGATACAGGACGATCAGGTGTACAATAATCCAAAGTCATTGAACTCGCTACTGGTGCAATAGATGCAATTTTATTTGAAAGTTCACAAGCAAGTCGGTACGCAAAAAACCCACCATTAGACACTCCTGTTGCATGAATTCGGGTGGTATCAATATTGTATTGGCTGGTTAAAATTGTAATTAAAGCATCGATAAAGCCGACGTCATCAATATTTGAAAAACTGGCATAACCACAACATTCTCCAGCATTCCAAGTTCGGGCATTTGATAAAGGGCCTTTAACTCCTTCTGGATAAACGACAATAAAATTCTCCAAATCAGCTTTTAAACTAAGTCCGGACATCGATTCAATTTCTATAGCGCTATGTCCTCCCCCGTGCAATGCGATAATTAATGGAATACTTGTAGAACCAGTATATCCAGTAGGCAAATGTAAATTATATGTTCTATCATATCCACCATAAGGAATACTATCATATTGGGCATATGAAATAGTAAAATTAAAAATAATACTTATTAATAATAGTCCTATCTTATAATTCATACTTTCTAGAAAGTTTGCTTGCAGGCAACAATCCCACAAAAACAGAAGTCTTGTTTTCCGCGCTATTTGGGTATCCTAATTAACACGTGGTTCCAAACAAACTTAGCACAACAAGCACATCGGCTACAGTCACAGAACCGTCCCCATCTACATCTGCTGTACAAGCTGAAGTGCATCCAAACTCGCTAAGAACGAGAAGAAGATCAGCCACAGTTATTGAGCCGTCACCATTCACGTCAGCAGGGCAAGGCACGACTATAGTTCCCTCTACAGTAAACTGTCCCATAAGTCCCCCATCCTCGTGCGTGAGCATGTGACAGTGATACATAAATGGAATTACAGGATCTACAAAATCATCGAACTGCGTTATAAACTTCACACTCCCTCCGAAACTCGGTACAAGTAAAACATCATTCCAACCTTGTTGGTGAGGGAGGGGAGGATTTCCATTTATTTCCAGAATATTAAATTGAATGTTGTGAATATGGAAAGGATGGAAAATCATACTTTGGTTTACTATAGTCCAAACTTCTTTATCTCCCAACTGAACTACCTCGTTGATCACATTGATATCAAATGCAGCCCCGTTAAAAACGAATGGGCCAGTAAGTAGACTTTGCGGTCCTCCTCCGCTGCCAGAAATCACGATAGAGCGATTCACGTTCACTCCATCCGTGGTGTATGGGGTTACGTTAGCTAATGTGCTAGGGATTGAAGTAATCGCTCCAGCAGTCGGTGCGCCCACGTTCATAGTGAGCATAGGGAAGTTCGCCCCGTTAAGCGGGTTCGTATCGTAGTGAGGGATAGACGCACCGCCCATTCCTCCGACACTTGCAGCTCCGTATATGTTTGATGGAATCTCAGCACCGTAGTTCATAAGATTAACGCTACCTCCTTGCATTGCACTTAGGTTTACAAGGATTTCATACCTCTCCCCGTTTGTGATAAGTAGTCGATTCACAGTAACGGGAGCCGCGAGAAGCCCTCCATCAGAGGCGATCACCTGGAAGCTCGCCCCGTTGCTCAATCCCACATTAAACGAACGCTCAGAAGCCCCGTTTAAGAGTCGTAACCTCACAACTTGTGCGGGGACATCGACGAAAGCATCAACAGTAGCGTTTGCGAGAAAAACGTGGTCAGCCCCGCTGTTCGCCATATCAGTATCGATTTGGTTTGCTGCAGTAAATGTCTTCGTTTGTAGAACAAGTGGAATATCATCGACACCATATGTGCGAGGTAAATTCAGCGCCGCTTCTTCCGCGTCCCTGATGATAATTAGGCCCGCAATTCCCATTTGGACATGTTTATTCGTCGTATGCATTAAATGTGGGTGATACCACATAGTAGATGCGTGATTCATTATTTCAAATGATGGAGACCAAACCGTGTTCGGTTCTATCACCGAGTGCGGTCCACCATCCATAATAGAAGGAAGGTGCATACCATGCCAGTGAATAGTCGTCGCTTCGGGAAGCTGATTATCGACATCAATATTTACGGTAGTACCCTTTTCGAAAATTAGAGTAGGTCCTAATATCGATCCGTTCGCCCCCATTGTAGAGGTTGCTGCGCCGGGTAAAATCGACGTAATTCCCTGCTGTAATGTCAAGTTAAATGACGTTCCCGAAAGAGTGGGGGGGATGGCTAGCTGGTTTTGGGATAAAACAGAAGCCGCAAAGAATATAACACCAGCTAAGGAGAGAATTACTTTTTTCATGATTAATATTTTTTCAATATTAGCTATAAATTTTCCAATTTAGAGTAACAAATGTTACACGAGCGACAGCTTAGTCACTTGGTTAACAAGGATTTCCAAATAGGCTCAGAATTACGAGTACGTCAGCAACAGTAACAGACCCGTCACCATTTACGTCAGCAGTACAAGCAGTCGAGCATCCGAATTCGCTTAGTACGAGTAGGATGTCCGCGACAGTAATTACACCATCTCCGTTTAGGTCTGCCGGACATGGTAGGATTTCACCTCCATCAATAATGTCGTCGCAATTGTTATCGATGCCCTCTCCAGTACCAGGAGCACCAGGGTAAACCGTATCTAGAGTGTCGTCACAATCGGTGTTATTTGCTGAATATACAGCACCTAAAGGTGCACACACTTGTACAGCTGGGCCAAACCCATATCCGTCTCCATCGTTATCTATGTATGCCGTAACACTGTAGATACAAGTTCCACTATCGACAGTAGCAGCGGGGTCGTAGTTACAAGCTGTAGCATCTGTGCAACCTGGGACAGTTGTAGGAATACAGAATTGATGGGTGGCTAGAGTTCCGAAAGCGGCTCCGGCAACGATTTGGGCCAAAACAGTTCCCGTAGCATCCTCCGTTAAGGTGTAAGAACCCTGAACACCGCCCCAAGACATCCCATCTCCGTAAGAATCATAAACACTTAAAGTGTAGCACCCATATTCGAGGCAAGCGGTAGTTGTGTAGAGGGTTTGAGTATCGGCGTAAGACCCTCCAGAAAGGACAATCGCGCCAGCATCGTCGGTAATATCCCAAGTTGTTTCACCAGGATAGTTGTCCGTAGTAAGAGAGAAAGTGATATCTGTGCACGGGTACATACAAGAACCATTGTCAATTGTCGCTGCTGGCTCGTAATTAAGGGCAGTCGTGTCAGTACATCCTAGGACCTCATTGATACAGTCATAAACTGTTACCGTTACTGCTCCAGAATCCGTAGCCCCAGTGGCATCAACTCCTGTAATGGTTAGTACGTAAGAAGTAAGAGCTCCTTGAGGGAACCCAGTTACGGTAATTAACGTGGTTCCATCAGGTTGTACAGCACTAACATAAGTAGCACTTGTGGGCAATCCATCGACGGTGAATGTTGCTCCAGCCCCAAGAGATTGGCCATCTACTTGGATTAAAGCAGCCTCGTTATAACATATGAAGTCATTAACTAAAGAAACTGAGAAAAAGTGAGGTTTTAATATGAAAAGTCCTTGTTCGATATGGCTTACCGCGACTACTCCTGAAGCGAAATACGGAAAATTAGACCAGCTCCCGTTAAAGGCAGCAGCGTCACTCGAAGGATACACATCGAAGTATCCCACTTCAGTCATAGTCCCGCTTGCGAGGTTGTCTAGGTTCGTTATGCGCAATCCAGCTCTGTAATTAGATTGGTAGCAGAGGTTGCCCTTTGTGTAAAGATTATGGTCTATCGCCGGCGTTGTAGAAACAAATGTTCCGGCTAAGAATGGTGCATTTAGGTCTGAGACATCCCAAATAAAGGTTGTAGTATTCACCCCAGTATAGTACTCATCAAGTTCATCATTACTCAAAAAGTATCTATGATCTTCAGTAAGCCAACCTTGGTGTGTGTATTGAGAGTTATATGTAGTTCGACTTAGTTGTATTGCGTCCGTAGGCACCGTAACATCTACAATAGTAACGGAGTTTTCATTGCAAGCGAATGCAATTTCGCGCCCAACATAAGTTGCGTCAGGACCGATGTAATTTACAACTTGAGCATCGTGAGTGTAACCATCTAATGCGAAATCGCCCATAATCACGGGCGCAAGAGGATTTGAAATATCTACGATATGTAGTCCTCCACTTGACGTGTTAGTTCCTACCCCATATGCTCGATTACTCGCCTCATTTATAACCACATTATGTGCGTTACCCCAACCGCTATAGTGTGCGTCCTCTGTAAACACTACGGGTGGAGCTACCACATCGCGAAGCTTCGTTAGATCGAAAATTTGCATTCCGTGCCCACTAGCTTCGGAAACGATATAAGCATAATTTCCATCAACTTTAATATCTCTCCAACTAGAATTCGCTCCGCTCGCAGGTAAATTCCCGACATACACAGGATTCACCGGGTCCGAAATATCAACGAACGAAGTACCAGACGATCGCCCTAGAAGTACGTACTCTGTTCCGTCAAGCGGATCAGTCCATCCCCAAAGGTCATTCATTTCGCCTCCTCCAAGTTGAGACCCTGGCATGAATGAAAGGAAATCAATGTTCGAGCAAGGATAGCCAGCGGCTGAACCGTTAACGCAGGGGGTTTGGCCTAATGCTATAGAGGAAAATAAAATGCTGAAAGCAAAAGCACTTGCGTAAGCAAGGGTAGGGAAAGTGTTGAAAAACTTCATTTTGGCAGATTTAGTGTCTGATGAAAGACGCTTAATTTTGAAAATCGTTGCACGGAGAGGCGTGCGGGGGTAAAATTTAGCAGACGTCTCCGAAAGCGGCGAGTATATCAAGAATGTCCGAAACACCTACAATGCCGTCGAGATTCAGGTCATATAAACAACCAGTTGTACATCCAAATTCGCTAAGGACAGCAAGTAAATCAGATACTGTAACAGCGCCATCGCCATCTACATCTTCAGGGCAGCCAACTACTACAGAAGCTTCGATGTAAATAATTTGAAGGTGAGTGGCATTGTTTCCACAATCATCCGATGCAGTAAGTGTTCGGTGCACTTCGTATGCTAAGGGACATGGCCCTCCTACAAGAACAACGCTTGCAGTAATGTTTACTTGAGAACAATTATCTGTAGCTGTAGCAGTCCCTAAATCAGCTAATTCGCTATCACAAGTCGTAGTAAGGTCTGGTGGAACTGTTGTAAAAACAGGTGGGGTGCTATCAGTAAAAACGATGGTTTGGGTGAAAGTACTAGTGTTGCCACAGCCATCTTGAGACGTATAGGTACGAGTTATATCACCACCGCCACACCCAACTCCAGAGTTTACATCTGAGAATGTTGTAGTAACAGGCGTACAAGAGTCTGAAGGGCTAGCTGAAATATTTCCAAATGCCTCTTGGTCACCGCACTCGATGGATACAGTCGCAGACGTGCCAGTAAAGTCAGGACCTTGATTGTCGTTCGCGCCCTCTTCCCATAGCCATGCGTCATAAACGAGGTTCGGGTAGTCTATGTAAGGGTTTCTCGTCCCTTGTTGCTCAGCGACTTTCGTGTTACGATCAATTTCAGTAGCATCAGCAGGGTCGCTTAGGTGCCATTGATATAGAACATCGGTAGGCCCTATTTCTGTAATAGCTCCTGCTGCGTTAGGGTACATGGTGTAAAAGTAGAAAACGGCTCTTGCCACGTCGCCCTTTTTATTTTCCTGTGGTTCCCACTCCCATCCGGATGTTTCAGACCAAAACTCGGCATCGCTTGGAATCGAACTTTGCGAGGTGTACGTATTACCAATGGTTCCGTACCATTGCGCCTGATTGTCGTCCACCTCGTTAAAGGATTTATTACTTCGTGCGCTATTAGCTTGGCCTTGGCATGGTTTGAGAATGTGTATATCAGACTTCATAGGTTCTGATGAACCGAAGAAACTCTGAGGAACGAGGTGTTCCGCGTTTATAGGGTTAGGGTAAGTAACATATCCTCCAGATTGAGTGAAACCGGTGTAAACACACTCGATTTGGCCTGCAGAAATGTCAATATATCCATACATCTGCCTCCTGGCCTCATTGTATCCCAAATTGTTATGAATCCCATCATACCAATTCGTCTTGAGCCAAGATTGTAGCTCAGTAAGGTGAATATCGGTGGGCGGGGTGTCCTGACTCCAAGCAGCTGTGCTTATGATGGATGCGAAAAGCGCGATACTGAGCGCTAAGACGTTGAATGAATGTTTGATCATAGAAATAGTATACATAACTCAATAAGATAATTAAAGTGCAGGTAATATCCTAACTAAATCTATAAGGATTTGGTTGCGTGGGAAGTTTTTTAAAACAAATGGACTATTGACAAATAGTTCCCCACTCTATGAGCAATAGAAGTAGATCGTCGGTCGAAATCGAGCCGTCGGAGTTTAGGTCGCCAGGGCAGGTCGAGCTAGTGCATTGGTCGAAAACGCAAGTTCCGTCGTCGATGTTAGAGGTAGGGTCGAAGTTTAAGGCGTCTAGGTAAGTGCACCCGAGGTTTACTGTAGACAGACATAAAGAGCCGTCGGAAATGGAGAAAGGGTTGAAATCGACAAATTCGGGAT
>DQRJ01000017.1 GCA_015663855.1 Flavobacteriales bacterium | reverse complement strand
GAATTACGAAACGAAGCTTCAGTTTCTGAATCAGGTGATACTACCGAAGTGAAATCGGGGGCCCTTAATCTTTGCGTGGAAGCTAAGGATCTCCTCGACGCAGCTTCTAATGTATGTGGCATTTACAAAATCGAGGTTGCGATAGATGGTGTTGATTTTTCATCTTACTCGATTGACACGCTAGATTTCGCGGTCAATAAAGATATGAATGCTCATGCGTTTTATCCTGAGTGGAGGAGTTCTAGGTCCCAAATTCATCGCTTCTTACCTCTCCCTGGAGATAGACTTCCCATTTATGACTTCGCATCGAAATCGAACTTGGAAATTAGAAACGGCGAACTAAAAAAAGTCGTGGTAAAATGTTGGGATGCGCATGGGAATCTCACTAAAAATACGTATACACTTAAGGGAAGCGATTCTCTCATTTCCGATTATAAATCGAATGAAATTTCGAGTGTGAGTTTGCCCGCTACATATTCCGCGGCGGTTGTGTTGAAGGATGGGGGAGTGAGTGTGGTTTGGCCTAAACACTCGTTTTACAGCAGAGAAACCGCATCATTGCGGGTGGTCGACGACCTCACATTCGAGATAGGCCCCATTGACGCACCACTTGCAAAACCATTCACCCTATCACTAATATGCGCTGGAATATCACCCTCAAATGTCTGTGAGAAGTGGGTGGTTGAGAGGCTTTCTAATAGCGGCTCTCGTTTGGGCGTGGAAATCTGTAAATCTTCGTCAAACTCCCTAAAATTCTCATCACGTAAAATGGGGCGGTACCACCTTTTACAGGACACGATACCACCACGTCTTCTACCGAAATTTTCATCTTCCCCACTCATTAAAAACGGCAACTTAGTATTTCACATCGAAGATGAACTAAGCGGCGTTTCTAAAATCGAAGGATCTATTGACGGGGAGTGGGTCCTCTTTCGTTGGAACCCTAAAAAGAAGACCGCCACCTATTTCGCCACTGACCTATCTCACCTATCCGACATAAAATCCAAGGTAACATTCAAAGCTTGGGACGGAGTCCTTAACGAATCGGTTTGGACTGGTCATGTCGTTTTTCCATAGGATGAAAAAAAGACGTATTGAAAAAACAAGAATTACTTCCGCTTAAAGTCAAGGTAGTACAATGCTTTAACAGAAATAGAATTCACGAACTGTTCTTCTAGCATTAATTCCCAATTATCGAAATAATTTGAGGGTAATAAGTCTCCCCGAGATTGTAAAGTGTTCTTCCAAACAACAGATAACTCGCTTCCCGGT
This sequence comes from Flavobacteriales bacterium, assembly GCA_015663855.1. Taxonomy (GTDB): domain Bacteria; phylum Bacteroidota; class Bacteroidia; order Flavobacteriales_D; family Sanyastnellaceae; genus UBA974. The sequence goes on along the minus strand of DQRJ01000017.1, from coordinate 8,820 downwards.
GAGAAGTACCATTTAAGCCCTAGATCTACGCTCCAAGCGTTGTAATTAACGTCTAGTTCAGAAGTCCCGTCGGCATTTAAGCTAACTAAAGAGGTAGGGTAGAGATCGCCGTCAATTCCTAGTTCGAAAAACTCAAGGTATGCGACTTTGCTCCAGTAATGTCTAACACGTGCGTCAATACTAGCCCTATTTGAAAGAATGTAAGTTAGATTTAGGACTTGTGTAATCGTTCGGTTGTTTCTCTCTCCGAAAATGCTCACGTCTTCGTCTTCAACCCCCGCTTCGAGAGTCGCAAATCCTTGCTGATACCAAGTAGGATCAAGATTGAAAAGGTAGTTTAATGATAGTTTATCAGAGAACCGGAAACGAGGAGAAAAGCTTACGCTAATGCTATTCCATTTTATAGAGTCTTCAAATGAAACCGCTCGCATGACGTTAAGGTCTAGGGCCAGCTTCTTTCTGTAGTCAGTAGAGATCATGAAATCCGCATAGCCCCATCTAGGGTTATTCCAAAACATTCCATCTATCCTCGGCTCAAAGTAATCGACGGCATTAACAGGTGATACCTCAAAGCTGAGCATGTAAAATTGAAAAGCGTTAGTTAGCACATTGATGTTTCCACTTACGGTTAATGAGGTGAATTTATTTGGATCGTACAGTCTCGAATGAGAAATCGAAGCGTTAGACCTGAGCCTAGTAAACCTTCCGAAAGGCTCAACTATCTTGTAGGATAGAGCTAATGTGTTCCCCACGTTGTTGGGTGCTCTTAGATACCCCAAATCGTTGATATTGTAGAATTTACTATCCACATAATGACTTCCGTAGAAGGTGAAATTACCAGAAAGTTTAGAAACTGTTAGTCCCCAAGAATGTCCTGAATTTTCAGCAACTTCTGGTTCTGAAATAATGGAGTTGTACGATCCCCTACCTGAAATAGAATACGAGTTGTCTGGGTTTTTTAATTGAAATTGCACTCCCTGAACTAGAGCGTCAGATCCTTCCCCTTCTCTCATAATTAATGTGCTTATTCCGTGAACGAAACCATTGTTGGGAAGGTTTTGGTCTAAAACAGCGACTGTATAGCTGGTTAAGTATTCATCTGCGGATATCGCCTGAAGAAAGCCGATGCCAAGTCCACTATCAGTCCTGCCGGACACCTTAGTGGCATTAATTAACTGTTGATTCTCACCAACTCGTCTAGAGTAGAATAAGCCGCTTCTATTGAACAGCTCTATTCCCTCAGTGAAGAAGGGCCTGTTTTCATCAAACCTTATCTCGTATGGGCTAAGGTTGAGAACTAAATTGTCTGCTACAACTTGACCGAAATCGGGAATCAAAGTCATGTCAAGAGTGAATGCCTCGCCTATTCCGGCCTTTAAATCTACACCACCATTGAAGTTTGTACCGACACCGCCATCCTCATCATTGCCTATATAAGCTGAAACGTATGGGAAAAGCGTAAGTCTGCTAGGCGGAGTTATTCCAGTTAGTCCGTGCAATTCACCGATTAGACTTAAATCGTTTCCTCTTCTCGTAGGGTCTTGTTCAGCCCAAAAATTACGCTCTCTATGTCTACGTATACCTCTCCAGAAATTCACTCCCCACACAGGCTTTTCGCCTTCTGTCATTTTATTAAATCGTAGTGCTGCCCATGGGATCTTCAATTCAGCGACCCATCCTTTTTCATCCGTTATAGTCCTCACATCCCAAACGGGAGACCAGTTATGACTGAAGCCATTCGGAGTAACAATGTAATCAATCAAAACACCAGTAGGAGTAGTAGAAAAAGCAACACCGTTTAATCCATCATTGTATGGAGAAATGACGACCCCGAACTCATCGGAATTCCCCACAGCATCCCTAGAAGTATACTGCGATAAAATCGAGTCGGGTGCGTTATCCCACATCCTAGCTCCAATGTAAAGCGCTTCATCGTCGAAGATGATCCTCACTTCCGTCATTTGAGAAGGGACTATTCCTGGAATTGGAGATAATTGTATGAAGTTTGTAGCTGGCACCACGTCAAGCCAAATAGCTTCATCGAGCACCCCGTCTAATACTATCTCACCATCATTTTTTACAGCATGTACAGTTTTAGTTGCCGAAATTTCATCTTGCGAAAGTATTGGCGATAGAAATGAACAAAAAACAATGAGACACCAGACTGTTCTCATCGATAAATCTGTTGCTTATTAAGCCACTTTTGGTACTTCCTAGCGTTCCTCAAATGGTCAACGTATCGTCTAGCGAAATTGTGTTTTCCGGTTCCACCTGGCTCAGCACACATGTATAGGTAGTCATGCTCCTCAGCATTTAGTACAGCATTCATATATGAAGGCTCAGGAACTCTAATGGGGCCTGGGGGTAATCCCGCGTACATGTATGTATTGTAGGGAGAGTCTATTTCTTTATGGATGTCTAAAACTCGTCTAATGCTCACATCACCAGCAGCGTATATTAAGGTAGGGTCAGCTTGCAAAGGTTGTCCTTTTTTGAGTCTATTTAGGTAAAGACCGGCAACTATCGGAGCTTCAGATTTCTGTGACGTTTCTGCTTGAACAATTGACGCTAGGATTACTACTTCTTTAGGCGAAAGCCCTAGTTTATTAGCTTTTGTTACTCGCTCAGAGTTCCACCATTTCACATGTTCTTTCAGAATTCTATCGACAGCTCCCTCGGCATCTGTCTCCCACCACATTTCATAAGTGTTAGGAATAATCCTCCATCGAATACTGTCGTGCTTTATTAGCCCAAACACCTCAACACTATCAGCCGCAATTCTTGACGATAACCTCCAGGCGATGATTTCCAAATCTCTTCCAGCTGGTACCACAACTTTCACAGCACCTCTATCTCCAGCGGCGAATTTCTCTGCGACATCACCTACGGATTCTCCTACAATAAGTGTGTATTTACCTGCCTTAATTCTTTCCCCCCAACCTCGCCATTTTATCGTTCTTAAAAGTCTGTCACCATGGCCACCCGCATCGTTAATACCATTTTCGATCGCTAATAACCTCTGTTCAAGAGTAAGGTTCGGGTCGAGATAAATCACAACCTCTGAAGAATCTTTTGGCAAGATATTTCCATACCAATGTCCATAAAGTCCTACCACAAGTATGAGTGAGGTGATTTTACCCAAAACGCCCACTATTACTAATGGGAGTCCATATTTTTCAATATATTTTTTAAACACGATTCAATAGTTGCATTAAGATTACATCTTCCCAAGAATTCACTCCGCGAACCCAATTCTTCCTCGTTTCGCAAGATATATAACCGGCGTTATTAAACAGCGAAATACTTGATTTGTGAGACTCTGGAACTTCGGCAAATAATTGGTTTAATGCCAAATGTTGGAAAGCGTATTCTCTCAACAATTCCAGCCCTACTCCTCCATGACCTTTCTTACGGTGATTTAAGTCTACCACAATACCTACTCCAGCTCGACTATTTCTCGGATCAAAGTCATATAAATCTACTGCACCTACAGTAATCCAGGCCCCATCATTGTTTTTATAGTCAAGCATTAATCTCAGTTGCTTATCTCTATACAAATCGTGATCGCCAGTCGCAAATTTCATCAAAGTAGCTTTGCTATAAGGAGTAACAGATCCTCCGAGCCACCATGTTTTATCGTCGTTTTCCCATCGATGAAGAAGATTTGCGTCTTCTGGCTCAACAGCTCTTAGTCGATGTTTCGCATTCTCTAGCATATTGCGAAGTTAGTCTCCTTACCTTGCGCTTATGCGAATGATTGTAATTTTTGCCCTTATATCTTTTTTTGCCACAGGTTGTACAATAAACAAGGATTTGCTATTCAAATCGGCTCCTGGTTTTGAGTATTCGGCTATTTCTCAAACCACAGTTTCTGACTACAAAATCGCATCTAACGACGAGCTTTCTATTCAATTATACCCTAATGGGGGTGAGCGCCTTTTATCAATTAGCACAGGTATTTCATCGGATGATAATAATAGATATTTAAACCAAACCCGAAATACAATCACGTATCGTGTTAAGTCCTCGGGTACAGTTGAGTTGCCTGAGATAGGGGAGATAGTGTTGGCGGGTTTGACCTTAGAAGAAGCTGAATTGAGCATTGAAAAGGCCTATTCAGACAATTATCACAATCCCTATGTTTTACTGAATGTAACGAATAATCGAGTACTAGTTTTTCCTGGTGAAGCTGGTCAAGCGTCAGTTATAACACTAGAAAATAAAAACACAACTGTGCTTGAAGCTCTAGCACTAGCTGGTGGAGTAAGGTCTCGAGGAATATCTTCAAAAGTGAAATTAATTAGGTCTACTCCAGAAGGCCGTGAAGTTTACTTACTCGACTTAAGTACGATTCGAGGACTCGACGAAGCGTCGTTAATTGTACAGGCAAATGACATCATTTACGTTAGCTCTAATCCCGAAATAGCTTCGGGATACCTAACCCAAATCACACCTATCGTGTCTGTTTTTTCCTCTTTGAGTTTACTTTATGCTGTAATTGTGGGGTTGAGATAATGGAAACAAAGCACACTTTTATTAAAGGCCTTCTTCTTGTCCGCCCTAAAGTATTTACTGATGATAGAGGACAGTTTATGGAGTCTTGGAATGCCGAAGCGTTTAATGATGCAGTAGGAAAGACAGTAAATTTCGTACAGGATAACGAAAGTATTTCTAGCAATGGAGTTCTTCGAGGGTTACATTTCCAAACCCCACCTTCTGCTCAAGGCAAATTAATCAGAGTTTCTCGTGGTTCGATTCTAGATGTTGCAGTAGATATTAGATCAGATTCCTCAACTTTCGGTCAACATTTCAGCATCAAGCTAGATCCTGTTTCTCTCTGGCAACTTTGGATTCCTGAGGGATTCGCTCATGGATTTCTTTCATTAGAAAACGACACTCACGTTCAATACAAGTGCACATCAGTTTATGACAGTACGTGTGAGAGGTCGTTGATTTGGAACGATGTAGATTTGGCAATAGACTGGGGTGTAAAGGCTCCGAAACTCTCAGAAAAGGATGCTATAGCGTCTAAATTCTCGGACTTTGATTCGCCGTTCTAGAAGCGGATTAAGCAAAATTTGAATGTGAATAACCACTTTTGATTTGCAAAGTGGCAGATAAAGTAGGGTATAACTTTACGAGTCATGCCAAACACAATTCTCACCACTCTCGCGCTAGCCACTACAAGCCTACTCTTCGTAGCCTCAGTTTCATCTGAAGGCGTTCCGGTTACCACTGGAGTAATTCCATCTAAAATTATTGATGTTGAAGTAGTAAACGAGACACCTAGTTTTATTGTTTCTCCGATTTCGTTTGAGAATATAGAACTTGCAGGCGAAGCAGTCCCGATAAATGGATTTGGTGTTATGGAAAATCTTGATCGGGAGTTGATAGTAAATACCTACAGACATAGTTCTACAATTTTATATCTCAAGAGAGCCTCGAGATGGTTCCCTTTGATTGAACGGATTTTAGCTGAGGAAGGGATTCCAGACGATTTTAAATATCTAGCTGTAATCGAAAGCGGACTAAGCCAGGCTGTTTCTCCAGCCGGAGCGAGAGGGTTTTGGCAGTTTATGAGTAAGACAGCCCCTGAATACGGCTTAGAAGTAAGCCATACCGTTGACGAGCGTTACGATGTCGAAAAGAGTACAAGAGCGGCATGTAATTATTTGAAGGAGTCTTACGAGAAATTTGGCAGTTGGTCATTAGCTGCAGCATCATACAACATGGGGCGTGCAGGTGTGTCTAAACACCTTAAAGCACAAGGCGTCGATAACTACTGGGATCTTCATCTAAATTCTGAAACAGGTAGATATGTTTATCGCCTCTTAGCAGTAAAAGAAGTCTTAAGCTCTCCAGAGTTGTTTGGTTTTACATTATCTCCATCTGAGTTATACTCGCCACACGACGTCAGGCTAGTTGATGTTTCTGCAGATATCAGTAATTTGAGCGATTTCGCTTTACAAAATGGATCAAACCTGCGTGAGCTTAAAGCCCTGAATCCTTGGCTTAGGAAGGGGTACTTGAACGTTAAGCAAGGCAAGACTTATAGAATTTACTTTCCGAATACAGTAACGGAATAAGCAGTAGTTCGTGGCTTTCTTATAACCCGTGAAGATCCTTGAATTTGTTCTTCAATTATTAATGAATGCCCAGGGGTATTCTCCTTGAACACTTCATCGAGCGCTCGTATTGCGCCAGCTGGAACTTTTGATTTGTGAAATTCACTGAGTAAATCGTCTCGGTTATTTCCTTTTGCTAGGCTTTGTAATTCTTCGAGCAGTTCGATGCGGTTTTCAACCCGATTAATGTTCGTTATAAACCTAGGGTCAGAGCTTAAATCGCTTTTTCCTAAAACGAGACAAAGCGATTTAAACTGAGAATCGCTACCCACAGCCAGTACAATTTCTCCACCTTCAAGCAAAAGTGTTTCTCCATAAGGAGCTATGTTTGGGTGTATTGAGCCCTGTCTAGAAGGAATCGATCCGTTCATCAAGTAATTAGTTGCTTGATTTGCCAAAGCAGCTATTCCGCTTTGCTCCAGACTTACCTCAACATATTGCCCAGTAACTCCTTTTTCTCGTGAATAAAGACAAGTTGTGGCCGCTGATCTAATTTGGTGTGATGCAAGAATATCCATTAATGCTACAGGTAAGCGAGAAGGGGGGCGATCTTGAGAGCCATTCATATGCATGAATCCCGTTTCTGCTTGAACCACCACGTCATATGCAAGTCTTTCGGGTTGGTTTTCGAACCCCACTAATCTGATGTGTACTAAGCGAGGGAATCTTGTTGCAATATTTTCAGGTGTGAGATTGAATTTTTCTAGGTCTTTTAATTTAAAGTTTTGCAGTAAAACGTCACTTTTTTCGAGCTCGTTTTCGAGCCATTCCCTCCCTTCCTTCGAGGCCAAGTCCATCTTAATTACTTTCTTAAAAGTGTTTGCAGCTGCGTAATAAGCAGAAATCGGATCCTCAGATGATTCTCCTGCAGCCCTCCAGTTTCTAGTTATGTCTCCGTATGAAGGATGTTCCACTTTTGTTACTTCAGCTCCACCTTCTGCAAAGAACGTCCCAGCTAAAGGTCCAGCTAAAACACTTGCTAGTTCTAAAACTCTTAGCCCCTCGAAGGGAAATATTTCTTGACTTTTCACGCTTCTAATTTACTACGTTAAAGTTATCTGGATATTTCGTACCTTATCGTGCCTTGAAAACGACACATAAACACTTAGTATTTGTTATTGCATTCGTTGCACTTCTTATGCAGTCGATGGTAGCCCAGACCACAAACATTTCTTTTCCTAGTTTAGATATGGATTTAATGGGGTACGTGTCTCTAGAGGAGATGTCTATCAGTGGGGCTAATGATATTTGGGGATGGACTGATCCGAACGATTCGAAAGAGTATGTTTTGTTAGGCGCGGGCAGTGGGGTTTGTTTCCTACGCCTAGAAAGTGGGGGTGTGCCACATTATATGGGACACCTACAGTCACATAGTTCAACTAGCTTATGGAGAGATGTTAAGGTATTAGGGAACTATGCTTATATCGTAAGTGAATCTCCGGGTAGTGGTTTGCAAATTTTCGATTTAACTGAGCTAAGGAATTGGGATAACACCCAAGGGCCTGTAGAATGGCTGGAAACGAGTTATGCTTCTGGTTTTAGTACTGCTCATAACATAGCCGTTCACGAGGAATCCTCTACGGTATATGTTTTAGGATCAAACTTTCAATCAGGTGGAGTAATGATTTTCAATGCTACTGACCCACTTAATCCCATACTAACTGGAGTTTATGGTGAGTCAGGATATTTCCATGATGCCCAAATTGTTTCTTATTCGGGTCCAGATGTAGACTATCAGGGACACCTCATTCTTATCGCAGCTAATGAGTCAGGCATGGTCGTGTTAAACGTTACTGACCCCACGGATATCTATGAGATTTCGTATTCGACCTACTCTAATCCGCATTATGCTCACCAAGTTTGGCTTAGTGAAGACGGGGCATTTGCGCTTTTAGGTGATGAGTTAGATGAATTATCAAATGAGGTGAGCGGGACAAGAACTGTGGTTTGGGATATGCAAAACTTAGATAATCCAATCCTTGTAAGCGAGCATATTTCAGACATAAATACCACAGATCATAATCAATATATTGTAGGGGAACTTGTGTACCAAAGTAACTATAAGGGCGGGTTGAGAGTGCTTAACGCGAGCGACTGGGCTTCAGGTGTATTAACCGAGGTCGCCTATTTTGATGTTTATCCAGAGAATGATGCAAAAGGGTTTTTAGGCACTTGGTCAAACTATCCTTATTTTGATTCTGGATTGATAGCTGTGTCTTCAATTGATAGAGGGTTGTTTATTGTAAAACAAAAAGTTTTTGAAGTACAATTAATTGATGATTCTTGGTGTGAGAGCGATTGGGTAAGCTATAATGTGATTGTACCTACCGGATATTCTGGTCCGTTTTATTTGTCCGTTCAAGGTGTGCCTATTGGAGCTTATCCAGTAGGGATTACATCTGTTCCGATCTCTGTAGAGCCAGGATCCACAACCATAGGTTACATTCTGGGTTCATCAGCATTTTCAGAGATGATTGATCCAGTATGGGTGCTTGAAACTGCTTATAATCGGTTTGAATCTAAAGCGGAGTTTTCGCCAACGTCAACTTCAGTAATGTATTTAGATAGTGATGGTGATGGGTTTGGTGACCCGTTAAATGCAGTTATGGCTTGCGCTGGGGACGATATGAATGGATTAAACTACGTCACGAATTCAAGTGATTGTGATGACAGTAGATCAGTTTCATATCCCCTG
>DQRJ01000063.1 GCA_015663855.1 Flavobacteriales bacterium | reverse complement strand
TTGCTTGACTTTTCGTTTATTGCCTTCCCATCATTAGGATTCACCACGAAAAACAAGGTGAAAACTAGCGAAATCGAAAATATTACTAACAAAAATCGAGAAAAGGGTCTAAATTTTTTCATTAGTCGAAAGATACAGAGTAAGTTTGGCTTGCTAAATCAAAATCTAATTTTATGCGCATTTCAATACTTTCTATCCTGTTTTTAGGTCTAACGTTCAACGTTTCTGCTCAGCAGTGCAGTGATATTTTCATTTCCGAGTATATAGAGGGCTCAGGTAATAATAAGGGCATTGAGTTCTTCAATCCGACAAGTGAGGCGATTGATTTAAGTGTATATACTCTTCAGCGTTGGAGTAATGGTGAGGCTGGAATGACTGATGAAACTCAGCTTTTCGGCACTTTGCCTTCAATGACTACTTGGGTTCTTGTAAATGGCCAAACAGAAGATGTCGAATTAGGTGGTGGCTCTATCTCGCCAGCTTGCGATGCTGTAATGCAGGGATTGGCGGATCAGTTAGACAATCCATATCCTGCTCCTACATATATGAACGGAAATGATGCTCTTGTATTAGTTAAGAATGGTACATCGGTTGTAGATATTTTCGGAAAACCAGGAGAGGATCCTGGCACAGCTTGGACTAATGATGCTGAAAACGGTTTTGTTGATATAGGTGATGGAGCAGCATGGCTCACCTCAAACCATACTCTTCAACGTAAATTCGATATCGGATCAGGTGTAACTATTCCTCCAATAGCCTTCGATACTTTCCTCGAGTACGACACACTACCTAATAACACTTGGTCAGGCCTAGGCAACCACAGCTGTGTTTGTGGTGCTACAGGTATCGAGCTAATCGAAGAAACATCTTCTATCAATGTTTTTCCGAACCCATCTACAAACGGTACTTTCACTATAGAAAGTGATCAGTCGGTTGTGCAAATAGAAGTATTCAGTCCAGAAGGCCGCCTAGTGAAAGTTGAAACACCTTCATCTGAGGTTCGCATGTGGAATATTTCTACCTCTGATTGGAATGCTGGAGTTTATTTCGTGAATGTTCAGTACGCAAGCGGCGCAATTTTTGCTCACCGCATTGTGATTCGCTAGTAACAGTCTTACCTAGTTTAATCTTACTATGATTCGTATTAAATCGCTTGCCCTAGCTCTTTGCATGGGTCTCCTTTTCGGCGGAATTAATGTCTCTTTAGCCCAAACAGGTCTTGTCCGAGGCACAATCTCAGACGCTGCCACAGGTGAGGCACTTATTCAAGCTGCAGTTATCTATGGAGCGGACGGAGCTTCTCAGGGAGTACTTACCGATTTCGATGGTGTTTTCTCTATCGAGTTGACCCCTGGAACATACGTTTTAAGAGTTTCTTATGTCGGTTACGAAGCCATGCAGAAGTCCGTGGATGTGGTTGCAAATACCACTCGACAACTTAACTTCAAGATGCATACTCTCCTACTTCAAGAGGCAATGGTCGTGGCGGATATCGCAATAGATAGAGAAACACCAGTTGCGTTCTCGAACATAAAGCCCATTCAAATTCAGGAGGAACTAGGTTCTCAGCCTATTCCCATGCTACTGAACTCCACACCTGGAGTTTATGCCACTCAAGGCGGATCTAGTGATGGAGGTCCGAGCATAACAATTCGTGGCTTTAAGCAAAGAAACGTTAGTGTTCTTATCGATGGGATTCCCGTTAATGATATGGAAAATGGTGGGGTTTACTGGAATAACTGGTTTGGTTTAGATCTTGTAACCCAAACCATGCAAGTTCAACGTGGACTCGGTGCCTCGAAACTTGCTCTTCCCGCTATCGGGGGAACTGTAAATATTATTACTGTCGGTATCGAGAATAAGAAGAAGACTAGTGTGAAGCAGGAGCTTGGAAGTTTCGGGATGATGCGAACGACTCTCGGTCACACAAGCGGACGCTTAGCTGGAGGTTGGGGATTTACCGTCGCTGGTTCGTACAAGAATAGCGGGGGTTACTCAGCTCAGTCTTACAGCAAGTCTTGGTTCTATTACGGAAAAGTGCAAAAAGAGCTTGGGTCTCATATCCTATCCTTTACGGCGACCGGAGCTCCGTCACAAAACGCAGCCCGTGGATATAAACAACGCATCGGGACACACAGTGTAGATTACGCACGAGGATTGTTCACCGGAACCGATGCCGAGTACGAGGCTATGACTCAATATAGTCAAGCATACGACGCTATTTTCAACGACGGAACTCTTTCGTTAGCGGATGAGCAAGCGGCATTTGCGGAATTAAATACCGAGTACGGCTACGACCCAAATGGCGGGGCTGCCGAGTTTGAAGACGAAATGACATCTACAAATTATATTGATACTACTGGGCTTCGCGAGATGGGATTAAAGTATAATGTTCATTGGGGAGAGTTGAATGGATCGACACTGTACGAACGCCAAAACAAATACCATAAACCACTTCTTTCACTTCGCCACAGTTGGAGAGCAAGCGACAAGCTTTACGTTTCTACAACTGCATATGCGTCGTATGGACATGGTGGAGGGACTAGATTAGAGAACAGTCTGGGATCGGGAGATTACTCAGAGGACGGTCAGGTAGATTTTCAGAAATACTGGAATAATAATACCATTGGTGGTTTGTTTGGACCTCCAATTGATCCAACATATTCGGATGAATTGCTCAAAAGCTCAAGAATCTTAAGGAAGCTTTACAATAACCATAAGTGGTTCGGGGTACTTTCAACATTCCGCTATGAGCATACCGATAAGCTTGTTATCTCTGGAGGGGCTGATTATAGAACCTATCAAGGTGAACACTATAGCACAGTAAGCGATTTGTTAGGTGGTGATTACTTTGTTGATGTTGACGATAATAATGATTCTCAGCCTATGCACGCTGTAGGTGACACGATAGGCTATCATAACGATGGATTCGTGAAGTGGGGAGGAGCGTTCGCTCTTATTGAATATAAAGGACCTTGGTATAATTACTTCATCAATGTGAGTGCTGTTAAACAGGGCTATAATAGAGTTGATTACTTTAAACCAAAGGTGGAAAATGAAGAGACAGGTGAGTTAGAGTACGCGAATTCTGGGTGGAAGTGGATTCCTGGATATACTGTTAAAGGTGGTGGAAACGTAAATATAGATGAGTGGACAAATGCCTTTATGAATATCGGTTATTTGAATAGAACTCCAGCTTTTTCAAGTGTGATCGATTACGATAATCAGTTCATTCAGAATACTCAGAACGAAAAGATTTCGTCTATCGAACTAGGGGTGAAGTGGAGTAAGTCTCCTTGGACCTTGAACCTAAACGGGTATTACACAAATTGGCAGAATAGACCTCTGAATAGTATGCTTCGATTTGAAACTGTTGATGGAGATATCGTGAGGGCGAACATTAATTCTATGAGTGCTCTTCACAAAGGTGGAGAGATCGATTTCGGATACCAAGTAAACAGAAACCTTACGGTTGAAGGTTTTGCCTCATATGGTGATTGGCGTTGGACTAGTTCTGAGGATAGTTTAATTCTCCTCGACGATGAAACATTCTTGCCATACGTGGATTGGCAGGGTAATCCTGAGATTATTAGCTATAATGCGGCTAATGTTTCAGTGGGTGATGCACCCCAAACCCAGATCGGAATCGCAGTTCGTTACCGCAAAAATGGATTCTACGTGAAGCCACGTTACACTTTCTTCGATAGATTCTATGCAGACTTCGACCCCTTCTCTTTAAATGGAGAGAACGAAGGACGTCAGTCTTGGAAGCTGCCAGCTTACGGGCTTTTAGATTTACATATGGGCTACACCTTAGATATGTCAGAATCACAAGTTGATTTCCGTGTTTCAGCGTTCAATATCTTAAACACGATTTACCTTGTAAACGCTCAAAATAACGACCCGTATGGAGAGTGGAACTTTACAGACTCTAATCGCACATACGCATTCACAGAAAACAACTTTGATGCAGCTTCGGCTAGCGTCTTTATGGGGTATGGATTCCGTTCTAACTTCTCTGTTAGAGTACGATTCTAACCTCAGCTAACAAAGTTCTCAAAAACTAAAATGATTTTAAATTACGATATGAATATTTTCCGTAACACCGCACTTTTACTTGCTGTATTTGTTTCAGCAACTCTTTCAGCCCAAACTGATATACAAGACCTTCGTTCTAATTACAATATCGGAGATGTTGTCACTATTACTGGTATTGTCACCAGTGGAGCAGACCTTGGTTCAGTTCGCTACATTCAAGATGCTTCTGCAGGAATTGCTCTTTATCCAGGTAGTGATTGGACAGATTGGGCCGCTGAACCTAACCCAGGAGATGAAGTTATGATTACGGGCGAAATTTCTGAATACAACGGGCTTTTAGAAGTGGGACCTAACCTCACACAAGTAGATGTTCTTAGCTCGGGTAATCCACTTCCCGATGCACAAGTTGTTACTCCTAACCAATTAAACGAGTCCCTAGAGGGTGAGATTGTTGTTATTGAATCGACCACATTTGATGCTGGAGGCCAAACAATAGAAAGCAACACCACCTACACTTTCGCTTCAGGAGGCGAAGAAGGGAATATCTACGTAAGATCATCAAATTCTTTAGTAGGTACAATTTTAAACGGTTGTGAAATGAACCTAATGGGAATTGTTTCTCAATTTTCTTTTGACGGATACGGAGGGTACCAGTTACTGCCAAGAGGTGCGGCTGATATGCAATCAACTTCAGGGATATGTTTATCGTCTGAGGTAGTGCAATTAAATCTCACGACAACTTCGTTTGATCTTACATGGTCAACAGATGTGGAAGGATCTAGTTCTATAGAGTGGGGGTTAACCTCAGCTTTAGGGACTACAACTACAGACCCTGCAATGACCACAACACATTCTTTACCACTATCAGGTTTAGCTCCGGGTACGCTTTACTATGCTCGTGCAGTTTCAATTAATGCAATGGGGGAAACAGTTACTTCTCCAACTCGAGTTTATGCTACGGTTTCTGAGTCCTCGGGAAATATCCACGTTTACTTTACGGGTTCTGTAGATCACACTGTTGCTACTGACGAGTTTGCGATGTCTTTAGGTACAAGCACTAACGACACCATCGCCGCTTGGATTACTTCAGCTCAACACACCCTCGAGATTGCCGTTTACAACACGAATAACGTAGCTATTGAGAACGCTCTTAATACTGCGGCTGCTAATGGAGTCCAAATCCGTTACATAGCTGAAGGGTCGAATGCGAACTTAGGTATTGATGACTTCGATAGTTCGATAGCTGTTCACTACCGTACTGATGGCGAAGGAAGTGGTATGCACAACAAGTTCTTCGTCGGAGATGCGGATTACCCAGAGACGGCTTTCGTTTTGACGGGATCTACAAACATGACCACAGCGAATTTGAACACAGATAAGAATAACGTTATCGTTTTTCAAGACCAAAGCTTAGCTCGTGGATACCGTCTTGAATTCAATGAGATGTGGGGTAGTGACGGAATGGTGCCGGATGCTGCAGCGTCTAAGTTTGGCCCAGATAAAACAGTAAATACTCCGCTAAAATATATAGTAGGAGGTTCTCCTGTTGAAGTGTATTTTTCTCCTTCAGACGGCACAACGTCTGCGATACGTAAAACTATTGAAACGATGGATTACGGTATGGCTTTCGCTCTGCTTTCCTTCACTCGCGACGATTTAGCTGACGCTATTATAGATGGATCAAATTTCTTTGTCAGCCCTGTTGGAGCTATTGAAGAAGTTGGAGGTACAGGAGCTGAATTCGAAACTTTAGTCGATGCAGGAATCGATGTTCACTCTCATCAAGGTATTTCTGGTTCACTACATCATAAGTACGCCGTCATTGACTACAGCGAGCCATTATCTGATCCGACTGTACTTACAGGGTCTCATAACTGGTCTTCTACAGCGGAAAATGTAAATGATGAAAATACGGTAATCGTTCACGATGCTCGTGTAGCAAATCTTTACTACCAAGAATTCCGAGGGCTACTTATTTCGATGGGAGTAATCGACGCCGTAGAAGATGTCGATGGGAAGATTGCAATAACTGCCTACCCTAACCCGACCTCAGATATCATCTACGTTGAGGTTTCTCAAGATCACGTGGGATCTGAGTTCACGCTCCGTGACATTAGCGGACGAGAGATAGCTCGATTCTTAGCTACTACAGAAAGGGTTTCACTAGATCTTTCTCAAGTTGAAGCCGGAGTATACATTCTGAGTACGCAAAAACTTTCGAGTTCGCTCCAAATTATAGTTCGTTAAACGAAATTTTATCGAAAAAGGCTGTATCTTTTGCATACAATGGATTACACCCAGAATTTCGATAACTACACAGCTGCTCAGCACTCAACCTGGAACTTTCTATACGAGAGACAACGCACGAACCTTCAAGACAAGGCAAGTAAGTTGTATTTGGGAACTCTTCATGAAATGTCGGGCACTCTTACTAGCCCTACCATTCCGCGAGTTGAGCAAATGGCGCAGCAGCTAACAAATAAAACGGGTTGGTCTATAGAAATTGTGCCAGGATTGATCCCTCCTCCTGAATTTTTCAAGCTTTTGTCCCAGAAAAAATTCTGTACCTCAACATGGGTTAGAAGGCAAGATCAAGTCGATTATATCGAAGAGCCAGATATGTTCCACGACACTTTCGGACATATCCCTCCGTTGATGAATACAGACTTTGCGAGTTTTATGCATAGGTTCGGGGAAGTAGGAGCGGTCCTGTCAGTTGACGGTAGAGACCATCAGGTAACGATGCTGCAGAGGTTGTATTGGTTTTTTGTGGAGTTCGGATTCGTTAGAGAAGATGGGGAAGCGAAATTATTCGGAGCGGGAATCATGTCGTCGTCTGGAGAGACAAAGCACGCTTGGGGTATGCGAAATAATTTGAAACAGTTCGATTTAGAGGAAGTTATGGCAACACCCTTCAGGTCAGATGTTATTCAAGACTGTTATTTCATCCTGAATGACATCCCTCAGCTTGAGCAGGACCTAAATTCTTGGTTTGACAAAACGTATTAAACTTACATTATGCGCCACATTACTCTCATTATACTTCTCGCTTTTGTTTCCCTCGATTTTGCAGCCCAAACCAATTCCGGTTGCGACGGCTCCAGATACCGTTACCGTGTTTTTAACGATTTCACCGTCGATTATGACGTTCAATACGGGAGTAATATCACTGCCTCAGGAAGTAACATTGCTCTTGTAATGGATATATATCGCCCCCTCGGTGATGTTAATCCAAATAGACCCGTTGTCGTTGCCGCCCACGGAGGTTTTTTTCTAGCCGGTTCAAATGACGGGACTGACATAGTGCCTATTTGCCAAGACCTAGCTCGTATGGGCTATGTGGTAGCCTCGATAAGTTATAGACTAGGAATCGATAATTTTTTCGACCTTGCCACTTCGCTACAGGAAGCTGCAATGCGAGGCGTACAAGATGCAAAAGCGGCAATAAGATTTTTTAGAAAAACTCATGCTGTGGAAGGAAACCCCTGGGGCATCGATCCTACAAGGATAGTATTAGGAGGCTCGTCAGCGGGTGGGTTTATCGCTCTTCACGCTGCTTACATAGATAATTTAGGAGAGATTCCTCCTAGCGTAGATCTAACGGCAAATGGCTTAAACGGTGGTCTTGAAGGCGTTTCAGGTTCCCCCGGTTATTCCTCTACCCCACTTTCGATTTTTAGTTTTTCCGGCGCTATCGGCGATGCTAATTGGATTGCCGCTGGTGACATCCCCGTTGTAAGCACTCACGGGACAGCAGACGGAACCGTACCCTTCGGTACGGGATATGTGAGTTTGTTGGGACTTAGCGTAATTCAAGTTGATGGAAGTGAGACGATTCACAACAGAGCAGATCTTCTTGGAATAGATAATTGCTTTCACGTATTTCCAGGTGCAGATCACACCCCTCATGATGGGTCATATGCTTATTACGACACAACTCGTGCGGTGATGGCAGGGTTTACGAGTAGACAGGTTTGTCCTATGTATCCACCTCAATGCGGGTGGTATGATGTTGATGCACCGCCTATTGTTCCAGACACTTGTCCGGAGGATATCGTGAGCGATGGGATTATCACGGTGGCCGACGTATTAGCTTTACTGGGACAGTTCGGGTGCACGGTGAATTGCACGGCAGATGTTGACGGAGATGGATTTGTGACGGTGGCTGACGTACTAGCGGTGCTCGCCGTTTTCTCAAATATTTGCCCCATTTAATTAGGATATGCTATTTGAAATTTGTGCTAGTACACCTGTCGATGTTGCCGTGGCGAAAGAGGCTGGAGCAGATCGGGTAGAGCTTTGTGGTCACTGGGAATGTGGAGGGTTGACGCCTTCTATGGCCTCAATAAGAGCAAGTGTAAATCTAGGTTTACCCGTACGGGCATTAGTGAGACCTAGGGCAGGTGATTTTTGTTATAACGAGTCAGAGAAGCAATTGATTCTTGCGGAAGCCCTTGATTGTTTGCATGTAGGAGCGGAGATGGTCGTTTTGGGCGGGTTGGATATCGAAGGTGGGGTAGATGAGTCTTTGATAGAAATGATATGCTCGAAAATACCATCAGAACTTATTGTATTTCATAGGGCTTTAGATTTATCTAAGGATCCGATGGAGAGTTTGGAGATATTACAAGATTTCGGAATTAATTCAGTGCTTTCAAGTGGAGCAGCACCTGCCGCAGGACTTGGTTTGGGGTTAATTAGACAGCTGAGCGATGCTGGTATGCAAGTTATCGCAGGAGGAGGAGTGAGGGCGGAGGATATAGTCGCGCTTGGTGAGGCGGGCGTAGAAGCTGTTCACGCTTCGTGTAGGGTGAAGTCGATCTCGGAATTCAAGGATCGAGGAAGTGAGGAGTTGTTCGATTTAAGTACTTTTCCTGTAGATCTCGAGAAGGCGATGATTTTATGTGATGCGGTCGAGAATTGGGCCCAATTTGATGGGGATGAGTAGAACTTTTTTACGAGTCATCGCATTTGTTTTCGTCGCAATAATTGCAAGTTCTTGTGACCAAACCACTCCACACAAAATTCCCAAGGGCTCTATTCAGAACCTCACTCCTTATCCCACTTCGGTTCACGAAATAACAAGGGATTCGATTAAGGTGGAGTTTTATTCTGGTGAAAGTTTGCGCGTAGAGGGATTGTCAAAATTAGGAGTGTCTGAAGGGGTAGTGAGAGATTGGATATCGAAATCGGGGGTGAGGCTGGAAGAAGATTTTGCGACAAACGCGAATTTGGTTTTTAAGAGGAAGAATATCGAAGGCGGTTCGAATGAAATCCGCGTTGAGGATTATGAATTAATCGTTCAAAAGGATGTGATTACCATCTCTGCTTTCACTGAGGCTGGGCTGTTTCGTGGATTTACAACACTTAGATTAATGATGCCGAATGAGTGTGAATACGGTGGATGTTCTATGGGTTTTTTCTTGCCTGAAGTGCTGATTCAAGATGGGCCTGAGTTTGAGCACAGAGGACTTCTTTTAGATTGTTGTCGCCATTTTATGGAGCCGGAATTCGTGATGAAGATGATAGATAATTTGGCCCTTCACAAGATGAATGTCCTTCACTGGCACCTGACGGAGGATCAAGGCTGGAGGATTGCTATCGATGCTTTTCCCAAGTTGACCGAGGTGGGAGCGTGGCGCACGGAGCTTGATGGCACTCGTCACGGAGGGTTTTATTCAAAAGACCAAATTCGTGAGATTATCCGCTATGCTCAAGCCCGCCACATAGAAATTATTCCTGAGATAGAACTTCCGGGACACAGCCAGGCAGCATTAGCGGCATACCCATATTTAGGATGTACGGGGGATTCGTTGGAGGTGGCAAATCGATGGGGCGTTTTTAAGGATATTTATTGCGCAGGGAATGACAGTACTATCGCGTTTTTGGAAACGGTTTTAAGTGAAGTGTGCGATTTGTTTCCTACGAATCGGATACATATTGGTGGGGATGAAGCGCCTAAAGTGCGTTGGCATAATTGTGATAAGTGCAGACGAAGAATTTCGGAGGAAGGTCTTAAGGATGAGCACGAACTCCAAACTTGGTTTATCGAAAGGATAGGGCGCTTTTTAGAGTCGAAAGGAAAGACGATAATAGGATGGGATGAAATTCTAGAGGGTGGATTGCCGGAGGGAGCGGCTGTCCAAAGTTGGCGCGGAATGGCTGGCGCAATAGAAGCGGTTAAAATCGGAACGGACGTTATTGTCTCTCCGACAAGTCATTGCTACCTCGATTATCCTTTGTCTTCGACCGATCTAGAGCAGGTTTATAGTTTCAACCCCATACCAGAAGAAGCGTCTAAAGGTCCGGGAAAGATATTAGGAGGAGAGTGTAATATGTGGACGGAACATGCGCCTCAGGAGTTAGTTGAGTCGAAAGTGTATCCGAGAGCAATCGCTTTGGCAGAAGTGCTTTGGACTGGCCCCGATTTCACAAGCGAAGATGGTGCGTATTCTGAATTTATCGAGAGGCTTGACCCCCACCTAGAGCGGCTATCGTTATTAGGGGTGGACTATGGAATGGAGGCGGTTCCCGTTCATCTATCTCTAGGAGTAAAAAACGACCAACTCTTTGCAACTCTTGTTCCCGAAGGAGATTACATTCGAGGCTTCACTCACTTCTCCGGAAATGAAACTACGTCGAGCAACGAGATAGATAGCGTCCCTCTCGGGCATACGCTTTTAATTAATGGGGGCGGAGTTTTGAGTGCTTCGATTATTTATAGAGGTCGAGCTTTACCTAACCCGGAGTTGTTTTATGTCGATGGGCACGAAGGTGTTTTTCATCCTGTCGATCTCGGATATACTCCGAGCGCGTTTTATACCGGGGGAGGCGAAAATGCATTAGCCGATGGAAGGGTGGGGTCGTTAGATTTTCACGATGGAGCTTGGCAAGCTGTCCAAGGCGATGATATCACTGTGACTATCGATTTAGAAAAAGTGGTCGAAATAGATTCGCTTTTCTCGAACTTTTATCGATATCAAGACGCATGGATTTTCACTCCTAGTCAAGTAGTTTTTTCCTCTTCTTTAGATGGAGTTGCATTTGAGGAGATTGTTCTGATTGACTTTGCAGGGTTTGGTATGAAGAACGAAAATCAGGAAATAATCACTGTTAGTTCAGGTTCCCTTGAGGGCACACAGGCTCGATTTGTGAGAATGAAAGCACAAAACATGGGCTCCTGTCCTGACTGGCATGCTGCTGCGACAGAACTTTCATGGCTGTTTTGTGACGAGCTAGTGGTGAGGGGAAAGTGACTACAGTACCGAGGAAAGGCTCCTTGCTGTGACGAAAAGTTGAGTCATTACGTTTCGTGTTTGAGAATTTGAGGAGAGCTCTGGACCCCAAGTAGCTAGGTTGTGGGGAGTGAATTTAAGGATTCGTTGTTCTCCTGGAAGTAAGTCAAACCCGTTGTCCTCAAAGTTTCCAGACATGTTCGCTTCGAGTTGAACGCTTTTTGCGAAAACATCGGATTCTATCATCAGCAAAACGCTACCGTCGTCTTGATTCTTGAGTTTTTCGACTGAGATATTGGCCTTTTGTAATTTAATGTCCTTAGGCTCTATAGCCCAAACCACAGCACTTGCCCCGAGCTCACACTTCGATTTATCAATGCATGAATTATCTGTCCAGGAAAGTTGAACAAAGGTGCTCGAAAGGTCAGTTCTTTTACCGACAACATCTTCTAAAACAATCCAGTTAGGGGTTCCTGGGGTCAAGATAAATGCATGGTCATTCGAGGAGATTACGTCGCCATCTAATCCCACGAGAGAAACGCGAAGAGTTCCTGGGATGGCTGAGTTTAAGTTAGGATTAGGATTTGCCACTAGTCCTACTTTTAATTTAGAACCTCGCCCCACAGATTCCCAAACCCCATACAGGAGAGTAGGAGCGAAAGCGTCTTTTAATTCGTGGTGCAGTAGTTTCCACTTTCCATGAGAGTCTATGGAAGACCATGAAGCTATGGGCTGGCAATCATTTAACTGCCAAACTAAGGATCCCGAACAGTGATCTTGGTTGAGTCGTGCCGCTCTAACTCCGTCAGAAATCCCTTTCGCCTGAAGTAATTGAGTTAGATAAGTCCACTGATCGAACGATAGTTTTCCTAGATCACCTCCGAAAGGTTTTACAAGGTATGCGTCAATAATATCGAAACCTCTCGAGTGCTTTTCGTGAGAGATTAGTTCGGCCGAAGTTCTATCTGTCGAACTCAATATCGAATCGTAGTTAACGACTGTCGAAAACGTTGATTTCTCAGGAAAACTTTGAAATCCGAACTCGCTCATAAATCTCGGAACCCGAGTCCACAAACTATCGAACGAATAGCCGTCATGCCAAATCCCCCAATCATGAGCGTCCCCCCGATTCACGAAATCACTATCACCTCTCCCAAGCATTGGCGATGACTCCCAGTACGGAGCATCATCAATTTCAGAAACTATTGAAGGAAGCAGTTCATTAAAAATGCGGTCGTAGGACTTTTCGATTTCGCCAATCTCAAGCTCGCTTAAGCCTACCTTCCAGCCCCACCTCTCCCAACCTTCGCTCACCTCGTTATTCCCACACCACATTGCTAATGAGGGGTGGTGGCGGAGTCGTGTGGTTTGGTATGTGGTCTCTTTGGAAACGGATTCAAGGAACTTGGTGTCGCCTGGATACATGGCGCATGCGAACATGAAGTCATGCCAAACCAGAACCCCCATCTTGTCACACGCATTCATGAATTCATCAGAAGCGTACGTTCCTCCGCCCCATATCCTAAGCGTATTCATGTTCGCTTTTACAGCATTCTCGACTAGTGCCACATCTTCGGCTCCCCTGATACGATTTGAAATCAAATCAGCCGGAACGACGTTAGAACCTCCAGCGAAAATAGGAACGTTATTTAGTACCCACTGGAATTTCGCGCCTTTCGCGCCTTTCGAGTCTTCCTTGTCTTTCGAAGTATCGAGACGTAACGTTCTTAGTCCGACAACTTGTTTTTCTCGAGCGATCAATCCCTTATCGCCTACAGCTACGATTTCTAAAGTATGTAAGTTCGGTTCGCCTAAATCATGAGTCCACCATAATAGTGCGTTCTCAATCTTAAAAGGAATTTTCACTTCCCCGACTTCGTGCCGAAACTTCCCCGCTGCGACCATCTTCCCTAAAGGGTCGCTCAAGGCCCATCTCAACAATAACCCATCATTTTCGAGTTTACTTTCTGTCCTAAACGTTACAAACCCACGTGCAGTCGTCCCTTCAATAGTGTCTGTCTGTACATCGATTTGGCTTATTGCAAAGTCCAAATCCTCACCCTTAAATCCCATCGCTCCCACCGAGCAGTCGACCAAAGTCATAGCCCAATCCCACCCGAATGTGAATTGCGGCGCTCTATGAACGGCCCGCTCGGCATCTCCCGGCAATGGATGATTAGCATTTTTTATTCTTGACTCAGCAACTTTAGAAGGAGCGGTAAATACCACCGATAAAATATTATTAGTGGGTCTAATGGCTTCCCGAACTCCGAATTCCCAAGGCCTAAACGCATTATCAGTTTCCCCCAGCTTTACCCCGTTTAAACTCCATTCACTGTATGTTAGAACTTCCCCGACTTCAAAATCCCCTTCGTGTGGCTTTTCAAACGGCTCAGAAATAAACTTCCAATCCATACGCCCCACCCATTGAACAGAATCTTCATTCGTTCCGACAAAGGGGTCGGGTATAATGCCTGATGAAATAAGTGCGTTGTGGAGACTTCCCGGTAACCTTCCCGGAACAGAAATGGCTGCTGAATCGATGCAATACCAGTTGCCTTGAATCGTGAATGGGAGGAGGGAGGTTTGGGCTAAAACATCAGGAATGTTAAACGCTAGCAAACTAAGGAGTGTTAAAAGAAACTTTCTCACGGTGCAAAATACAATAGCATGCTTAAGATGTAGCACCTTAGTGTCATTAGGAAACATATAAAGATGACATAACTATATGTTGTTTACCGGAGCATCTTTAGGTTCGTCCTGTTAACGAATTTCACCGACTAAATGTGCGTTTTTACCGATTAACGAAAGTATTTATGTATAATAATTTTTTATTATACAAGTAGTGTTTTAGTTTTAACACGTATTATTTATCAATTGGGGAATTGAATGAGCCCTTCTTGAATGAGTACAAGTAGATTGTTAGGATAAAAGAGCG
>DQRJ01000007.1 GCA_015663855.1 Flavobacteriales bacterium | reverse complement strand
GGATCGATATGACTTTTCATCATTTCAACTCTCTCCGAGTTAATGTCGAACCCTATCACTTTAACTTTTCGTGCAAAAGCGAGGGCGATTGGAAGCCCCACATATCCAAGTCCCACAACGCTAATCGTAGCGTCACCCGAAGTCAATCTATCTAACATGGGTACACATTATTTTCTGCATCTAACCTAAATTTCTCTCCACTCTCAGTACAAACCGAGAAATTACTCTCATCGAACTCTAACCTCATCCCACTAGGAGACATCCATCCAATTCTCTTCGCAGGATTTCCTACAACTAACTCAAACGACTTCACATCTCTAGTAACCACGGCTCCCGCCCCGACGAAAGCAAAGTTTCCTAACTCTACCCCACAAATAATAGTCGCATTCGCCCCTATAGTTACCCCGTCCCCAACTTTTGTCGGGGCGTAGGCGTCACGCCTTACAATGGCGCTTCTTGGATTAACAACGTTCGTAAATACACAACTAGGCCCGAGAAACACATCGTCGCCTAAAGTGACGCCTTGGTACAGGCTTACGTTATTCTGAATCTTACAGTTAGAGCCCGTCACAACTCCCGACGCCACGAAACTATTCTGCCCTAACGACGTGCCTGTACCGAGCCGTGAGCCCTCCATCACGTGACAGAAATGCCAAACCTTGACCCCACTTTCTAATACCGCACCGTCATCGATTACGGCACTTTCGTGAACGAAAACGCCATCTTCGCTTGCGCTCAGATTCGCACTACTTTTTGATGTATGCTTCAAAATTCTTGTGTTCGTTTCGGGTTAATTCTTCGGGAGTGAGCGACTTAAAATAATCGAAAGTACGTTTTAAACCTTCGGACCGATCTATTGTCGGTTCCCAATTTAATACTTCTTTCGCTCTTGAAATGTCCGGCCGTCTTTTCTTCGGATCGTCGATAGGCAATCCCTCATGAACGATTTCTACATCGGCCCCAGTTAAAGCGAGTACCTCTTTCGCGAAATCGAGAATGGAAATTTCTACAGGGTTACCCAAATTAACTGGTCGAGTCTCCGAGCTGAAATGAAGTTTGAAAATCCCATCAATTAAATCGTCGACATAGCAAAAACTACGTGTTTGGGAACCATCTCCGAAAACGGTAATATTTTCTGAGCGTAAGCTTTGGCCTATGAAAGCTGGTAGAGCACGACCGTCATTCAGTCGCATGCGCGGGCCGTACGTGTTGAAAATGCGTGCGATTCTTGTCTCTAGACCGTGGTAAGTGTTATAGGCAGTCGTAATGGCTTCCTGGAATCTTTTCGCTTCGTCATAAACTCCACGCGGGCCCACAGGGTTCACACTACCCCAATATTCTTCGTGCTGTGGATGAATTTCCGGATCACCATAAACTTCGCTAGTGGAAGCAATGGTAATCCGTGCGCCTTTTTCTTTGGCAAGACCTAAGAGACGGTGAATTCCGAGAGATCCTACTTTTAGAGTTTGTATGGGGATGCGCAGGTAGTCTATAGGACTTGCTGGCGAGGCGAAATGCAGGATATGTTCAAGCTTTCCACTCACGTGAGTGAAGTTCGTCACATCGTGATGCATAAAGGTAAAACCCTCCTTTCCGTTAAGGTGTTCAAGATTTTTTAGATCTCCCGTGATTAGGTTATCCATTGCGATTACATCAAACCCTTCATTGAAGAACTTGTCGCATAGATGGGATCCTAAAAATCCGGCAGCTCCTGTTATGAGAACACGTTCTTTCATGTGCAAATCACGGCTTCCCTTCCTACACTATGATACGTAAACCCAAGCTCTTTCATTTTATCGCACTCGTAAAGATTTCGACCATCGAAGATGACAGGATTCATCATTGAGGATTTCATTGCATTAAAATCAGGATTTCTAAAAGCGGCCCACTCAGTACAAATCAAAAGAGCTTCAGCTCCGTGAATAGCTTCAGTAGATCGTTGAGCATATTTCAGCTTGTCGCCTAGAACTTTCTTTACGTTATCCATCGCCTCAGGGTCGTAAACCGTAAGCTTAGCTCCGGCGTCTAAGAGTGCTGAGATCATATCAAGAGAGGGCGCTTGTCTAATGTCGTCCGTTTCGGGCTTAAAAGAAAGCCCCCAAATAGCGATTTTTCTACCCTTCAAACTTCCTCCGAAATGATCCTTCATTAAGGGAAGCATCATTATTTTCTGTCTTTCGTTCACAGCCATCACGCTTTCGAGTATGCTGAATTCAGATCCTACTTCGCGACCGCTTCTGTGAAGAGCTTGTACATCTTTAGGGAAGCAGCTCCCACCATATCCCATGCCAGGGAAGAGGAAGCGAGGTCCTATCCTCGAGTCGGTTCCTATACCTCGCCTTACCAAATCTACATCTGCTCCTACTTTCTTGCAATAATTAGCCACCTCATTCATAAAAGTTATTTTCGTTGCAAGGAAAGCGTTAGCAGCGTATTTGGTCAATTCAGCACTTCTTTCATCCATAAAAATCACTGGATTGCCTTGTCTGACGAAAGGCTTGTAAAGCTCTTCCATAACTGCGCGAGACCTGTCGCTAGAACATCCCACCACAACTCTATCCGGCTTCATGAAGTCATCTACAGCAAATCCTTCACGAAGGAACTCAGGGTTCGAAACCACATCGAATTCGACATCGCATTTCGAACTAATTACTTCTCGAATCTTATCCGCAGTCCCTACAGGTACAGTGCTTTTATCTACAATAACCGTGTATTTGTCAAGTATCCCACTCAGATCTTCTGCCACTTTCAAGATGTATTGTAAATCAGCAGACCCGTTCTCTCCAGGAGGAGTGGGAAGGGCTAAGAAAACTATTGAGCTTTTCGCCACAGCCGAAGCCAAATCAGTTGTGAAGTCTATCCTTCCTGCTTCGAGATTCCTTACAAGAAGATTCTCAAGATGTGGCTCATAGATTTGAACTTTTCCAGAAGAGTAAGCCGCAACTTTCGTTGCGTCAATATCCACGCAAGTAACTTTATTCCCTGTCTCAGCGAGACAAGTACCGGTTACAATACCCACATATCCTGTTCCTACTACTGTAATATTCATTTCTGCCCGGTCATTTTATGTGTTTCACGCAATGCACTCAATTCTCTTAATTCACTCAATCGACTAACTAAACGCTCCACAATGTAATTCTGTTGCGCATCGCTAAGTTCAGTGTGCATAGGTAGCGAAAGTACGGTCTCAGAGAGTTTTTCACTTATCGGAAAATCTCCTTTTTTATATCCCAAACTACTAAATGCCTTCTGCTCGTGAATTCCCTTGGGGTAATAAATACCGGTCGGAATACCATCGTCAGCTAATCCTTGGGCTAATTCATCTCTTACTCCGCCCGATATCTTGAGGGTGTATTGATGGAAAACGTGAGTAGATTTTTCACTTCTTACAGGTATTTCTACCCCCTCAACGTCGTTAAGTAGCTCGTCATATTTCGAAGCTGCTTCCTGCCTTTTAGCGATAAAGCTTTTCAGGTGTGGGAGTTTCACTCTTAGAATAGCAGCTTGGATAGAATCGAGGCGTGAATTTATTCCTAGGACTTCGTGCTCGTATCTTTTAGATCCACCGTGGTTCGAAATGGATTTGGCCTTTAAGGCCAACACCTGATCACGAGTGAAAAGAGCCCCTCCATCTCCAAGACACCCAAGGTTTTTGCTCGGAAAAAAACTTGTAGTTCCGAACACACCGAAAAGACCACTCGCACCACTCACGCCTTTTCCGTCACAATACGTGCTCAAAAGCGACTGGGCATTGTCCTCCACGATAGGAATGTCGAACCTAGTTGAGAGTTCCATTAATCTTCCTAAATCAGCACATTGGCCGAACAAATGAACTGGAATTATCGCTTTTGTTTTATCGGTTATTACTTGTTCTACTGCGTCACAGTCTATGTTGAATGTAGTTTCACAGACATCTACTAAAACAGGAGTAGCCCCTAATATAGAAATGACCTCAACTGTAGAAATAAAAGTAAAATTAGTAGTGATGACCTCATCTCCAGGCCCTATTCCGAGGGCCATTAAAGCAATTTGAATAGCGTCAGTGCCATTCGCGCAAGGGATGACAAACACCTTACTTTTCTCGTGTGGGCCACACATAGTGTCACCTAATTCCTTAGCAAACTCCTCAACTTCCTCACCTCCGATAAAACGCTCAGATTGCAGAACTCTATCTATGGCATTATCTATTTGGGGCTTGATGCGGTTCATCAGTCCTTTTAGATCCACCATTTTAATATTCTTCATGACTTACAATAGAGAGCGAAGATACACTTCCTTACTTAACTTCGCTTCCATGAATTCTACGCAGAAGCATATAACTTTTACTCATAAAATCTATGTAATCGCATCGTTCTCGATGGCTTGTTTCTTATTCACTCCTAGTGTTTCAGCCCAAACCACTCGTGACGTAGCCTCCACTCAACTCGAGTCTCCTCATATCTTTATTTCTACAGGAGGATTTCTTCCTATAGCCGATCTTAATTCAAGATATGGAGCCTTCGCTACTATCGGAGCGGGGTTCGGCGTAAAAACCGAATCGAATAAATATTTCGGTTTCCGCCTCACATATCTAACGGGCGCAGAGGCTCAGGAGCCCGGCCTCCTCTCGAATCTCCTTACCACTTCAGGTGAAATTATAGACAACGAGGGTAACGTAGCTCGCATTACCGTTACCGGTCGAGGCGCCATTATCGGAATTCTCGGCGGAAAAATCATCCCAGTAGGTAATTCTAACCTCAATTCTGGACTTTTCCTACGCGGAGGCCTTGGATCCATCCACCATAAAATCGGATTCGATTTCACAGAAAATCACATTTCCCAACTCGAAGATCCATACCTCCCTGGATATGACAGACTGACCTGGGGTGGCTATGTCTCTGGTTTCGTGGGGTATTGGCATATGGATGCCTACCGTAGAGTCAATGCTTACGGCGGAATCTTCGGATTTGCCTCTCGTACCTCTCCACTTAGAACGATGAATTTCGACACCGGTATACCCGACTCTGCCCCACGCTTCGATGCCGGTCTCGGTCTCGAGTTCGGTTGGGTCTTACATATCTACAAACGAGCTCCGAAAGAATATTGGTACTAGTAATCTACTCGCTTCTAGCTCGACTCGCGGTGATATTAATTCGCCTCTTAGCCATTTTCGGCCACTCTAAATCGTCGGCCTTACTCAAAATGCGCGACGCAAATAACGTCCTAGATTTCACTTCGCCCGTAGATTCAACTTCGCCCGAGTCCAAGCCATACGCTTGGTTTCATTGTGCTTCCCTGGGCGAGTACGAACAAGCTGTGCCCGTTATAGAATCCTACCTCTCGAAGAACCCACTTACTCCTATTCTTTTAACGTTTTTTTCGCCATCTGGATTCACGCCAATTACAACAACAAGCCCCCCGAAGTGGTTACGCCCTCAAGATAAAATTGCGGCTCTACCTCTCGATACCCCTACTGCTGTAAGGAAGTTTCTAAAATCTCCCGGCTTGAAAGTGAAGTTTTTCGCGACATGTAAATATGAGGTTTGGCCTGTATTGCAAAACGAACTCTCTAAATCAAAGATTCCCTCATTCGTTTTCGCAGCCCACTTCTCCCATACCGCGCCAGCCCTCAAGGACAATTTCGTAGGACGATTCTTAATTTCCGCATGGCACACTTTCGATAAGATATTCACCCAAGACGAATCTTCATCAGAACTTCTAAAAGCGCACGGGATAAACTCTTTATCCGTGGGTGACCCTCGAGCTGACCGAGTACTTCACTTGGCAGAGGAACCAGCATCGAAAGTCATGACCGAGTTGATGTCATGGAAAGGCAACTCAAGGGTGGTTTTAGCGGGTAGTTCTTGGCCTGCTGATGAATCTGCACTCGCACTTTGCTCCTGGGACTCAGAAACAAAGCTCATTATCGCTCCACACGAAGTTGACTCTGCCCACATCACGAACATTCTCGATAAATTCAACACAGCTGCACCGAAAATCGCCTCAAAATTATCAAATGGACCTCCCTCACCTGAATCATCTGTCCTGATTATCGACTCCATCGGCCTCTTATCCTCACTCTACGCCTTAGCCGATTTAGCAGTAATTGGTGGAGGTTTTGGCGCTGGCATTCACAACTTACTCGAACCTGCTGCCTTTTCTGTGCCTATGGTCTCAGGGCCAAACATCGCCCGATTTCGTGAAGCCCATGCCCTCAAATCCATCGGAGCACTTCAAGTCGCCCCATCTATTGAGGAGCTAAGTGTTCTAATAAAAGATCTCCTTACAACTCAAAACTCCTCTCAAATAAAGAATAGTGGAAGATCGGCAAAGTCTTGGCTTCTCGAACAAAGGGGGGCTTCCGAAAAAATCACGTCATATTTACCCTAATCTTTCAAAGAACTACGTAACTTCGCGCCCTCCAATGCCCGGATGGTGGAATTGGTAGACACGTCAGACTTAAAATCTGATGACCGTAAGGTCGTGCGGGTTCAATTCCCGCTCCGGGTACATAACGGGAGGTTATCGAAAGATAGTCTCTCGTTTTTGGTTTTAACGGCCTCTAAAGTGTTGTTCAGTCCACCCTAAAGCGCATGAGAGAAAGGGAAGTGGTGGAGAATAGTAGGGTAAGACGAAGCTTCCGATAATTTATGCTACATTAGTGACTTAAATTTTACCATATGAAAAGCTATTCTTTGTCTTAGCCTGTATTCTTTCTTTTAGTGTTTTTGGACAGGGGTGGGAGCAAACTTATGGTGGAATAGCTCCCGATTTTGGAACTTCAGTTCAACAAACCTCTGACGGAGGATATATCATTTCAGCATCTACATCATCGTTTGGAAATGGTAGTAGTGACGTCTATCTAATAAAAACAGACTCAGAAGGCACATTATCATCTTCCTTCACTTTCCCCACCCCATCTAACAGAAAGCTTGACAAGGTAGTAGACGTATTAGGAAGAGAAGTCAATCTCACACCTAATCAGATACTCTTCCACATCTATGATGACGGTTCAGTTGAGAAGAAGTTTGTGGTTGAGTAATCGCTCATGCCCTCGTTTTTGATTTAACCTAAATTAAGTGACTCAACTTAAATAGGTGTTTTATTTCTTTTATGAATTTCTGAAAGGCTTGAGATGATTTAGATATATCGTTTTGTTTAGTCTTTATTTTCTGTATCTTCAGTAAGCAGTATGTTTTCAGGTTCATCCCCACGACCTAATAATGATATAACACGGCTATCATTAATAGATCAGACCCAAATAAAATAGAACAAATGACCTAGTAATAGACGTTATAGGAAATTAATGACTACATTTGCCATTCAAATAAATTTTTTTAGATATGAGTAACGGTACAGTAAAGTTTTTTAATGATTCAAAAGGATTTGGATTCATTACTCCTGACGAAGGTGGAAAAGATGTTTTTGTTCACGCAAATGCACTAAGTGAGGATATCAGAGAAGGAGACAACGTAAGTTTTGATATTGAAGAAGGTCCTAAGGGTCTGAACGCAGTAAATGTGAAAGTAGTTTAAGATATTACTCTTACACCTAAGCCTTATAAAAGCCACTCTTAAATAGAGTGGCTTTTTTTATGCTTTAACTCCTCTCAAGTACACAAATTTAATGGTGAGCCAGGCAAGTAAAAACCCGGTAATAACATCAAAAATGTGGTGTTGGTGAGTTAATACTACTGAGAATGAAATAAGGATAACCCAGAGTATGAGTAAATAATGGAGGAGCTTTTGTTTTGTTTGATGAATTATAGCAAAAGCTGAGAGGGTGGAGAATGTTATGTGGAGCGAAGGGTAGAGGTTATGGGGTATATCAAGGGAGTGAAGATTTGTGTATAGCACTTCGAATCCCTCAATATTTGAGGTACGAGAGAAGCCCATTTCACCTGGAAAGAGCACGAAAATCATACATGCTATAGCTGAACTAGCCATCATCGTTATGCTTAAGGATCGTATTGTGTGAGGAGATTTTATGAGCAAAAAATTTAGTGCTAGAAGTATGAAGTACGAATTGTAAATGACTATGAACCAAGGGATTTGGGGTATGTCCTTTTCGAATTCGAGGTACGCTTGAAAGTGGTTAGGTAGAGTCGCCGCGATACTGTTCGACAGCAGGTAAAGCCCTCCACAGATTAAAATGCATAGTCCTCCCCAAAAAGCTTTGTTCATTTTATAATCTTAAGTGTTATTTGTCAGGAACGCATAATTTCAACGACTAAAGTATAAAGAACTAGATATGAATCGGGAATTCTTAAAGCTCTACGCTGAAAAAGAATCGCTATGTTTGTGAAATGAACTATACAACTGTCAGCTTCCTTCTGCTTAGCTTTTCCTTCTACCTCTTTTCTTGTAGTCCTAAACAGCAAGAGCAAAAACCTTCTTTCGCAATAGCAATTCACGGTGGTGCTGGTCATTTCGGAGAAGAAGATATTTCGGCAGATATGCAATCTATGTATAGGACATCTCTAAATAACGCTCTCACAGCAGGCGAAGATTTACTCAGTCAAGGTTCAAGTGCGGTAGAGGTGGTAGAGGCTGTGATTCGTATTCTTGAAGATGATTCGCTTTTTAATGCCGGACGCGGAGCCGTTTTCACATCTGAGGCAAAACATGAGCTTGACGCTTCCATTGCTGACGGAAGTTCAAGAAATTGTGGAGCGGTGACGGGTCTTAATGGTTTCAAACACCCCATTTCTGTAGCTCGCTCTGTGATGGATTCCAGTGAGCATGTTTTTTTTAGTGGACATGGTGCTGGAGTTTTCGCAGAAAAATTTAGTCATGAACCTGCAGATGCGTCCTGGTTTCACACTCACAAAGCATACTCCCGATACAAAAAAGCAGCTGAGAGATCCGGAGATGAAGTAATTCCTTTAGAAGAAAAGAGGGGGACTGTGGGTTGTGCCGTTTTAGATAAGCATGGGAATTTAGCTGCAGGAACTTCTACGGGCGGAATGACCTATAAGAAGCACGGGAGAATAGGCGATAGCCCAGTTATCGGAGCTGGGACCTGGGCTGATAACAGAACTTGCGCTGTAAGTGCAACGGGATGGGGTGAGTACTTTATTAGAACAGGGGTAACCCAGGATGTGCACTCCAGGATGCTTCATGGAAAGGAGTCACTATCGGACGCTTGTGAAGGAGCTATTTTCGATGAGATGGGAAAACTTGGTGGCGATGGGGGAGTGGTGGCAGTAAGTTCAAATGGCAAGATAGCATTAGTTTGTAACTCGAATGGGATGTTTCGGGCTTGGTCAAATTCTGAGAATCGCGGTATCGCAATGTTCGGGGAAAGCCCTGACGGAACCATCGAGTCACATTAATTCACGACTCACTTTTTCGCTTTAAACACTATAGAGGCGCTATTAACGCAAAATCGCCTGCCAGTGGGTGTAGGCCCATCTTCAAAAACGTGTCCCATGTGCCCGTCGCATTTAGAGCAAGTAATTTCTGTCCTAACTGTGCCTCGCGATGTGTCTAATGTTTCATCTAAAATATTTGGGTCCGCAGCTTGAGAAAAACTAGGCCAACCACATCCGCTATCGAATTTCGCTTCTCCCTCGAAAAGCTTCTCCCCACAACCCTTACAGACATAGACACCTTCCTCATAAAGCTTATCATATTTACCTGAAAAAGCAGGCTCTGTCCCTTTTTCTCTCAAAATATTGAATTCGTTTTCGGAGAGTTCTTTAGCCCATTCTTTTTCTGATTTTTTCATAGGTTATGATTTTAAAGCCAAAATACACCATATTTACAATATGCATCCAATTATTAGAAATACCCTAGCTGTCGTTATCGGTATTATAGTCGGTTCCATTGTCAACATGCAGGTAATCAACTTCGGCATGTCTTCTGTGCCCATACCTGATGGCGTAGACCCCATGAATGCTATCGATTGGGACCTGATACACTTTGCAACACCTTTTATGGCTCACGCCTTAGGAACTTTCGCTGGAGCAGCTGTAGCGTCATTTATTGCCGCTTCTTACAAGAAAAGTTTCGCCTTAATTATCGGAGCGGTATTTCTCGCAGGAGGAATCACGATGGTGTTTATTATCCCAGCTCCGGTTTGGTTTATCACCCTGGATCTAGTCGTAGCGTACCTTCCTATGGGTTGGTTAGGCTGGTGTTTCGCTACTGGTATTTCCAGTTTTTTCTCTTCCCGTCAGAATTAATCTACCACCTCCACCTTGAAGGCGTCGCCGCCTTGGATTTGGTCTATTACATCAAGGCCATCTACAACCTTCCCGAAACACGTATGATTCCCGTCTAAATGCGAAGTGTTCGTGCGAGAGTGAACAACGAAAAACTGTGACCCGCCAGTGTTGCGACCCGCATGCGCCATAGAAAGCACCCCCTTATCGTGGTACTGATTGTCACCCTTGAGTTCACAATCGATTTGATATCCAGGTCCACCTACTCCAGTTCCTTCAGGACATCCGCCCTGCACTACGAAATCAGGTATTACTCTGTGAAAAGTTAACCCTTCATAAAACCCCTCATTTGCAAGTTTTACGAAATTTGCAACCGTATTCGGCGCGTCTTTCTCAAAAAACTCAACTTTCATAGCTCCCTTGTCTGTATGGATGATTGCGTGCATAGCTTCAATATTTATTATGCCGCAAAAGTATAAATAAAAATTGTATATTTAAATAAATATGAAAGTATGAAATTCGCATTCACCATATTGTTTTTCGCTTTGACTTTCGCTCCCTTTTCAGCCCAAACCTTAATTTACTCATCCCACCTCGACTCCCTAAAAGTCTCGATTTATCCCGAATTAATTCATTCTGAAACAATCTACGTTAGGGTTGCGGGCGGAGGATTACAGGGCGAGCCTTTCATTAAACTAGGCAAAATGTATTATCAAGGCAAGATTTTTAATGGCGTTTATTGCGAATACTACCCATGTTCTGATGTCCCAGGAAAACTAAGACGATCAGGAATGATAGAAGACGGAGTCCCGGAAGGTGTTTTCATAGGCTATTATGAAAATGGTGAAACAGCAATTAAAGAGATGTTTATACACGGTAAACCGTCTTCAAATCCTCAATGTTGGGATCCCACCGGCATCATTATTCCATTCCATAAGACTTCTTCAATTAAGCCATTGCTAGATGAAAGATATTGGACTGAGAAATCCTATAGCTACGGTGGTGAGTAGGCAGGTTTTATGACTCAACAAGAGATGTCAATACTGAAACGGACTCCGACGGTATTTGGGAAAGCAATTATTTATAAACCCGTCGGGCTTTCCTAGTTTCAGATCCTCTGAAGCCCTTGCCATATAAAGAAAAAACCCCTCCGAAAAGGAGAGGTTTTAATGGAGCGAAAAACGAGACTCGAACTCGCGACCCCAACCTTGGCAAGGTTGTGCTCTACCAACTGAGCTATTTTCGCTTGTAACCGTATCGCGTTCGAAACGGATGACAAAAGTACTAAACGAAACGCGTTATGCAAAGAGTAGAGAGATAAACTTTGAATATTTTGTATAAAACAAGTGTAGTATCTTTGCATAGATGAGTAAAATGAATTTTAAAGAGGCAGATCGTAGGGATACGCTGACCTATAATAGTAATCGTGCGGATTTAGTAATCCCGGAATACGGTCGTGGCATACACACAATGGTTGAACACATGATGAGTCTCCCTGATAAAACTGAGCGCACGAAGTGTGCTGAGGCTATCGTTAGCGTGATGGGAAGTGTGGTTCCGCCTGAAGGAAGTGAGGAGGAAGGCAAGCATAAGTTGTGGAATCAACTTCATCAGATGTCTTCATACCAAATGGATGTTGACTCACCCTTCGACACCCCCGTACCCGCAACTCGATCAGAGGCACCAGATAAATTAAACTACCCAACAGAAACTTCTCGTGCCGGACACTTCGGCAGAACGGTCCTCGCTATGATTGAAATGGCAAAGAAGTTGGAAGATGGAGAGGAGAAGTCTATTTTGATTGTCAAGCTTTCAAATGCGATGAAGATGCATTTCCTAACTTGGAATAGAAAGACCGTTGAGCGCGGATTCATTGCGGAACAGCTAAAAGAGATGTCTGGCGGAGAGCTAATTCTTTCAGAGGATGCAGTTCTCGAAAGTTCTGCTGAAATTTTACGATCTATCCGAAAAACTTCAGATGCTTTAGAGCGCAAACGCCCTGGTAAAAAAGGAGGAAGCTCTAATAAAAACTCAGGTGGTAATCGCAATTCAGGAGGCAATCGCGGTTCCTCAAAGAATTACCGAAGAAGGTAGTTGGGCAAGTGAACGGAGTGTTTAAAGTGATAGCCCCTCGCATACGAGGTGACGCTGTCACAACTAAACATATTTCATTAAAAGACAGGTTCCCTTATAATCAGCAAGTTACAATAGTGACCGTCGCCGATTAATTGGGGTTATAACACCCCTACACCCGCAAAGACCTGATATACAGAAAGTTGCGAGCGGTGACAGCGTCACCTCGTCTAAAGTTGCGTGTGTGCGCAATCACAGTTTGGCTAAAACGCAACACAAAACTCACAATTACACACTCACAAGTTCCACTGCGTACTGCTCTGACGTGAGTGTTTACTCCTCATTTTTACAAGATGAGTAGTTTTGTAATAGAAGGTGGCCACAAATTAAGTGGTGAAGTAATTCCGCAGGGAGCTAAAAACGAAGCGCTGCAGATTTTAAGTTCAGTTCTTTTAACTCCAGGAGAAGTTGAGATTGATAACCTTCCGGATATAATTGACGTAAATAAATTGATCGACTTGCTCAGGTCTATGGGTGTAAAAACTCGTCAGCTTGGACCGGGAAAATGGTGGTTTCAAGCGGACGATATTAACCTTGATTTTCTTAAATCGGATGAGTTTAAGAATAAGGGCAGTTCGCTGAGAGGGTCAGTTATGATTTTAGGCCCCCTTTTAACTAGATATGGAATAGGCGCTTTGCCTAGACCAGGTGGAGATAAGATAGGGCGACGAAGAATGGATACTACGTTTCTGGGATTCAAGTCTTTAGGAGCTGAGTTCGAATATAATTCTGCGACTGGTTTCTTTACCGCTTCAGTACCTGGAGGCAAATTGAAGGGAACTTCTATGCTCCTAGATGAAGCTTCGGTAACTGGGACGGCGAATGTCGTTATGGCAGCTGTTATGGCTGAAGGAACTACTACTATTTACAATGCTGCATGCGAGCCATACTTACAACAGCTATGTAAAATAATAAATAAAATGGGGGGTAAGATTTCGGGTATAGGTTCGAATTTACTTACTATCGAAGGCGTCACCGAACTAGGAGGGGCTGAACATAGATGTTTGCCTGACATGATAGAAGTGGGAAGCTTTATAGGCATGGCAGCTATGACGAAAAGTGAGCTCACCATTAAAGACGTTAAATATGACGAACTCGGAGTAATACCGAGAATATTTAAACGAATGGGAGTGAAGCTTGAAAGGAGGGGAGATGATATTTACGTTCCTGCCCAAGATTCGTACGAGATCGAGAAGTTTATAGACGGGTCTATTTTAACAGTATCTGACGCACCTTGGCCTGGGTTTACGCCCGATTTGCTAAGTATCGTCCTTGTAATGGCGACTCAAGCGAAAGGTTCGGTATTAATACACCAAAAAATGTTCGAGAGCCGTCTCTTTTTCGTAGACAAACTTATCGACATGGGAGCCCAAATAATCCTATGCGATCCCCACCGGGCTACTGTAAACGGACTGGACCACCAGAGCCCACTACGAGGAGTGACGATGACGTCTCCGGATATAAGAGCTGGAGTTTCATTGTTGATTGCTGCCCTTTCGGCGGAAGGCACTTCGACTATTCACAATATTGGTCAGATCGATAGAGGGTACCAAAACATTGATGAACGTTTGCGAAAATTGGGAGCCCGAATCACCCGAATTGACTAACACACAACTATCTTTGAAAGAGAACATAATGACGCAACAAAAGCAAAAGACTATGATTTTTAAATCAGCAATTGTAATGGTGGGAGTAGCATTGATTACCTGGACTGGGATAGTAGGAGCGTCACCCGCTTCTGATTCCGAAGGGTTAATCGAACTAACAGGATCTTTTGATGTCGTACCTACAGGACGAATTGGAACTAATATCGGCGACGAGGCACCAAATATCATCATGAACAATCCTAAGGGAAAGAAGATGAAATTGAGCGACCTAAGAGGAAGCATAGTCCTAATAGATTTTTGGGCTTCGTGGTGTGGGCCGTGCAGGAGAGAAAATGTCAACGTAGTAAAAGCGTACGAAAAATACCGCAAGGCGAAGTTTAAAAATGCCGACGGATTCGAGATATTTTCGATATCTCTCGACTCCAAGGTTTCATCTTGGGAATCGGCAATAAAAAAGGACGGCTTAAAGTGGGATTACCACGTAAGCGACCTAAAAAAATGGCAAAACGAAGCGGCAGCGATGTATGGCGTAAGCTCAATTCCAATGAGTTTCCTTCTCGATGAGAACGGGATCGTAGTTGCTAAGGATTTACGAGGTTTCGAGCTTCACCGCCACATCGACAAATTCGTCAAGAGTTTGAAGTAAAAGCTAGGTTGACACACGATTTGGCACGACAGCCTGTCGGTTTGCATTGCGCGGACTGACAGGCTGTCGCATTTAATTGAGTTTTATATAAATGGCACTTACTTTGCCTTTCTGTTAGCCCAAACTAATTAGGACTATGAATAATCAAAATAATACAGTCGAAAAGAAGGAGGAAGAGCTAGAAATGGCTACCGAAAACTCTAATGATTGTGCTGATAACAGCGGATGTGGAGATGGCGAAACTGACGCTAAGCCCGAGACCGAAGCGAAAGCTGAGGAAGAGGTGGTAGATTATCAAGATAAATACCTCAGGCTTTATGCTGAATTCGATAATTTCAGAAAGCGCACTATGAGGGAGAGAGCTGATTTAATTCGTACTGCTTCTCAGGATGTTCTAGAAAAATTACTACCGTTACTTGACGATTTCGAACGCGCAGAGAAAAATTCTAGTGACGATATTAAGATAATACGTGAGGGGATGAATCTGATTCATACTAAATTCGATTCGACATTAGCAGCGAAAGGCCTTAAACCTATGGAGGTTAAGGCTGGAGATGTATTCAATGTTGACTTTCATGAAGCGATTACAAATATTCCTGCACCGACACCCGATTTAGTGGGTAAAATCGTCGATGTGGTGGAGAGTGGATATATGCTGGGAGATAAGGTGTTGAGATATGCGAAAGTGGTGATAGGACAATAATTTGGTCTAGGAAAAATGGCAAAAAGAGATTATTACGACACTCTGGGAGTAAGCAAATCTGCTTCAACTTCGGAGATTAAGAAGGCATACAGAAAGCTTGCACTGAAGTTCCACCCGGATAAAAATCCGGATGATGCTGGGGCTGAGGAGAAATTTAAGGAGGCGGCTGAGGCTTATGAGGTGTTGAGCGATGACACGAAAAAGCAGCAATACGATAGGTTTGGGCATGCGGGGATGAGAGGTGCAGGTGGTGGAGGCGGTGGAGGTCATCACATGAATATGGAGGATATTTTCAGCCAGTTCGGAGACATCTTCGGCGGAGGCGGAGGCGGAGGGTTTGGTGGATTCGGCGGAGGTGGCGGAGGTGGGCGCAGGCGTAGGATGAAGGGCTCTGACCTTAGGATTAAAGTGAAGCTAACATTGGAGGAAGTTGCTAGCGGTGCTAGTAAGAAAATTAAGGTGGCCAAACAAATGCAGGCCGACGGAGTGGAGCACGATGATTGCCGTCAATGTAACGGTACAGGTCAAGTCAGGCGAGTTACAAACACCATTTTAGGCGCTATGCAGACATCTTCTACATGCCCTTCTTGTAATGGTTCTGGCTTTTCAATCACCTCTAAACCCTCTGGTACAGATGAGTGGGGTATGAAAAGAGAAGATAAGGTCGTGACTATTGATATTCCGTCTGGTGTTGAGGACGGGATGCAATTGAATGTTAGAGGAGAAGGTAATGGTGCACCGATAGGAGGAGTGGCTGGCGACTTGTTAGTTGTTATCGAAGTGCTTAATCATGTTGAATTCCAACGAAACGGAAAAAATCTACACCATGATCTTTACATAAGTTTCATTGATGCCACTCTCGGATCTTCGGCTCAAGTCCCACTACTATCTGGGAAAGCGAAGATTAAAGTCGAGCCAGGAACTCAGAGTGGAAAATTAGTTCGCTTAAGGGGTAAAGGTCTTCCGTCTGTAGATTCTTATGGGAATGGAGATTTATTGGTGAACATTAATGTGTGGACTCCGAAAAATATCACAAAAGAAGAGCGAAAGGCTTTGGAAAGTTTGCGTGAATCGACGAACTTTCAACCTGAAACTGACCATGATGAACGTGGCTTTTTCGATAAAGTCAACGATTTGTTCACATGATCGATACTCCATCCCTAAAACTAAGCGACGTAAGGAAACAAT
This sequence comes from Flavobacteriales bacterium, assembly GCA_015663855.1. Lineage (GTDB taxonomy): Bacteria > Bacteroidota > Bacteroidia > Flavobacteriales_D > Sanyastnellaceae > UBA974. The sequence continues at coordinate 5,829 of DQRJ01000007.1, read as the reverse complement.
ACGGTAACCATACAGCTTTAGGTGGAGTAAGTTTCGAAGTCCCTCAAGGAAGTATTTTCGGTTTATTAGGCCCTAATGGAGCTGGTAAAACCACGTTGATTCGTATGGTTGCAGGAATTACCGGACCAGATAGTGGCGAAATAGATTTTTTCGGTAATGCACTCACACGTGACGATGTGAAGCACATTGGGTATCTTCCTGAAGAGCGAGGGCTCTACAAAAACATGAGGGTAGGCGAGCAAGCGATGTATTTCGCTAGACTTCGTGGTATGTCTAATGAATTTGCGGAGAAGGAATTGAGAGGATGGTTCGAAAGGCTCGAAGTTGATGGCTGGTGGGATAAAGAGGTTGCCGATTTAAGTAAGGGTATGGCGCAGAAGATTCAGTTCATTGTCGCTGTGCTTCACAATCCGAAGTTGCTTATTCTGGATGAACCGCTGAGTGGGTTCGATCCCATTAATGCGGCTCGGATAAGGACTGAAATTAATCGCTTGCGTGATGAGAATGGAACCACAATCCTTTTGTCTACTCACGATATGTCTAGCGTGGATGAGCTTTGTGACCATGTTGCTTTGATTAATCATGGGACCAAAATTCTTGACGGCCCTGTCGCTTCTTTACGAGAAAACGCTCGTAAGGGTAAGATTGATCTAAAATTCAGGGGTAATTTAATTAGCTTCACCGCCGCCCTAGGTGCGGGAGCGATTTTACATAGTGCTGAAAGTAAAGGAGAAAATATTCACGAAGTGGTTCTCGGGCTTCCTACGTCAATTCCTATAGAGCAGTTCATTAAATGGGTAGCATCTGAGGTCGATGTCCTTTCGTGCAGTCCTAGAATAATCTCTATGGATGATGTGTTTTTGCAAGCAGTAAAAAACTCTGAAGCATCATGAAGCGTTGGTTAATAGTAGTAGGAAGGGAATATAAAACAAGGGTGCGTAAACGCGCTTTCATAATCTCTACCTTATTGGGACCTTTCCTAATGGTGGGGTTAGTAGCTCTTATGGTATTTATTGCTATGACGACTATTGAGTCAGACTCTAAGGTCTTAATTGTTGACCATAATAACATCATCACGTATACTTTACATGGAAATGACGGAGCTCGAGTGCCTAGCTGTTCGGAATGTTTTCCTCCAAGAGATTTTTTGGAATATAGGTTTACAAATGAAGCACTCACAACTGAGGAATTCCTAGAAAGTGATTATTCTGCTATGCTTGAGCTAGATGATGGAATTTTACAAAGCGCAAAAGCACTTTTGAAGTACGAGTTATCAGTTCCTACAAAGGTGAAATCGGCGATAAAACGTGATTTGGGCGAAGCCATAGAGCGACTGAGGGTGAAAAATGAATCCTCTCTTGATTATGAGACCTATAAACGACTTAAAGTACGCGTGGGGCTTGTCACACAAGATGTTGTAACAAAGGATCAAAACATTGAAAATAAGAGTGGTATAGGATTTGCGTTTTCTATGTTCATGTTCATGTTTATCCTTATTTATGGTATGCATGTGATGCGCGGTGTGATAGAGGAAAAGAGTAGTAGAATTGTGGAGGTTGTGATTAGTGTGATAAGGCCAGAAGCGTTAATGGGAGCTAAGATGATGGGTATTGGGCTTCTGGGATTAACCCAAATAGTGGTTTGGTCTATTCTCTCATGGATATTATTCATGGGATTCGGGTTTTATGCAGAATCGTCGGGATTACTACTCGAATTAATGGGGGATCAAAGCTCACAATTGGCTGCCACTGACTTTATAACTTACATAGAATCGGATAGTGAGTTAGGTGTTTTATTACAAGTTGATTGGGCTATGATGTTAGGATGGGGGGCGTTCTTCTATGTAGCGGGATTTGCTCTTTATTCATCTTTATTTGCTGCTGTAGGTGCCGCGGTAGAACAAGAGTCAGATGCTCAGTATTTACTCATTCCAGCAATGTTGCCTCTGATGTTTAGTTATATGGTGAATATTTTCATCATGGAATCGCCAGATAGTACTCTAGCTATATTTTGCTCGTTCTTCCCGTTCACTTCTCCAATTACAATGATGGTTCGATTGAGCGTGGGTGTTCCTTGGTGGCATGTTGTGATAAGCGCAATGATTTTGGTGGTGACAGTTTACTTTATGGTGAAGTTTGCTGGAAAAATTTACAGAACCGGGATTTTAATGTACGGTAAGAAGCCCACTTTTAGGGAGCTTGCCAGATGGTTGATGTATAAGAATAGATAATGGGAAATAGTGTTACGGGAAATATCAAAACGAAGCTTCGTAGAGTAGCTGTAATTGATTGTGGAACGAACACTTTTAACTTAAGGGTAGTAGACCTTTTGCCTATAGATAATTCAGATCTACGCCCATGGAATAAGGTATTCAGTCTTCGTTTACCTGTAAGACTGGGCAAAGGAGGGATAGTTAAAGGTGTTATAAGACCTGATAGGATCGCAAGAGGATTAGATGCGATAGGTGTTATGCATGAAATAATCAGAAATTACAAGGCGCTAGAGGTGTACGTTATTGCAACCAGTGCACTTCGAGATGCTTCTAATGGCAATGTTTTTACAGAGGGGGTATGGAATCGTTTTGGTTACAAAGTCCAAATAATTTCCGGCGCAACTGAAGCTACTTTAATTCAAGCAGGTATAGAATTAACCTACACTCCACTGAAGGGACAAACTATTCTTACAATGGATATAGGGGGGGGGAGTACAGAGTGCATTTTATGGGACGATAGTAAAGTGATTTGGTCTAGAAGTTTCGATGTGGGAGTGGCTAGGTTACAGGAGTTGTTTAAAATGACAGATATATTTGGCGAGGACGCTTATGTAAAAATGTTTCCCTATCTGAGCGATGTATTCGAACCATTATCCATAGCTTTATCTAATACGACACCTTCTATTTTAGTGGGTTCTAGTGGATCGTTCGATACCTTCTATTCACTCACGAAACCTAAAAATAAAAGAAAACTGAAAGAAAGCCGAATCGATAAGCCAGAGATAAATTTAATTCGACAACCCCATCCTACTGCTAGTGTAATCGACATAGAAAAGTTTAATGATTTATCAGAGCTCATTATCCGAAACTCTCTTAAAGACCGATTGGAAATTAGCGGAATGCCCCCAGATCGAGCGGACTTCCTCCCATACGCTGCTGCAATTGTAAAGTGGCTGCAAAGCAAGTCTGAAATCAAATCGATATATCGATCTAAATACGCCGTCCGTGAAGGGTTGTTAAGCAGACTAGCAAAGGGAGAGGATGCGGTTCCTGGAATGGAGTAGAGATTGTCTGCGGCATAGAGTTTGGTTTAAAGTGGTTAGAGTGTAAATTTCAGAAAGAAAAAGAACATGGCCCATATTTTAATTATTGATGATGAGCGTCCGATACGTACTAGTTTGCGTGAGATTTTGGAATATGAGGGTCATACAGTGGAGGAAGCAGAAGATGGGGCTGACGGAGTGATTTTAGCACAAAAAAGGGAATTCGATGTCGTCTTTTGCGATATTAAAATGCCTCGAATGGATGGTCTCGATGTACTTGATATGTTCGAAAAGAAAGATATTTCTTCTCCGGTAATAATGATTTCGGGACATGGAACTGTTGATACCGCCGTCCAAGCTCTTAAAAAAGGTGCGTTCGATTTCATTCAAAAGCCGCTTGATCTAAATCGAATTTTAATGACGCTTAAACATGCTACTGAACAAGAGGAGCTTGTTAAGGAAACAAAACGTCTTCGGAAAAAGGTTCATGGCTCTAAATCTCATCCGATAATTGGTGATTCAGCCGCTATTAAAGAGATACTTGAAATGGTGTCGACGGTTGCAGCCACTGATGCGCGAGTACTTATTACGGGAGGTAACGGAACGGGAAAAGAATTGGTGGCACGCCAACTACACGATGGAAGTAATCGAGCATCGGGCCCATTTATTGAAGTGAATTGCGCGGCGATTCCGTCCGAGCTTATTGAAAGCGAGTTGTTTGGTCATGAAAAAGGATCATTCACAAGTGCGATTAAGCAAAGGAAAGGGAAGTTTGAGCAAGCAAATGGCGGCACTTTATTCCTAGATGAAGTGGGGGATATGGGGGCTGATGCTCAAGCAAAAGTGTTAAGGGCTCTACAGGAAAATACAATTACTCGAGTAGGAGGCGAAAAAGACATAAAAGTGGACGTAAGAGTAGTATCTGCGACAAATAAAGACCTGAAATCTGAAATCTTAGAGGGTAGATTTAGAGAAGATTTATTTCACAGATTAGCGGTTATACCCATACATATTCCTTCTTTGAACGATAGGAGAGAAGATATTCCAATACTTGTTGAACACTTTCTCAAACTTTTAGCCGATGACAGTAGAAATGCTATTCCTACTGTCGATAACGACGCTATGAAACTTATCTGTAAAGCTGATTGGACTGGTAATGTGAGAGAACTTAGAAATGTTGTTGAAAGATTGCTAATACTCACACCGTCAGGCAATTCTATTTCAGTTGAAATTGTCAGTAAATACGCACATTTGACAAGTTTATAGTCGTAATGTGTTAAAAATCAGATTTTAAGAGGCAACCCCCCTGTTTTTAGTCCGTCTTTTATATATATCACAAACTAAAACAATTTACCATATGGATTCTTTTTTTATATTCGGATATGAAATTAGCGGCGGACTGCAATTAGGAAGCCTGTTTATTGGATTAATATCAGTAGTTGCTAATGCCAAACTTTTTCTAAAAGCGGACCTTCCTTGGTGGGCAGTTTTCGTACCTGGCTATAACGTTATGGTTGCTATGAAATTGATAGGGAGACCTACTTGGCATGCTCTTCTTTTCTTAACGCCAGCGATTATTTATCTCCTACCTAAGACTATTTTAGAAGTAGCTCAAAGTTTTGGTAAAAATCGTCCTATAGACTACGGACTAGTACTGTTTTTTAATGTTTTCTATATATTAAACCTAGGTCTTTCTTACGAAGAAGAATATAAAGGACCGGTTTATGGTAGCAATGTGTCTTCTTCAGATAAAGAAGCCACTCCTCCAGGAGGAATGAACATAGCTCACTAGCACCTTTCTATTCTGAGATAAGGTCCCCCTCATCTCTACAACAAAATTATATTAAGTCTTCAGCTTTGCTGAGGGCTTCTTTTATGCCTTCTGGGTAGGTGCCTCCCGCTGAAGCGAACATAGGTTGACCCCCACCGCCCCCACGAATACATGGAGCTAGTTCCCTAATGATGTCTCCAGCCTTCAGCCCTTTATCAGCGATTACATCATCGCTAACAGCAACGGCAATTCCAGCCTTGTCATTATTCCTAGAAGCAAAGACTCCTATGAATGGAGCTTGTTCGCTTTTGAGCTGAAAGGCCAAATCTTTGATTGATTTTGCATCAAGCTTAAGCTCGCAAGCAATAAAGTTCACACCGTTCTTATTCACCATAGACTTGATAAGGTCTTCTTTCACATTTCCGGCCTCCTTTCTCATTAATGTCTCAATCTCTTTTGTGAGTGAATCTACTTTTGAGAGTGTAGCTTGAACAGATTTAGGAAGATCCTTAGCGCCCTTATAACTTTCTCTTATTTGACTTAGGCTCGATCTGTCACTCAATGCCAACTCAAATGCTTTGCTTCCTGTTACGGCTTCAATTCGACGTATTCCAGAAGCAACAGATGTCTCGGTCGTTATTCTAAATGGCCCTATAGATCCAGTTGCAGGAACGTGAATCCCTCCGCAAAGTTCTTTTGAAGTACCGAACCCGATCATTCTCACCTTATCGCCATATTTCTCTCCAAACAACATCATCGCTCCTGCTGCTTCGGCCTCGGCTAAAGGGAGATCGCGCCTTTCG
>DQRJ01000105.1 GCA_015663855.1 Flavobacteriales bacterium | reverse complement strand
TAATCCCCCTCCGCTATAACCTTGACATGAAAGCTCAGCAAAACTTCGTTAGCACTAGTTGGATAGCTTCTCATGGCGACCATTTTAGAGTTGAAGCCCAAATCGGGATGAGCAACCGCCACCGCACTACTTCCGGCATCACAATGGTTGAATCCGACACTATATCGATTGAAACACCATATTTAAGTGAGAAAACTCATAACACGATTCTACCTCGATTAGGAATTAGCTGGGAGGTCTCTCCGGGGTATGTCCTATTCGCACAAGCAAGTACGGGCTTTAGCGACCCGACAGCTTTCGAACTAGTAAATCCCGAGGATGGTTTGGCAGCCGAGCTGGATAGTGAAAGTGCGTTCGGAATGGAATTAGGGATTCGTGCTAATATCTCCCCTGTCATCGAACTTCGATCTACTTTATATAGATCTACGGTAAACTCAGCGATTCTACAAGTCATATTAGAAAACGATGCTGTAGCATTCGAAAACGTGGAAGGTGGACTCATCATGCAAGGATTAGAAAATGAACTTACATGGTTTGTATCGGAAAAACTTGACCTAAGAGCATACGGTTCGTTAGCTCTACATAGGTTTGGTGAATATTCTGACTATGCAGGGAATTCACTTCCTGGATCACCTAAAGTTTCTGGAGGACTTCAAATTAGATCCAACTACTCTTGGGGTACTTTAAGCCTTGATGCAAAGCATATCGGTGAAACTCCACTAAATAATTCAGGAACGGATTTCATGGATGCGTACGATGTTTTAGACGCTTCTGTTAACTATAATCTCTCTTCGGATATTATGATTGAAATCGGGGCGAGAAACCTGTTAGATGCAGAGTATTCTGATTGGCCTCAACTCAATGGAGTGTATGGGAAATACTACAACCCTGCTCCTCCTAGAACAGCTTACTTGTCCATTCGTTGGTCGCTATAACAAACGTTCAAACTACATAACTACGATTTCGACTCTTCTGTTTTCGGCTCGACTTTGCTCGGTGTCGTTTGAGGAAATTGGAGTAGAACTGCCTTTTCCTGTGTATGATAATCTCGATTCAGAAATAGAAGACTGTATTAGAAATTGCATTACTGAATTCGCTCTAGAGATGCTTAGCTCGAGGTTTTCTTTTGCGGAACCGATATTGTCAGTGTGTCCGATAATTTCTACATGAGTCATGGGGTTATCGTTGAGCCAAGAAGCGAGCTTTATAAGGTCGGCCTGATACCCCTTCTCGAATTCTGAACTTCCCGTTTCAAACCTTATATCGTTCATAGTAAGCGATGTGCCCGGTTGTATCTTCTCAAGTCGTACTTCTACGAATCTATCTTTATTTGAAGAGTCTGAAATAGAGACGTCTTCAATTTTGAACATATATCCAGGTCGAGAAACTTCGAAACTGTAATGCCCCTTTTCGGGAAGTGGAAGAATGAACCCGTTTTTTATCGTTGTTTTTGTTTTTGAAATTACTGAAGCTAGGATTTCGCCTGTCAGTTTATTGACCAAAACGACACTTGCATCGATAGGGCTAGAAGAGATGGCGTCAACAACAACTCCGGAAAGAATGCCTACAGATATAGGTTTGACGGAGACGGGAAGGTTTACCCGCCATAGATCTAGATCGCCCGAGGTATTTAATCTATCGGTTGCGAAAATCGCAAAATCTCCATCTGGTTCAACTAGAAGGCTATTCTCGTTGTTGTAGGTGTTTAACGGGTATCCAAGATTTACAGGAACGCCCCAAAGGCCGTCATCGCCCTTGCGAGAAACGAACATATCAAGTCCGCCGAGCCCCGGATGTCCGTTACTACTGAAATACAGAGATTTTCCGTCTGGGTGAAGAAAAGGTGATTCTTCCTCGTAGGGAGTGTTTATTTCGCCTGGGAGACTGAATGGAACACCCCACTCACCATCCTCTCCTCTCCTAACCCCGAATAAGTCACTCCCAGCTCCCCTTGTGTGTCGTGCTCTAGCGAAAACTAAGAAATTACCATCTGAGGAAATTGTTGGCTGGGATTCCCACGCGCTTGAGTTTGGTTTACCTAAGTTTTCTCCTATAGACCAAACCCCTGTCACCTCATCAAATCGGCTCTCAAATAAGTCGCAACTCCCTTTCCCTTCCCTATCCCCGAAGCCGTCTCTAGGACTAGCGCACGCAGTAAAAATGATGGTTCTACCATCGCCGGAAATACTCGGTGCTCCTTCATTAAATTCAGTATTAACCCCCCTAAGTCTCTCCGCGTATGTCCAACTCGAATCTTTCCAAGTAGATGTGAAAAAATCCTCATGATCATACATTCCGTTACTGCTATTAACTCTGCGAGTAAATACCAAGGTTTTTCCATCTAATGTCATAGTTGGATAATACTCCGGGAAGTTACTATTTATCGATAAATCAAGGGGCGATAAATCCAAACCTAGGATTGGATGTATTACGGCATCAAACGAAAAATCGAGACCTTCTTTAATCCAACGATATTTAGATTTCAACTCCTTGTTTGTATTGATTCGCCTAAAAGTAACTGTACGTTCAAATTGATCTAAAGCATACAACCCCTCCTTATAATCACCTGACACCCAGTCAAGATCAGCAAGAACTAGCCATCCTGTCTCGAAAGGTGAATCGTCAATATTAAGAGCTTTTGCAAGGTCGATTTTAGCAAGTGAATCTTGGGATAAATCGAGATGGGTTTGGGCTGAAAGAAAAAGAGCTTCACTATACTCCGGATGCTTTTTAAGGGCCTTCCCCAATTCAAACAAAGTCGTTTCATAATCCTGCGAAGCATACGCATCAATTGCTTTCTCATACGCTTTCAAAGCACCACGAGAAACTTGGGCCGTAACTTGCCCCGAATTCAGAGTTAAAAATAACCCGGTAAAAACCGCTAGAAGTAAATTGTATTTGCTCACGCCACGAATTTATGAAAAGAATAGGCCTCATTTCCGATACGCATAGCCACTTGGACAAAAGAGTGATGAAACACTTGCAGAATTGTGATGAAATTTGGCATGCGGGAGATATAGGTGAAATTCATGTAACTGATGAGCTTGCAAAAATTGCGCCGCTAAGGGCAGTGCATGGAAATATTGATGGTGGAGACGTGCGAATTACCTTCCCTAAGGATTTGGTTTTCAGCATTGAAGGCCAAACCGTTTGGATTACCCACATCGGCGGCCGCCCCCCTAGATTCGCTCCTGGAATTCTCGCTAAGCTTCGATCCACAAGGCCTAACCTTTTTATCTGCGGTCACTCACATATCCTCATCGCTCAAGGATGCCCTTCCTTTGGAGGCCTGCACTTAAACCCCGGCGCAGCAGGCATTTACGGCAATCATCAAGTCCGAACCATCATGAGGTTTAACATCTCTAATGCTGGAATAACTGATCTTGAAGTCGTTGAAATCCACAAATAAAGGTTATTTGATAAAAAAGCTGTATATTTGACACGTCTTCAACCAAAGACTTAGGGTGTTTAGCGGCAACAATAAGGTTGGCCGGACACCATTTCCCTAACAGATTTTATTAATTCCTGATGTACGACATCATAGAACTAAACGGCAAGAAGGTCGCCGAACTCCGAGAGATAGCTTCAAAACTTGAAGTTAAACGTGTAGACAAGCTGAAAAAGCAAGATTTGGTCTACTCTATCTTAGATGAACAAGCATTACAGCCATCATCAAATAGACCTTCAACTAAAACGGCATCTACATCAGACGATAAATCTGATTCTAAAAATTCTACTTCTAGAAGAGCTCCTGCTAAAAGAACGGGTTCAAAGTCTGATAAAGACTCTGGTTCAAAAGAAAAGCGCGCCCCTAGAAGTAAAAACACTAGTTCTCGCGATTCTAAACCATCTAAAGATGGAGATCGTCGCTCAAGCGAAGGGCTAAGAGAGAGACGCGACCGCAGAAGAAAAGACGAAGATTCGAAGGACGATGATAATCGCTCTAACGACTCACAAGCTGAATCTCGTAGCGACTCACGTCCTGAAAAGAGCGAACGCAAAGAAAAAGACGAACGCACTGAACGTAAGGATTCTCGCAGCAAACGCGACGACAGACCTGCAAGAGGCGAACGAGTTGAACGTCCAAATCGCAACGATAAAAGCGACAAAAACGACAAAAACGATCGTCAAACCCGAAACGAACGC
>DQRJ01000064.1 GCA_015663855.1 Flavobacteriales bacterium | reverse complement strand
GACCTGGGAACAGAGTTGCAAAATGCTCAGCAAACGATATTGATTCTTCAGGGGTTAATTGCTGATATGCAAGCCCAAATTGATCTCTTGCAACCGTAAAGCATTACTCTTTCTTCTTTTTTCCAGGAATACCTCCCTCGCTACGCTTGGTCGGTGGACCTGGTTTTAACTCATAGGGAACAAATTCAGCAGCACTAATCGTGCTTTTACAGCATCAAAAAACCCACAACATGAAGTAAACTTCAGTTGTGGGTTTCCTTTACTGTTATGACTTCGTCATTGCTGAATTTGTCATTTCGTTGCCCCACCAGGACTCGAACCTGAAATGTCTGGACCAAAACCAGGTGTGTTACCATTACACCATGGGGCAAAAACGTGTGCAAAGATAACAAACTCAAGGTAATTTTCGTGGTAAATTGCGTGCATATATGAAAGTACTAAATCTCATTAACGGAGTTTTATCTCCCGCATCCTCGAGTCAGTGGTTAGACCTGACTAACCCTAGCGAAGGAAAAACCTACGGGCATCTCCCTCGTTCAGGCTCAGCCGACGTGGAATTAGCTGTTTCTGCAGCGAACTCAGCTTTTAAATCGTGGGCAGCCACGCCCGCAGGTGAAAGAGCGGCGTGCATGAGTCGCCTAGCCGATCTTGTTCGGGATAACGCCGATATGCTAGCCGAAGCGGAGTCGCGAGATAACGGGAAGCCGGTATCTCTCGCGGGCACGGTAGACATCCCTAGGGCGGAGAAAAATCTTCGATTTTACGCTTCTGCAATCCAGCATTTCGCTTCGGAATCCCACGTAATGGAAGGCGTAGCATTGAACTACACATTGAGGAAACCCCTCGGAGTCGTAGCGTGTATTTCCCCTTGGAATCTCCCACTATACCTCTTCACTTGGAAAGTAGCTCCAGCCTTGGTTTCCGGGAATTGCGTAGTAGCCAAGCCCTCGGAAATAACCCCCGTAACCGCGTATTTACTCAGCACGTGGGTAAAAGAGGCCGGTTTTCCTGACGGCGTATTCAATATTATTCACGGATTAGGATCGGAAGTTGGCGACGCCCTAATTCGTCACCCGAAAGTAACCGCTATTAGCTTTACGGGAGGGACCGCTACCGGAGCACACATCGCCTCGGTTACCGCTCCGAAATTCAAGAAACTAAGCCTCGAACTTGGTGGCAAGAACGCCGCTATCATATTCGATGACTGTGATTTCGACGATGCCCTCGCGACTACCCTCCGCTCGTCATTCGCAAATCAAGGCCAAATCTGTTTATGTGGATCCCGCATACTCGTCGAGAAATCACTCTACCCTCGATTCAGAGACGCTTTAGTTGCTAAGGCTAAGAAAATGAAGGTCGGTGACCCCATGGATCCCTCTACGAAAATGGGCGCAGTAGTTTCTAAAGATCACAGAGATAAAATTCTAGCATCGATAGAACTTGCTAAGACCGAAGGAGGTAAAATCCTATGCGGAGGAGAGAAAACGTCCCCTGAAGGTTTACCTCATCTTCAAAACGGCTACTACGTTCAACCCACGATTATCGAAGGCCTCTCCCCAAATTGCCGAGTCAACCAAGAAGAAATTTTCGGTCCTGTAGTCACGATACAACCCTTCGAGAACGAAGAAGAGGCACTAGAAATGGCGAACAATAGCGAGTACGGCTTGGCAGCTACGGTTTGGACTAATGACTTAAAACAGGCCCACAGAGTATCCTCGGAACTCGAGACGGGCATAGTCTGGGTCAATTGCTGGCTACTCCGCGACCTACGCACACCGTTCGGCGGCGTAAAAAATTCTGGCGTGGGACGAGAAGGCGGTTTCGAAGCACTTCAGTTCTTCACCGAACCACAAAACGTTTGCATCAAACTCTAACGAGCCCTGAAGCTACAGAGTGCTAATCCTCCAATAGATCGAATAACGCGTCTAATTTAGGGGCTAGAATGACTTCGATTCGGCGATTGCGCGATTTGTCAGACTCATCAACGGGGTGGAATTCACCTCGACCAGACGCAGTTAAAATCGATGGATTAACGCCCGGCACGTCGCGAATTATTTCGAGTACCGAAGTCGCACGGAGTACCGATAACTCCCAGTTATTATGAGGAAAATTCGGAGAAACGAGCTTATCGGAATCCGTATGACCCTCGATAATTATTTCGAGGTCTTGCTGCTCGGCGATTACCATACCTAATTGAGCTAAAAGCTCGCGCCCTTTCTCATCGACAATCGCTGATCCCGATGGGAATAAGAGCTCTGCCTCGAGGCTCACGTAAACCTTTCCGTTACGCTGTTCAACTTTCAGACCTCGACCTTCAAATCCGAGAAGTGCCCGCTCGAGACGACTACGCAAAGCCTCTGCGGCACGTTCGCGAGAAGCTAACAGATCCTCTAATTCTTGAACTCTGGCGCTACGAGATGCTAGATCCTCACTTCTTTTTACCAAATCCTTTTCTAACTCTAATAGTGCGTCTTCTCGGTCTTGTAATTCCCTTCTAATTCGCCCGACATCTTCTAAAAGCGCACGGTTTTCTGCGTTGAGGGTGGAGAGACGGCCACCGCTTTGGTCTGTAAGCGCATCATTCAAATCTCTCAGACGACGGATCTCATCGCGAGAATCCGCAACAAACCTGCCCATACGTGCAGTATCCGCAGCTAACTCAGACTGGACATCCGTTAAAGTTGCTACCTGTCCACGCAGCTCGATAACTTCAATTTCTACATCTTGACTATTCAGACGAAGCTCCGTGTTTTCCTGATCTATCTCATCACATCTTCCCTGTAAATCTTCAAATTGTTTCGCGGTAACACAACCCGAAAGGATAGTGATTAAAGCAAAAACTGTTGCGAAAGAAGTGACTAACCCAGACCTATTTGAAGGCGTAATCGAGGTTGCTTTTTTGGAAGAAAATGTATTGCGTTGCATAACTACGCAAGTTCAGAAGGTTAGACAGATGTTTTTACGTTTTAACACATGTCTTGTTCACACTAGAATGTTGTTCGTTAGCGTTCTAAACTAGTTAATCGGAATAGCGAAAGCGCCTTGAGAAATCGTTACTCCTGCCCCGGCTGTGCTTTGCATGTTTCCACTAAAAGTTCCCGTAACGTAACCGCCTGCTCCGGCAACAACGTAGGTGAGTTCCATGGTCATGTTACCTCCATTTGAAGTCGCGTAAGTCTCAGCTCCTCCGATTGCTTCGTAAGCTCCAGCAGTTCCTGGTGCTGTTGCGATATTCATAGGAATCACTGTACCGTTAGCCCAACCAGTTGCTGGTTCAGCAATGATAAATCCTATCTGAGCTGTCGTTATAGAAACTCCTGCAATTGCAATGCTTGTTCCGTCCATTGTAGCAGTAGCTGATCCGTCTCCGTAAAACTGTTGTCCGTTCGCTTTCCAAGCGATAGAACCCTCACAAACCGGGCAAGAAGATCCTCCACAATCAATGTAAAGTTCGTCACCGTCTTGTAGTCCGTTAGTGCAATCGCCCGTAGTAGGACAAGGATCACATTCAGTTCCACCACAGTCAACTCCAATTTCACTGCCGTTCATTTCGCCATCAGTACACGTAGGGCAAGGATCACAGTTAGGTCCGCCACAATCAACGCCTTCCTCAAATCCGTTTGGTAAACCATCACCACATAGTTCAGGACAAGCAGGACAACCGTCACATCCACAATCGATACCTAGCTCGCCTGGATCTAATTGACCGTTGAAAGAAGGATCACATGGACCACACTCTCCACCACAATCTACCCACTGCTCACCTAATAGAGCATCCCAAATATCATTTTCACAAGGATCGCAAGGATCGCAAATAGTTCCTCCGCAATCGATGAGCTCTTCGCCGTTGTTAAGTATACCGTCGTAACAATTTTCACCGATGAGATTATCGTCGTTTAGACAGCCTTTGCAAGAGACTAATAAAGTCACTGCAAAGAGAAAAGCTATAAAACTTTTGAAAGAAGATATGTACGGTTTCATTGTAGGTATTTTCTGTGCGTATTTTAGACGTGCTAAAGTTAATACAAATTACTAAAGACAAGCTCGAAGCATAAAGTAGATGGATATTCTAAAATGGACAGCCGCAAAACCACCTAAATCAGGTGCCGTGAATTCTCTTTGTAAGGAAACTGGGCTGACAGAAATGGTAGCTCAAATCCTTGTACAACGGGGTGTAGAGAATATAGAGCAGGCAGAAAACTTCCTTAGACCTAAGCTAGAAGACCTACACGATCCTGAAACCATGATGAATATGGATAAGGCGGTTACGAGGTTAAATAAAGCTATTTTAAAGCACGAGCGCATAATGGTTTACGGCGATTATGACGTTGATGGCACCACTTCGGTAGCTATGGTTTCGTCTTTTCTCGAGGGTCTCGACGTACAAATCGTCCCTTACATCCCTATGAGGTATCAGGAGGGGTACGGGGTTTCTCGGGACGGAGTAGATCGCGCTCGTAAATCGGGCTGCACAATTTTAATTACCCTAGACTGTGGTACAAAGGACTTCGACGCGCTAGAGTACGCTGCGAGTTTCGGTATTGATACTATCGTTTGCGATCACCATTTACCCGATGATAAGCTTCCTAATTGTTACGCTCTTCTTAATCCCAAACAGCCCGGTTGCTCCTACCCCTTCAAAGAATTGTCCGGTGCGGGCGTTGCTTTTAAAATGTTATCTGCCCTTGTACCTCACATAGGACTTACTATGGATTCTGTTTACGACCATTTAGATCTTCTCGCGCTTAGTATCGGGGCAGATTTAGTTGATATTACTGGCGAAAATAGAATTCTTGCATACCATGGAATGCGGAATCTTAGCGATGCAATGAGACCCGGAATTAAGGCGATGTTGCAAGTTGCGGGGATAGAAGAAGCTCCGAAAACGGTTAGGGACATAAGCTTTACGTTGGGCCCTCGAATTAACGCAGCGGGGCGGGTGGGGCACGCATTAACAGCGGCAAAACTTCTTATGGCGAACGACGAGAGCGAAGCTTTGTTGCTTGCAAATCAACTCGAGACCATGAATCAGGCCCGAAGAGATCTTGACGAAGATCTTACGGAGGAAGCTATAGCCCAAATGGCAGAGCAGCCACCAGGCCGAGCATGTACTATCGTCACTGGCGAGGGTTGGCATAGAGGAGTTCTCGGAATTGTAGCGAGTCGTCTTGTAGAGCAGAGGTATTGTCCAGCCATCGTTCTTTCCGAAGAAAATGAAGTTCTTACTGGAAGCGCCAGAAGCGTAAAGGGAATAGACATACATGCTGCGTTCGAAGAATGTCGACACCTCATTGAACAATTCGGGGGACACCCTATGGCAGCCGGGCTTACCATCCGTCGTGAAAACATGGCCGAGTTTACTAAAAAACTCAACGAATCAATCACAAAACAAACATCTGGAAATCGACCTCAACCCACAGTCGCATATCACATGCCTATAAGTCTTAACGACTTAAACCCCATTATGTACAAGGAGTTTGAACGTCTAGGACCTTTCGGCCCCTGTAACGAAGTCCCCGTATTTATGACTGAAGGAGTCATAACCTCAATACCCCCAAGAACAGTCGGCCACGGAGGGCGACATCTGAAGCTCGTAGTTCAATCATCAAATAACCCTCAAAGCAGGTTCGAAGCTATCGGATTCGGAATGGGAGAGCGGATTGATGAGGTAAGAGCATGGCGCTCCTTTGACATCGTTTTCACACTAGCAAGAAACACGTTCAGAGGAAAATCTACCCTCAACCTTCACCTAAGAGATATCCGGGTCCACAAATTTGTGTAAATGCACATCCCTTTGAGGAAATGGTATGGTTATCTGGTTATCCCTAAACGCTTTATCTATACCAAACCTAATATCACTTTCTATCCTCTTCCTTTCCCAAGGAGACTTTATCCAAGCTCGTATTTCGAAATCTAAAGAGGACTCTCCGAAATTCGAGAAAATGACTTGGGGGATAGGCTTACGTACAATTTCCGGTTGGGCTTTTGCAGCATTTAATAGCAGTTCCCTCACAAGTTGTACGTCACTCCCGTATGCTACACCGACCTCAATACTTATTCGAGTTGCAGACAACCCTTGAGTCAAGTTCCTTACCGAGTTCCCCGCTATTTTCGAGTTAGGCATAACGACCAAATCCCCACTAACCGTCTCTACACTAGTCGCCCGTAAAGCAATATTCTTCACTTTTACTAAAGTGCCATCGACTTCAAGCTCGTCTCCGACTCTAATTCCACCTTCAAATAGTAAAACGAAACCAGAAATAACATCGTTAAAGAACCCTTGCAATCCTATACCCACACCTACCATTAAAGCGGCAGATCCAGCCCATATAACTGTTAGATTAAATCCTAGAATTTCTATTACGATAAAGAACGTTATCACATAAACAACCGTTCTCAACAATCTAAAAATCAAGAACCTGCGCCCTTCATCAAGAGGCTTCACCTTTTTCGCACGGCCTAAACCCCACTGTGCAGCATATATAATTCCTTGCCCTAACAACAGAGCTAGAATCACCTCTAGAGCTTGTTCCATTGTAAGAACCCTAGTTCCGAACTGGATACTTTTAGAAAGAAAATCGTTAATCATTTAGGTAAAATTACAACACCTAGTGATGAATTAAGATCGATTACCATCCTGTCTAATGAGATTTTTTCGCGGAGCAATCTAACCACCTCCTCGTCGGTAACACCCTTTTTCGCAAGGGCTTTAATTACTGTGTCAATATTCTTCTGTACATCGAAGATCATTAATCTAGTTGTCGCTGCAGAAAGAGCTTTCTCAAGAATGTCCTCTTCCTTAATAGCAAAAATATGATGTTTCTGTGCCCAATTTTCGCTAAGACTATGCTTGTTCACGAGCATTTGTGCCGCTCTAGATTGGACTTCTGGTGATGTTTCCTCAAAAAAGGATTCAGTAGAAGGGAGTACCCCTTCATCAAGACTGTTTTTGTACTTCTCTAAAATAAAATTCGAAGATTCATTTTCTAAGCCTAAATTATAAGTCTCAATTCTATGAACTAATAGTTCCGCAAATGTCACTTCTGTAAAAACTCCTTCGTCATCATCCTTATCGTCTTCAGATTCTATATCAATCTCAATCTCAACATTTACCATTACCTCCCCATGCTCGAGAAGTAATCGAATTAGGTTATCCTCCAGAACTTCTCGTTCCGTTCTAATTCGGGCTGGTATTCCCGGTGCCAAATCTTCCGAAATTTCTGTAGGAGCAAACTCGAAACCAGGCAGTGGTGCAGAAGGTGGTGGGCCGTGTTGATCTCCGGAATCGTAATATCCTGCAGATCCACGATTACCACTAAATTTCGATTTTCTCGATTCGAGCTTGAGTCGTTTTTGTAACTCCTTCGCGACTTCTGCCTGGAGAAGTTCTTCTGGGAGCTTGAGTCGGGCAGCTGTGGTTTGGACATAAACAGACCTTTGAATCGCATCCGGAACGCAGGCTATAGTCTCAACAATACTGTGGATTAGCTCAGAGCGCTTGAGGGGATCGTCTCCCGCATCAGAACTCAGGAAATCTGACTTAAATGCCAAAAAATCTAGGGCGTCTTCCTTGATATATTTCTGTAACTCCTCAGAACTAACCTTCTTAGAATAGCTATCTGGATCGTCACCATCTGGGAAGGTTACCACCTTCACGTTCATGCCTTCCTTTAGAAGAATATCTATTCCTCTAAGGGCGGCGGCCATACCGGCTCTGTCACCGTCGAAAAGAACGGTAACGTTTTTCGTTATGCGGCGAATGATATGGATTTGGCCTTTTGTAAGAGCCGTACCACTTGAAGACACCACATTCTCAACTCCGCTCTGGTGCATTGCCATAACGTCCGTGTAGCCCTCAACTAAGAAGCACATGTCCTGCTTTAGAATGCTGGGTTTCGCAAGGTAAACACCGTAAAGTGCGTTCGATTTGTCGTAGAGAAGGCTTTCAGAACTGTTGAAGTACTTGGCGATTTTCTTCTCCGTCTTGAGAGTTCTTCCACCAAACCCTATGACCTTTCCCGTAACATCTCGGATAGGGAACATCACCCTTCCGTGGAAGAAGTCGAAAAGCTTCCCGTCGCTCTGCTTCGCTTTACTCAAACCCGTTGCGACGAGTCTTTCTTTAGTGTAACCCGCGTCTATTGCGGCATTAGTCATTACTTCCCACCCCTCTGGGCAGAATCCGACTAGGAATTTTTCTAAAACATCATCCCTGAATCCTCGATTCTTTAAATAACTCAGTCCTATCGCCTTCCCTTCGTCCGTATTTTGAAGTTGGTCCGTCAACCATTTCTGAGCCCAGCTCGTAACTGCGGCCAAACTTTCTTTCTCCGTAACCGCCGCTATCTCTTCCGGCGTCTGTTCTCTCTCTTGTATCTCGATATTATATCGGCGAGCCATTATCCTCAAGGCTTCGGGATAGCTAGCTTTCTCGTGCTCCATTAAAAACGTAGCAAGAGATCCTCCCTTCCCTGAGCTAAAGCATTTGAAAATACCCTTGCTAGGAACTACGTAAAAAGAAGGAGTTTTTTCATTCGTAAAGGGGCTTAACCCTCTATAGTTGCTCCCGTTTTTTTTGAGTTCTACGTAATCGCCGATGACGTCTTCGATGACGGCGGTTTGGTGTATTAGCTCAACTGTTTCTTTAGGAATCACAATAGCGAAGTTAATCCTCAATTTGTTAATCCTTTTTAAAATATCACGGAGATTCGATATTTTATCTTTTTGCTGATGGTTCCTACGTAATTTGCATCAATGCAAGGATCTAGAATCTCATGGTTGATGGGGGTGATTGCCCTGGCCGTTTTAGGTGTGGGCTTCATTCAGGTGAAGTGGCTACGTACATCTTTAGAGTTACAGCAGCAAGTTTTTGACTCGACTGTAGAGCAGTCCCTCAACACGATTTCTCATTGGATTCTAGTGGAAGCTGATGAGGTGTCTGTTGCTATTGACACTGTTTCCTCTTCTCAGGGCCAAACCTTTATCGCCGACGGCCTTCAGAGAAAATCGCGCTCTGTGATACTTAGGATGGAGTCTCTACCTATGGATTCCTTACTTTTTCTAGCCCTGCAAGAAAATGGAATTTCGGCAAAAGCTATGTTCGGAGCGTTCGATCGCTATGGACAGCCCTCGTATCTTGAGGGCGAAAGTGAGCAATATCGAGAACTTTTAATAGAACAAGGGTACAGTGTAGCTCTCGGCCCTCTTCAATTTCGCGTCTACTTCCCTGATCTTAAAAAACACCTACTAAAATCTCAACTCGGAGCTTTTATCTTATCTGGAGTAATGATTTTGGTAATTGTGGTCGGTCTCATTTACGTAATGCGGTCGGTCTTAAAATCGAAAAAGCTTGTTCGAATCCGTAGAGATCTAATGAATAACCTAACTCACGAACTCAAGACTCCTATTTCGACCATAGGATTGGCGAGTGAGGCTTTGGGCGATAGCGATTTGACCTTAGATGAAGAGCAAGAAAAGTACTACATCACTATGATTAGGGCGGAAAATAAGCGGCTAGGGGTACTCGTGGAAAAGGTTCTTCAGGCGAGTCTTACAGATTCAAAGACATTGTCTATATTCATTCAGCAACTTAATGTGCACGATATAATTAAGGAGGTGGTGAAGAACGTTGCTATGCAGGTGCGTCGTCATGGAGGGAAAATAGACCTTCATCTAAATGCCACAAACCCTATCGTTCACGCTGATAAAATCCATATCACAAACGTGATTTTCAACCTAGTAGATAACGCCCTCAAGTATTCTCCCGAAAATGCAATAATCGAAATTTATAGCTCTCAAACCCCTGACGGCATTGAATTACGCGTGAAAGACAATGGTCTGGGAATACCTAAGGAATACCTTGGCAAGGTATTTGAAAGGTTATTTAGAGTTCCTACTGGTAACGTTCACGACGTAAAAGGGTTTGGCCTTGGATTGAGTTATGTGAAAACTGTAATCGAAAGGCATAACGCTGACATTTACGTCGAGAGTGAGCTGGGAAAAGGGACTACTTTTATTATGAATTTGAAAATTGATCCTGCGCTATCATGAATACATCTCCATTACGAATTCTCCTTTGTGAGGACGATCCGAATCTCGGAAAACTTCTTTCCGATTACCTAAATGCAAAAGGTTTTACAACAACTTGGGCTCAAGATGGTGCAGAGGGGGTGAAACAATATCACCGTTCTACTTTCGATTTCGTAATTCTAGATGTCATGATGCCTCGTAAGGACGGGTTCGAAGTTGCTACGGAGATCCGAAAAGAAAGCAAACAAATCCCTATCCTTTTCCTATCTGCTCGTGGAATGAAAGAGGACACTCTCGAAGGTTTTAAGGTCGGCGCCGATGATTACATGACCAAACCCTTCAGCATGGAGGAGCTCCTCGTTCGTATTAAAGCAATTCTAAGACGTACCGCATCTTTACCACAAGAGGGCGAAGAAGTGACGCAACATACTATTGGAAAATACGCATTCGACTACAATATCCAGCAATTAAGCTTGAACGGAGATAAACACCGACTCACCACAAAAGAGAATGAGTTACTATTCCTACTCGTCCGTCATAAAAACGGATTACTGGAGAGAAATCACGCATTATCAGCTATTTGGGGCGACGCAAACTACTTCAACGGTCGTTCTATGGACGTCTATATCGCTAAACTCCGCAAGCATCTAAACGAAGACGAACGAATTGAAATTCTAAACGTTCACGGTAAAGGCTTCAAACTCATAGCTCCCGAGGATTAATCGAACTTAGTTTATCGTATATTTGCGCCCTCAAAACAGGTGGCTCATGTCTGATATGATTAAAATTCTTGCTGGTTCAACTTCCCTCGACTTCGGGGAACGTGTTGCTGCGGCATATGGCTCTGAGCTTGTCCCTTCTACAACAACACGATTTTCAGACGGAGAATTCGCTGTAAGTATTGAAGAGACTGTACGTGGTAAAGAGGTGGTCATTGTGCAATCAACATTCCCCCCTTCGGATAATCTTTTTGAGCTTCTCTTATTAATCGACGCTGCGAAACGCGCTAGTGCTAAGAGAATAATTGCCGTTATGCCGTATTTCGGCCTTGCTCGTCAAGACAGAAAAGACAAACCCCGCGTGGCTATCGGAGCGAAGCTCGTTGCGAACATGCTTATGGCTGCTGGGGTTGATAGAGTTATCACTATGGATCTTCATGCAGACCAAATCCAGGGATTCTTCGAGGTACCCGTGGATCATCTGTTTGGCTCTACTATATTCCTAAAGCACATTAAGGAGAATCTAAATCTAGACAACCTCTGCATCGCGACACCAGACACTGGTGGTACGAAACGTGCTAACACTTACGCTAAACACTTAGGTGTCGATATGGCCATTTGCTACAAGCAACGCAAGGTTGCAAACGAAGTAGCAGAGATGACGGTTATAGGAGATGTAAAAGGCAAAAACGTTATCATAGTAGACGACATGTGCGACACCGCTGGTACGCTTACTAAAGCAGCCGGCTTAATGATGGAGCACGGAGCTCTGTCAGTTCGCGCTATTTGCACTCACGCTGTACTAAGCGGTCCAGCTTACGAGCGCATTCAAGATAGTGTCCTTACCGAGTTAATTGTTACAGACACCATTCCTCTTAAGGAAGGTGCTATAAGAGAAAAAATTGTGGTCTTGCCTGTGCATGACCTTTTCGCTCAGGTACTTAAGTGCCTTATGAGCGATCAAAGTATTAGTTCACATTTTATTATTTAATTAAATAAACAGTTATGAAAACTGCATCATTGAGCGGTTCTCTTCGTGAGAACGTAGGAAAGAAAGATGCTTCCACAGCACGTAAATCTGGTTCTGTACCAGGTGTGCTTTACGGAGGCCAAACACAAACCCACTTTACCGTGGATGAAGTAAAGCTTAGTAAGCTTGTTATTAACCCTGAAGTTTTCGCTATCGAACTTGATACCGACGGCAAGAAGGTGCTGTGCATTATTCAGGAGGTTCAGTTCCACCCTGTAACTGATCGCATCGTTCACGTCGATTTTCTAGAGGTAATCCCTGGAAAACCAGTTCGAGTAAACTTACCTGTTCGTGCTGAAGGAACAGCGTTGGGTGTAATCAACGGTGGACGTATGGAAATTCTCTTCCGTCGCCTACCAGTTATGGGTCTTTTCGAGAATCTTCCTGATGCTCTTAGTGCTGACGTAAGTCATCTAAAAATAGGTGATAGCATGCGTATAGGCGATATAAACCTCGAGGGATGTCGCATCCTTTTAAACGATGATGTACTCCTATTTGCTTGTAAGCGTACTCGTCTTGCCTTGGTTGAAGAGACTGAGCTTGGTGAAGGAGAGGAAGGTGAAGAAATGGCTGAAGGAGCTGAAGGAGCTGAAGGTTCTGAAGGAACTGAAGGCGAGGCTGGTTCATCTGACGGTGGAGACTCTTAAAGAGAATTAATCGTAATGAAGTTTCTCATAATCGGTCTTGGGAATCCCGGAGCGGAGTATGAGCACACCCGGCATAATGTCGGTTTTAGAGTGGTGGACACCATCGCTGAGGCACACGGAGGATCTTTTTCCACCGAACGTCACGGCGCGGTGTCCACCGTTCGTTTTAAGGGTAAAAGTTTGATTCTTCTTAAGCCATCAACCTATATGAACCTTAGCGGTAAGGCTGTTCGGTATTGGATGGAGGCCGAGAAAATTTCCGTCGATAGAATCCTTGTCATAACCGATGATTTGAACCTTCCGTTAGAAAGCATACGATTACGCGCTAAGGGAAGTGATGGAGGTCATAACGGGCTAAAGGATATTCAAAACGTTCTGGGTAGTAATGTGTACCCTCGTCTAAGAGTGGGTGTAGGTGACGATTTCGGAAGAGGAAGACAAGTCGAGTACGTTCTGGGAGAATGGACTAACGATGAAAATCTAGTCCTTCAAGAAATCCTTGTTAAATCTTCTAAGGCAGTTGAAAGTTTCTGTTCTATAGGCCTCGAAAGAGCTATGAATTCGATGAATTCTTAACTACACACCCGCTAGACTAACTCGTATAGGTGATTATTTCCTATATATGAAATTACCGGATCTGTAAGCAGGTATTGAATATCTTGCTTTTGTAAAATCGCATCCCTAATATAAGTGGAAGAAATAGCTATCATCGGAGCTTCGGTGAATAATACGACGGCCCCTGGATTTGCATTTTCCAAATTGCTATTCTCTTTAATTTGATCTTGAGAAGTGTACATTTTTGATTTACGCCTAGGATAAACAAGTAGTCTGTGATTCGACAGGATATCCTCATAATTTTTCCATTTGTGAAGGTTTTCGTAGTTGTCCTCACCTAGTATTACAGAAAAATCTATGTTCGGGTATTTATCCCTTAGATGTTTTAACGTATCGGATGTGAAGTTTGGCCTATCGAGCTTAAACTCTACATCCGAAGCGAAAATTACTGTATTCTCAACGACAGCTAGTTTCACCATCTGCAATCTGTGGTGCTCGAGAATAACCTCGTCTTCTAGTTTAAACGGACTTGATGGAGTAACTACCATCCAAACCTGATCTAATCCGGCTCTGTGAACCATATGATTAGCTATGACTAAGTGTCCCATGTGAATGGGATTGAATGAACCGAAGTAAAGACCTACTTTACCTTTTGATGCTAAGCCCGTCATTTATTCAAAAATTCAATTACAACTCGTTCTGTTTCGGCTTTTGCGAGCCTTAAGTCATCATTAATGATTTTCACATCGAAATTCTTGACTTCTTGCAACTCTTTGCCTGCCTTAGCAAGTCTTCTAAGAACATTATTTTCGTTTTCAGTACCCCTTCCCCTAAGTCTTTGTTCTAAAATGTCTAATGAAGGTGGCATAACGAAAATCGAGAGGGCTGAATCTCCAAAAACCGCTTTTAATGTCTTCCCTCCGATAACATCTACATCGAAAACGGGTGTCAATCCCCTCGACCACATGCTTTCAACTTCACTACAAAGTGTACCGTAACAAAGCCCCGGATATACTTCCTCCCACTCAACAAATTCATCGTTTTCCACTCTCTTATTAAATGCCTCTTTAGATAAATAATAATATGCAGCACCATCTACTTCGTCACCTCGGATAGGTCTAGTCGTAGCACTTATGCTAAACCCTAAGGATAACCTTGGTGATTCCATAAGACTTTTAACCATGGTTGTCTTTCCTGCTCCTGAAGGTGCAGAAAAAATAATAGCAAGGCCATTGCCTTTAGGTCGTGTTCCCGCTGGCATCTTACAATACGTTTAGGACTTGTTCTTTTATTTTTTCTAGCTCGTCTTTCATTATCACGACTAATCGCTGGATATCGGCATCATTCGCTTTCGAACCCAAGGTATTAATCTCTCTTCCAATTTCTTGTGCAATGAATCCCAATTTCTTCCCCTGCCCTATTCCATCAGCTAAGATTTCATCGAAGTGATCACAATGAGCTGCTAATCTAGACCTCTCCTCTGACACGTCCGTTTTCTCGATATAAAAAAGCACCTCTTGTTCAAACCTATTGACGTCGATTTTTGACTTATCGATAACTTCTTCTAGATTCGAGCTAATGCGACTTCGAATTCTTTCTAGTCTGGTTACAAGTAGCGGGTCGAGATTCTCTGATTTATCTCGAATAATGGAAATTCTATTATTGAAATCTTCTAAAGTCGCCGCCCCTTCTATCTCTCTAAAGGAATCAAATGCGTCTAGCGCTTGTTGTACCAATTTCTCCACCCCTTCCCAAACCTCTTCATCAAGATCTTCTTTCGGTGATTGAAGAGCGTCTGGCATTCTAATTGCCATCGAGAGAAGGTCCCCACCTTCTACTCCAGCATTTTGTGCTAAAGAATCAAGCTGTGAGATATAAGATTGAACTAAAGGCGCGTTAATTTCATGCTTCACCTCTGTCGGATCTGCTTCGTAATTAAGAAAGAAATCACATTTTCCTCTTATCACACGATGCCTTAGTAGCTTCCTTAATTCCATTTCCTTTTCGCGGAAAACCCCTGGCAACCTAGCGTTTAGGTCGAATTGCTTGCTGTTTAGCGAGCGCACTTCTACTCTGTACTTGCGGCTACCGACAACTCCTTCAGCTTTTCCATAGCCTGTCATGGATCTTATCATAGGCCAAAGATAAGCGGGTACACCCCCCTCAACAGCGCTCTTGCGTACCTTTGTCCGATATGCCGTGCATAAAAGAAATCCAAGCCCCCGTATCCGAAGAGATGAAGGCCTTTTCTGGTCATTTCCGTGAGGTTTTACGATCAGATGTTGCCCTTTTGGATACTATTATGCGCTATATAGTTAAACGTAAGGGCAAGCAAATGCGCCCGCTTTTTGTCTTTCTCACCGCACGACTTCATGGAGGGTGCAGCGAAAAAACCTATACCGCAGCGTCATTAATCGAACTTCTACATACGGCTACTCTCGTTCACGACGACGTGGTTGACGAAAGTGATAAACGACGTGGCTTCTTCTCGATTCAGGCATTATGGAAGAAGAAAGTTGCTGTGCTAGTAGGGGATTATTTATTGTCGAAAGGCTTACTTACTGCAGTAGACGCTGAGGCGTTTGATCTGTTGAAACTAACTTCTAGGGCAGTTAGAGAGATGAGTGAAGGAGAGTTGTTGCAATTAGAAAAAGCGCGAAGGTTAGATATCACTGAGGACGTTTATTTTGAGATAATTCGAAGAAAAACCGCATCATTAATCGCGGCTTGCTGTGCTTGTGGAGCGGCTTCTGCAGGGGCTTCTAAGGATAAAATCGATGCGATGTGGAGATTTGGAGAGAAAACTGGTTTGGCCTTTCAGATAAAAGATGATTTGTTGGATCTAGGTGATGGGAAAAGGACCGGGAAGCCTACGGGACAAGATATTCGAGAGAAGAAATTGACTCTTCCTCTTATTTTTACACTTCAAACTGCGGATATGGCGACTCGAAATAGATTACTGAGGCTCGTTAAGCGAGCTCCGAAAGATCCCGACGCGGTTAGGGAAGTTATGGACGCTGTTTTAAACGGGCCCGGGATTGAGTACGCTCGAGAAAAAATGAGGGTATTGAGGAATGAAGCAGTAGCGATGTTAAATGGATTCGAAGATGAGGAGTCGAAGAGAGCATTAATCGATATGCTAGATTTTACAATTGAAAGAAATAGATGAGTTTATGAAAATAGTAGGATATATTACCATAATGATAGGGGTGGCTTTTTCTTGGGGTTGTGGAGAGGCAGATGAAAAAAGAGGAACCGTTGAAATAGTTTCGAAGTGGGGAAACGGGAATGTAAAGGTTGAGCGTATTCAAATGAAAGGAGATACCGTTAAGGTAATTTCATATCATGAGAATTTCAAGATAAACACTATAGGGAGGGTTAGGGTTGTAGATGGAGAGGATGTGAAAGAAGGGGTTTGGGAGGCTTTCTATACTAATGGAAAACCATGGTCAAACAATAATTTCAAGAGTGGAATAAACGATGGTGAGTACAAGACTTGGCACCCAAATGGAGCGCAAAATATTCTGGGTTTCTACAGCAATGGAGTTGAAACTGGTTTGTGGCAATTTATGGACACGCTAGGAGTGGTAGTGAGGCAATTCGACGTTACTCCAGGATTGTAAATACGGTTTTCCACATTTTCACGTTGAGTATAAAACGGGAA
The DNA here is from genome assembly GCA_015663855.1 of Flavobacteriales bacterium. GTDB lineage: Bacteria > Bacteroidota > Bacteroidia > Flavobacteriales_D > Sanyastnellaceae > UBA974. Next base: position 13,364 of record DQRJ01000064.1, on the reverse strand, counting down.
CTAGGTCGAAGATAATTATTGTGTTTTTAGCTTGCAGCTAACGCATTACGCGTCCGATTGCTTCTGATTTATTAGAAAAACCCTCTCGATATGTCATTATTTCATTCATCCTCTATCAGGAATTTAGTCTTAATTCTTAATTGCACAGCTTTCTGCGCAATTAATGGTTTTGCTAGTGGGAATGGGAATGTCACGGCTGAGGATTACATAGATAAATGGAAGTCCGAGGCCGTAAACCAAATGGAGATTTATAAAATCCCGGCTAGTATCACTTTGGCGCAGGGGATTCTCGAAAGTGGAAATGGGGTAAGTGATCTCGCTTTGAAATCAAACAATCATTTTGGTATAAAATGTCATGCTGATTGGGAAGGAGGTAGAACCTATCACGATGATGACGAAAAGGGTGAGTGTTTTAGGGTTTATGATCACCCGCGAGATAGCTATGAAGATCATAGTAAGTTTTTGCTTAGGAATAGGTATTCGGCGCTTTTCGATTTGGATTTAGAAGATTATAAAGGATGGGCAAAGGGCTTGAAAAAGTGTGGTTATGCAACAAATCCGCAGTATGCTGATAAACTCATTACATTAATTGAAAGGCACAATTTAAACGTGCTCGACTCTGATGGGAATGCGGCGCTTGCTCATGTAGGGAGGCGTGAGACTCAAGCTAACCCTTCCTCCCAAACTGATGTTAGAGAACAGCAGGTTCTTGCCGATAGGTTAGGATCTGATTCTGAGGTTCGTGCTGCTAGACAATCTTCTGGAAACAGATCTGGTGAAAGAAGGATTCGGACTACCGAGCATGGAGTTCAGTTCACCTTCGCACATATTGGAGATACACAGAAAAGTTTGGGTAATGAGCTGGACATGATGCCTTGGCAGTTCCGTAGGTACAATAATATCAAGAAAAACCACGAATTTAGGGTGGGAGATAAAATTTATTTGCAGCCTAAGAAAAATTATGCGGCATACGAATGGCATACAGTGAATAATGGTGAGACTCTTTGGGATATCTCACAGAAATACGGAATTAAGATTTCCGCTTTAATACGAAAAAATAATATCAAATACGACACGCCATTAAAGCCGGGGATGAAGTTGAGTATGCTATGGCCACTTAATAAAAACGGAGAGTTACCGTGGTTTGCTAAGATGCTCAGCTCGAAAGAAAGATAAATTCTCTGACCTACCTTAGCGGGGTATCTAATAAAGAGAAAAAATGCCTTTTTATCAGCATCTAGGGGATACCCCTAAAAAGCGTCACACTCAATTCCGTAAGCCAGACGGTTCCTTATATCGCGAGCAAGTTTTCGGTACTGCGGGTTTTGTGGGCATTACTTCCATTCTATATCACTACAATAGCCCTACTATGGTGAAAGAGGTGAGGGGAAGTATAGATGTAAATCCGAAAATCGCAGTTGAGTGTAATCTTCATTCTCGTAAACTAGAAGGGTTTAATGTTAAGCCCGGCAAGGACTTTCTCGATTCTAGAGTGCCTATATTGTTTAACTCGGATCTTACGATTGAATTAGCTGCACCTCCCAAAGTTGAGGAAGAGACGTACTACAAGAATTCAGACCAAGACGAGGTGATTTTCGTTCATCACGGCGAGGGGGTTCTCGAAACAATGTTTGGGAACATCGTTTTCCGAAAAGGGGATTATCTAGTAATTCCGAAGGGGATAATTTATCGTATTAATTTTTCTGCTGAAGAAAATCGATTGCTTATCATTTCATCTTCTTCACCCGTATTTACCCCGAAGCGATATCGCAATAACTTCGGCCAACTTCTTGAGCACAGTCCGTTCTGTGAGCGCGATTTCCGTACTCCTAGTGAGCTTGTGGTAAACAAAGAGCTCGGTGAATATTTGGTCCGTATCCGCAAGAATGGTCATCTCCACGACTATATCTATGCAGCTAGCCCTTTTGATGTTGTGGGCTGGGACGGTTACCTGTTCCCATATGCATTCAATATTGATGATTTCGAGCCTATCACCGGCCGTATTCATCTCCCTCCTCCTACACACCAAACCTTTGAATCATCCGGTTTCGTAATCTGTAGTTTCGTTCCTCGACTTTATGATTACCACCCAGATTCTATACCCGCTCCATATAACCACAGCAACATAGATTCTGATGAGCTTCTTTACTATGTCGATGGAGACTTTATGAGCCGAATCGGTGTACAACCAGGCCAACTCACTTTACATCCCGCTGGAATTGTTCACGGACCGCATCCTGGAACAATTGAGGAGAGTATTGGAGAGACAGAAACGCCCGAAACTGCTGTAATGGTAGATACATTCAAGCCGTTACACTTAACTCAACAAGCATTAGATTTAGAAGACCCTGATTACTATAAATCTTGGATCGAAAAATAATATCCTATGTCAGATAATACTATCCCTCAATTAGATAAAATCATTCAAGAAGCGGCTGATTTTCTACCTCTTCTAGGCACTGATCATGTTGAGTTTATCGTCGGTAATGCAAAGCAAAGTGCATTTTACTACATGACCGCTTGGGGATTCCAACCCCATGCTTATAAGGGATTAGAGACCGGTTCTAAAGACTCTGTTTCGTATGTGCTAAAGCAAGATAAAATCATTCTCGTTCTGACCACCCCCCTTCACTCCGACGGAGATCTAAACAAACACTTGAACGATCACGGAGATGGCGTAAAGAGTATTGCTCTTTGGGTTCAAGATGCTAGAAAAAGTTGGGAAGAAACCACAAAACGAGGGGCGAAGAGTGCTTTCGAACCTGAGGTGCGAACTGATGAGAATGGAGAAGTAGTATTAAGCGCTATTCACACTTACGGAGAGACGATACACGTTTTCGTAGAAAGACATAATTATGAGGGTGTTTTCATGCCTGGTTACAAGGCGTGGAATCCTGAGTACAAGCCCGAGGAAACTGGCTTAAAGTTTATAGATCATATGGTGGGGAATGTGGATTGGGGTCAGATGAATACTTGGGTTAAGTTTTATGATGAGGTGATGGGCTTTGCCCAAATCATTTCCTTCGATGATAAGGATATTTCGACCGAGTACACTGCTTTGATGTCGAAGGTGATGAGTAACGGAAACGGACGGATTAAGTTTCCGATTAACGAGCCCGCGAAAGGCCGTAAGAAGTCTCAAATCGAAGAATACATCGACTATTACGAGGGAGCTGGATGTCAGCACATCGCTGTAGCAACGGACGACATTGTAAAGACCGTTACCGCTCTTAAAGCGAGGGGAGTTGACTTCCTATACGTTCCCGAAACCTATTACGACGACATTCTAGATCGAGTGGGCGAAATCGAAGAAGACCTCGAACCATTAAAGAAGCTGGGGATATTAATCGATAGAGACGAGGATGGATACTTACTCCAGTTATTTACAAAGCCCCTTCTAGATCGACCGACCATGTTCTTCGAAATAATCCAAAGAAACGGCGCTACGTCATTCGGTAAAGGGAATTTTAAAGCGTTGTTCGAAGCGATCGAGCGCGAACAAGAAAGTAGAGGAACACTTTAGTTTATGCCTCAAACGAAACCTGTCCTGCAAGTAAATGATTTGGTTATCGCCTTTGACGAGGTCGTAGTTGCAGGAGTCAGTTTCGATGTTTTCCCGGGAAAGACTACTGCGATCGTAGGCGAGTCCGGCTCGGGAAAGACGGTTACTTCGACCGCCATTATGGGGCTTCTCCCATCGAGTGGGCGAGTCGTAAGTGGTGAAGTACGAGGTGTAAATGGCGAGGTGTGGATCGATGCCGATGGGGCCCCTCGAACTCCGATGGGACGAGACATTAGCATGGTTTTTCAAGATCCCATGTCCTCATTGAACCCATCGATGAAGGTCGGAAAGCAGGTGGCGGAACCGCTTCAGATTCACTTGGGGATGAGCAAGATGGAGGCCCGTAAAAAGGTGATCGAGTTATTTAAAGAGGTCGAATTACCTGAACCTGAGACTTCGATTGATAAGTATCCTCATGAATTGAGTGGAGGCCAAAAACAGAGGGTTATGATTGCCATGGCTTTGGCCTGCAATCCTAAAATTCTAGTTGCAGACGAACCGACAACGGCATTAGACGTTACAGTACAAGCTACAGTATTACAACTACTGCGGAGGTTACAGAAAGAACGAAATTTAGGCATTCTTTTTATTACTCACGACTTGGATGTGGTGCGGGATATTGCCGATTTTATTGTGGTAATGAGAAAGGGGGAGGTCGTGGAAAGGGGTGATTGCCCTGAAGTTCTTGATAGTCCTGAAAACGCTTACACTAAGGAGTTGATTGCTTCAAGGCCTCAAAGAGTTGGCAAGGAAGTTGAGGTGAAGGACGATGTTATTTCTGAGGGGAGAGACCTAGTATTGAAGTACGCTGTAAAGCAAAATTTGTTTGGGAAAGTCGTCAGTGAATTTGTGGCGGTAAATCGAGTGAATTTGAAAATCAGGAATGGTGAAAGAGTGGGGCTTGTAGGGGAAAGCGGATGTGGGAAATCCACGTTAGGGAGATTGATGCTAGGCCTTGAAAGTCCAACGGAAGGTGTGGTGTTTTGGAAGGGGGAGGAATTAGATTTGGGAGATAGGCAAGGCATGAAAGCCTTTCGAAGGGGGGCGCAACCAGTATTTCAAGATCCTTTTAGTGCTTTGAACCCAAGAATGACCATTGGAAATGCCTTATCCGAAGCAATCGGAATGTCGGCTGATGGTTCCAAACTTACGAGGGCTGCTAAAACAAAAATAGCAGGCGAATTACTTGAGGAGGTGGGGTTAATGGCAAGTGATTTGAGTCGTTATCCTGGTGCTTTTAGCGGGGGGATGCGACAAAGAATTGTACTCGCAAGAGCATTGGCGGTAAAGCCGGAATTGCTCATCCTCGACGAAAGCGTCGCGGCTCTTGATCTCAGAATTCAAGCCCAAATCCTAACTTTACTATCTGATATTCAGAAAAAACGATCACTAGCTTATCTCTTTATTTCTCACGATTTGGGAGTGATTCACTCTGTTTGTGATAGGATTCTAGTAATGAAAGATGGCGAAATTGTAGAGGAGGGATCTGCGAATACTATCTTCAATTCTCCATCGAATTCATACACAAAGCACTTGTTAGCAAGCCGTCCGGGAATGGGCAAATTGACCGTGTAAATCCGTCCGCGCGTGCTTAATTTGGCACTTATGAGTGAAGCAAACAATGAGACTATGATTCTCCAAGATAAAATTGATGGCGTCCTGACCCTGACCATCAATCGCCCTAAGCAACTTAATGCGCTAAATAGCAGCGTTATAGCTCTACTTGCCGAATATGTTGAAGCAGCCCAAACCGCCACTGACGTTCAAGTAATCGTTATCACCGGATCGGGAGAAAAAGCTTTCGTTGCTGGAGCTGATATCGTCGAATTTGCGGGGTTTTCTAAAGATGAGGGAAAGGATTTAGCGGCATTAGGACAGGCTACTCTGTTTGATAGGATAGAAAGAAGCGGTAAACCGGTAATTGCGGCGGTAAACGGATTCGCTTTAGGAGGAGGATTAGAACTTGCTATGGCAGCTCATATTCGAGTTGCTTCTACTAATGCAAAACTGGGATTACCTGAAGTTAGTTTAGGTGTGATTCCAGGGTATGGTGGAACTCAACGTTTGGCACAGCTAGTGGGAAAGGGAAAGGCAATGGAGATGGTTCTGACCGCAGGGATGATTAGCGCGGAGGAGGCTCTTGCGAATGGGCTTGTGAATATGGTGGTGGAACAGGCTGAACTTATGGATGCCGTGATGGGAATTGCGAAGAAGATTAAGCGCAATGCTCCTACAGCACTTACAGCCGCGATTAATGCTATTCTTGCTGGATATACTGATGGTGTGGATGGATATCAAGTCGAGATTGATGAATTCGGGAAGTGTTTCGGGACTGATGATTTTAAGGAGGGAACTACTGCTTTTATTGAGAAGCGTCATGCAAAATTTCCAGGAAAATGAGTGAATTAAGTAGCTCTAGCAATTCCGTTCAGACTTTAGAGGTTGCCGTAATTAACGGAAGTAAGCACGATTTGCCGATTTACAGCACGCCACAAAGTGCCGGCTTAGATTTAAGGGCTTCGCTCGATAATTCTGTGGTTTTAAATCCCGGGGAACATCGATTAATTCCTACTGGGATTCAGCTTGCTTTGCCCCCAGGAACGGAAGCTCAGGTTCGACCTCGTTCAGGGCTCGCTTATAAACATGGGGTTACTGTTTTAAACTCTCCAGGCACTATTGATGCTGATTATAGAGGAGATGTGGGCGTTATCTTAATAAACCACGGAGTTTCAGCGTTTACTGTTGAGGATGGTGAAAGGATTGCGCAGCTTGTTTTGGCACGTTATGTGCAATTAGATTGGACTGAGGTTGAAATTCTGCCTAAAACAGATCGTGGAGCTGGAGGATTTGGTAGTACAGGTGTTAAGTAAAAATGACGTTAATATTGGCAAATAACAGCGAAAACAGAAGCGAAAAATGAATATTGTAATTCCTATGGCGGGACGAGGAAGTCGTCTGAGACCACATACTCTTACTACTCCGAAGCCGCTTGTTCCTGTTGCAGGATTGCCTATTGTTGAGCGACTTGTGGAAGATATCGTGAGGACGTTGCCTGTGCCGGTAAAGAAAATCGCATTTGTGACAGGGAGGTTTGGAGAAGAGGTAGAAAAGGATTTACTAGCTGTGGCGAGTCGACTTGGGGCCGAAGGGATGATTCGTTATCAAGACGAGCCGTTAGGTACTGCGCACGCAATACTTTGTGGAGAGGAGTGCTTAGAAGGGCCCGTAGTTGTAGCGTTTGCCGATACTTTATTCCGTGCCGATTTTTCTATCGATCCGGAATCTGATGGAGTGCTTTTCGTGCAAAGGATAGAGGACCCGTCTGCATTCGGGGTAGTCGTAACAGACGAGTCGGGAAGAATAATCGATTACGTAGAAAAGCCGACAGAATTTGTGGGCGACCTCGCTATGATCGGTATCTACTCATTTCGTGACGGCGCAAGACTCAAGAAAGAATTAAATTACTTAATCGATAACGACATCATGCTTGCAGGGGAATATCAACTTCCCGACGCCTTGCGCAACATGACCAAATCCGGTCTTACTTTCGTTGCTGGAGAGGTCACGGAGTGGATGGATTGCGGAAATAAAGCGGTCACAGTAGAAACGAACCGTCGTGTGCTCGATATCCTCCAAGAAGAAAATCGACTACACAACGGCACCGGCATAGACTCAAGCGCTCAGGTAACCGACAGCGTAATCATACCTCCGTGCTTTATCGGCCCCAATGTAAAAATCGAACGATCTATTATCGGTCCCCACGTAAGCCTCGGAGCTAACACTTCAATTTCGAACTCTAACATTGTCGATTCCCTTATCCAGGGCGACACAACAATTGAACATTCGAATATCAAGGGGTCTATGATAGGCGCGAAAGTCGCCGTTTATGGTGACGCACAGGACTTAAGCATTGGCGACTTCTGTACTATTGGCGTTAAGAAAGGTGATTCATAAAGGGTGAGGAATTTTTTCTACATATTTTTAATTTTTACTTCGCTTATTGCCGGGGGATGTTCTGGATCTAACCATTTGGTTAGTTCGGAAGAGGGCTTATCGGAAGCTCTTCAACGCAATTATTTCAACGGCACTCAACATTTACTTAAAGGGGATAAGGAAGCTGCTTATACCTGTTTCCTTAGATGTTCGGATGAAGAGCCCGATATAGCATCTTTCCATTACGATCTAGGAAAAATAGACTTCGAACTTGGAAGGATGGAGGCTGCTTTAGCTCATCTAGACCTAGCTGTAGATCTTGACGAAGAAAACGATTGGTTTAGGTATTACAGGGGGAGGGCGCTTGCTGCAACTGGGAATTTAGATGAAGCGGCGAAAGACTTTGAGATTTGGATTGCAAAAAGACCTGGAGATTTAGAGGCGCTCCGAGAATGCTCCGATGTCTTTTTAAAAGAGGGCAAGGCCTGGCACGCATACCAATTATTAGCGTTTTACGAAGATGAAATCGCACCAAATGTTGAAGTGAGATTAGACAAATTAATGCTGATCCTGATTTCAGAATTTGAATTTGAGAAATTTGACGAATTTTTATCCAACGCTGCAAACGACTTCCCGGACGAACCTAAGTTCATCTACCATAAGGGGTTGATGGCGTTTATTATTCAAGAATACGAAAGCGCTATTTCCATACTTGAAGGATTGGCAAGAAGTCACCCCAACTACATGGAAGGTGTGATTACATTATCTGACGCATACTTTGCTGTAGGGATGATTGAAGAAGCGTATGAACTGAAGCTTGAGATATTAAAGTCCGATGAAGTTGACCCCCATGATAAATTACTCATAATTGATGAGTTTTTTCTTTCTGAATTTCAGAATAAAGGTGGGATAGAGGCTTTTGAAGGGCTACTTGAAATTGCCGTTGAGATTCACCCTCGAAATGCTGAAATTATGCATTATGCAGGATTGCATTGGTATAATAAAGGTGATTTTACAAGGGCGGAATTTGCTCTGCAAGTTGCTGTATTAGAGGATCCCTCTTCATTAAAAGTACATCTAGATTATCTAGGGATTATTCACGATTTAAAACAATGGGAAGTTTTGATTGAGGCGGGTGAACAAGCGAGTTTGGTCTTTCCTCTTGAACCACTAATTTTCCTTTATTACGGAAATGGACATAAAGAGTTAAAACACTACAAAGAAGCAATCACTCTTTTTAAAAACGGTCTAGCAGTATTAATTGATGCTCCGAAAACTCGCGCAGCCTTGCTCAACGAACTTGCTTTTTCATATCGAGAGTTCGGTGAGAAAGAGGAATCATATGACACCTTTGAGAAGAGTTTAATTCACGACAGTTCGCCTTACGTTATGAATAATCACGCATACTACTTGGCAACTGATAATCAGCGTATTCAAGATGCTTTAAAGTGGAGTACTAAAGCTAATGAACTAGTCCCCAATGAGCCTAACTTCATGGATACTCAGGCTCTAATACTCCATCTTTTAGTCAGGAATTTGGATGCTTTAGATTGGATAGTTGAAGCCCAAGCCCTACTTAATTCACCAGAGGCGGTATTCCTCGAAAGAGAAGGTGATATTCGATATTCTCTAGGAGAAAGCGAAAGGGCTTTTGAATTGTGGGAAAGAGCTATAGTAGCCGGCGGGGGCAAGACAAGACTTAACGAAAAATTAAATCGCCCAGTTATTGGTAAAGAATGATTGTGCGAAGTAAAATATGGGGGCTTTTAGTGCTCGTTATCCTAAGCGTTACTACGACTGGGTGTTCTAACGAGCGTAGGATTGCTGACGGGAAGCCGATACGGTCAAGAGATGCATCGAATATCTTAAAGCACGTCGAGAAAGAGGCGTTAGATTGGGAATGGATTGGGTTTAAAATGGATACTGACATAGAGCTCGATGGCGAGTCCGAATCTTTTACTATGAGCGTCAAGATGGCTCGCGATAGTGCAATTTGGATTAGCATTTCGCCCGCACTCGGTGTGGAAATGGCTCGCATCCTTCTATTGCCCGACTCAGTCCGCGTCATAAGTAAAGTGCCCTCTAATAAATTTGTTTTCGAAGGTAATTATGATGAATTAGGCCAAACCACTGGCCTCCCCTTTGATTTCTACACCTTTCAGTCTTTATTCTCGGGGTATCCACTTGGTCTGAATAAAGGAAAAGATAAATTCATCTCTAAAGTTGATGCTCGAAATTACTTTATTATTGAAAAATTTCCTCGAAGCGTAAAAAAGCTATTAGGAGGTGTTGATGAACGGGAGATAGCGATAAATCCACACTGTGAAATTTATGTTACGATCAAGGATAGGAAGGCGAAAAGGATGATAGATCGCACTGATGAAAAGGAGTTGATAATTAAGCGGTATTGGTTTGATGGGCTTTCGTTTATGCCGGTCATGGATGTTTTTGTCGATCTATCAAGCGGGCTCACGCTAAAAGTTGAACGTTCTGGTGACGAAGGGCATAGGCAGGGACTACTTCCTACGAAAACGCACTTGACGGCATTCGGAAACGGGATAGATTTAAGGTGTACTCTCCACATTCGTAGAAGCAGAATAAATCGCAAGTACGACCTTCCATTCGACCCCCCTGAAGATTATGAACGTCGTAAATCACTTTAAAACTCATTATTATAAAAAGTTGGTTTTTACTTTTTTTCGAGGACAAGGGAGGGGGCTAGTGGTAGCGCTTTTGTTTGGCCTTGCGCCTGCTACTTTACCTGATTTTAAAGCCCAAACTATTGAAAATACTCAAAAAAAAGAAGAGCTTACTCAGGAGAGGAAGCGAATTGAGGAGCAATTAGAGACCACTACAAGACTGATTAGTGAGGCGAAAAAGAATCGAAATGAGGCGAGTTCGAAGGTTACACTTATCGACAGACAGATAGAGCTTCGTGAGAGGCTGATTAGGCATCTTCAATCCACCATTAGATCACTTGAGAGATCTACGAAAAGTGCAGATTCAGAGATTAGATCTCTTGAGGGGCACATCGAGGTTTTGAAGGAGGAGTATGAGTTGATGATTCAACAAGCGTATAGGATGAAGCTCTCGAGTAATCCTCTGATGTTCGTCTTTGCGGCTGAGGATTTTAGCCAAGCCGCTCTTAGGTTTCGTATGCTTCAATCTTATGCGGAAATTCGTAAGAAGCAGGCAGATGATATTACCGAAGCACGAAGTTCTCTTGCTTCCACCCGAGAAGTTCTGACTAATGAACGAGAATCCGTTACTAATGCTCTTTCCGACAAAGAATCTGAGAGAGACGCTCTTAATGAAGACCGCTCGATTCGTGCTGACCTAGTCGCCGAGATAAAACGAGAAGAGAAGCGTCTGAGGAAAACTCTGAAAAAGCAGGAAAAAGAAAGACAGCGCCTAAATAACGAGATAAAACGCATTATTGAAGCCGAAATCGAAGCCGAACGGGCGTCAGCAGCAGGAGAGTACGCATTAACTCCAGCTGGTAAAATCGTGTCCGAAGAGTTTGAGAAAAATCGAAAGAATCTACCGTGGCCGGTTGCGAGAGGTGTCGTTACAAGAGATTTCGGGCGTCATAAACATCCCACAATCGCCGGCATTACTATAGAAAGTAACGGGATAGATATTACGACCGATTCCGGAACCTCGGTGTTCTCGATTTTCGGAGGTACCGTCAGTAGCATCTTCGCTTTCCCCGGTGCAGGAGAGACCGTAATCGTTACGCACGGGGGGTATAGAACTGTATACAGTAATCTCGAAAACGTTGAAGTAAAAAAGGGCGATACGATTGATAGAGCGACAAAATTAGGAGTTGCTTGGGACGGTCCGAAAGGGACATCGGTGCATTTCGAGGTTTGGAAAGTTGCCGGATCAGAACGCTCGCCCCAGGATCCCAAATCTTGGCTTCAACCTCGATAAAATAATTGTAAAATTGACCTAAAAAGGGGATTGTGACAAGGCGTAAACGGAGCAACTTTGTAGCTGTGAAAACAACTATCGCCCTCGTAGGTAATCCGAACACTGGAAAGTCCAGTCTTTTCTCCCGAATTACGGGTGTGCGTACCGCTGTGGGAAATCTAGCGGGGGTTACTGTAGAGGCGTGCATCGCGACAGGAGCGGTGGAAGGGGCGAAGAATTGGACATTCATTGATCTTCCAGGGATTTATAATCTTCATGCCCAAACCGATGATGGTCGCGTCACAGAAAACGCTTTGCTTAATCCCGACTGGGAGAATAAACCAGATGTGGTTTGGCTCATCGCTGACAGAGCCACCTTGCAAGGGCAATTATTTTTAGCGCTTCAGATACGAGAGTTAGAAATCCCGACCTTACTCTTATTAAATCGAATGGATTTCGAGGCGGAAGACCCGTTGCTGTGCGAAATTTTAGAAGCCGGATTAGGATTGCCGGTCAGGGAGATTCACGCTCTCAACGAAGACCCCCGCAAGTGGGCAAAAGATTTCGCCTCCCTTCTCCACCTCCCCCCATCATGTTCGGTTTTACGCGACGTTCCTAAAAGCATAAAAAAGAGTCTAGATATTCTCAATGCCTCGATGCCGAACGGAACACTCGGATATCTCTGCCACCTCACCCGGATGAACAAAGCACCGGATTGGCTTACCCCTTCCGAAAAAACGGCCTGGAAGGAGGCGAGAGAAGCTTCGACCTCATCCCCAGCTGGACTCCAGCTCGAAGAAGCGGGGGGTCGTATGAAAATTGTTCGCAATCTCCTAAACCAAGCTGGAAAACCAGTAAAAGAGCGTGAAATTCTACAGCGAAAAGCCCTCAAAAACCAGCAAAAAATCGATGCCGTACTCACCCATCCTATTTGGGGGAATCTAATCTCCGCGGCGCTGTTTTTCAGTATGTTCCAAGCGATTTACAGCTGGGCGACTTATCCGATGGACCTAATCGACGGAGCTTTCACATCGGCTATTTCATATCTAACGGAGGTTTTACCCGCGTCTTGGTATACCAGTCTTTTAGTCGATGGAGTGCTTTCCGGGCTCTCAGGAATTTTCGTTTTTGTACCCCAAATCGCTATACTTTTCGGATTCACCGCCTTCCTAGAACACTCTGGGTATATGGCTCGTCTCGGATACCTTTCCGACCGTTTTTTCAGACGACTCGGGCTTACTGGAAGAAGCTCCGTCTCCCTCGTGGGCGGTCTCGCTTGTGCGGTCCCAGCTATCATGGCAGCCCGTACCATTTCCGACCGTAGATCTCGACTCCTCACCATCCTCGTCACCCCCATGATGACGTGTTCCGCACGCCTCCCCGTTTACGCTTTCCTTATCGCCTTCGCCGTCCCCGACGAAAAAATCTTCGGATGGTTCAATCTCCAAGGTCTATTCCTTTATGGACTTTACGTCATCGGCGCCCTGTCGGCTCTCGCCCTAGCTTTCATAATACATCGCTCCCTCCCGAACCCCGATAACCGAGCCGAAGCAGCCGAAGAGTGGCCTCCATACCGTCTCCCCTCTCTCAAGTCCGTACTAGGCCAATCCCTACGTCAAGCAGGCATCTTTATTCGAGCCGCAGGAAGTGTAATACTTGTAATCTCAATAATACTTTGGTCTCTAGGGTTTATGGGGCCTGGATCACTCGAAGAGCGAGCAGCTCTCGATCCCGGCATCCGACTTGAACAATCTTGGCTCGGCTCTATGGGAGACTTTATCGAACCTGCCGTCCGACCTCTTGGATACGATGGTAAAATGGGAATTGCAGTCCTTAGTTCATTCGCCGCCCGTGAAGTGTTCGTAGGCACGATGCACACTCTCTATCCCACTCCCGAAGGAGGCGATGGTAGCATCCGAGCTTTAAAGGACAGGCTCGCTAACGAAGTCGTCCCCGG
>DQRJ01000118.1 GCA_015663855.1 Flavobacteriales bacterium | reverse complement strand
GCTGCAAATTCATCGGTGGTAAGACCCATGTCTTTCGCTTGAGCAATAGTAGCGGGGGCTTGAGAGGCAGTCATAGTAGGCATAGAATCGATTTTAAAATGCTTCAATTTGAATGTGCAAAGGTAACAATCTGAAGCCCCTTTTTAAGCGTTTATCACACTAACTTTCGCAAATGAGAGCAGTTATTCAGAGGGTTTTAAATGCATCCGTCACCGTTAATGATAAAATCATAGGCCAAACCTCGCTCGGCCTCCTTATTTTACTAGGCATAGAACACAACGACACGGAAGAAGACGTGATAAAACTCGCTAAAAAAATCGTGAGTTTACGGATATTTTCCGACGACGAGGGCAAGATGAATCTAAATGTCGATTCCGTAAATGGGGGTTTGTTAATAATATCTCAGTTTACACTCCACGCCTCTACGAAAAAAGGGACGCGCCCTTCGTTCGTACGAGCTGCCCATCCCTCCCTTGCAATCCCACTCTACGAACGATTTATTTCGGAATGCCGCTCAATCTCGAACTCCCATGTCGAAACCGGAGAGTTCGGCGCGGATATGTCAGTCTCACTAGTAAATTCCGGCCCCGTAACCATCATCATCGACACGAAAGACTAGAGATTTACAAATCGCCTGGGATAGTGCAGACGGGGATGGGGACCATTTTATGACGGTTCTGAGCGTTAAGCTTTGTGTAGATATTATAAACCTCAAGGGGGCGGCCTTCGAGAATCGAAGGGTCACCTGAATTCGCGATAAACGCCATGGCTTGTTCAAGTTCGGGATAGCTAGCACCTATTTGGTCTTCATCATTGCGCTCATCGCCCCAAAGCCCATCGGTGGGAGCAGCGTCGAGGATAGATTGCGGAACGCATAGCTCTAGGCCTAAAGCGAAAACTTCCGACTTGACCAAATCTGCGATGGGACTCAAATCCACACCTCCATCACCGTATTTCGTAAAAAACCCGACTCCGAAATCTTCGATTTTATTGCCAGTCCCCACTACAAGTGCGTTTCGCTCAGCGGCGATAGCATAAAGCGCGGTCATGCGAAGGCGAGCTCGAGTGTTTGCGTGGGCTAGATCTGCGTTGCTTTCGAGCGAAAGAGTGGCCTGTAGGGCTTCGTACGTATCTGTTAACGAAACGGTTCTGATGTTTGTGTTGTCGAATCGTTTCGATAAAGACTCACGTAACTCAAGCGAACGAGAAAGCTCTGTAGAGGCTTGAAGAATCGGCATATCCATGATATAAACAGGCCTGCCCGTCATAAGACAAAGCGTTGCGGTAACGGCCGAATCAATACCGCCCGAAACCCCTACTACAAACCCCTTAGCATTTGCATTTACCGCATACGAATCCAGCCAGGAAACGATGTGGGCGATGACTTTGTTTGGTCTAAAAGACATTTCTAAAAAAGAATCCCGACAGAAAGCTCAAGAAAACTATCGTGTCCCCTCATATCACCAATTGACGGCTCATTACTAACTACAACAGGCGATTGCGCCGAATCTACTTTCACAAGACTCATGTTTTTATGAGTGTTGGTGAACGCAGCATTGTAATTAAGGCCCACTGTAAGGGCTGTTGTGCCGCTGAGTGTTCTCTCAAGTCCACCGCCTATTATCATAGCCGCTCTAAACAATCTAATATCCGAATCAATTTCAATTCGATCTCTGATCGGAGATCCACCTACATTGTAAGTGCTCCATTCCCCGTTTATTACCTCCTGATAACTTCTATACCGCGCTTCATCCGCCTCAGACTTAATATTCAATCCTAATCCTAGACCAAATTTTCCATACAGAGTCGTGTACCCCATCTCTTTCGTACGCATCTTAAAAGTAAAAGGCAGCTCCACATACTGTAATTTATACGATCTATCAACGTTCATCAAGTAATCATCATTTTCAGGATCGACTACGAGATATCGAACATCTCCGCCTGTATTAAATATGTGGACTCCGAGTCCTAAAGCATAGTTGTTCGTGAAAAGTATGTCCGCAATAAACTCGTAACCGAAATTAATTCTCGCTCCACGAGGCTCGTGATCGTAATCGGTAGACACCATCCACGCTACGTTAGGGCTTATTGCAAGACCCATTCTAAAGTCCTGAGCTGTTGATTCTGTTGAGAAAAGCAAACTCAGGCTTGCAGAAAAAACAACCAAAATCAAGGTTGATAGGGTAGATATTTGATTCGTACGCATAAGTCTTCTCATCTTTGCAGTTGTGAAAGTAAAATTAAACGCTGATAGCATGCTAACAAGCGAAATTCGTACCACTTTATCACGAAGTGGATTGTGGACAAGAGTGAACAACTCTAAAACCTTCGTGTTTATTGCGTTTTTCGCTCTTACTTTTTCTTCGTGTGGAAGTGATCGATGGGAAATCGACCCCACTAAGGTCGAACTTGAGAAGGAGTTTTCTTGTAGAAACTTCATAGGCGAGCTTGAACTTATCGACGAAAATGATTCGGTCGCACTTGCAAAGGTTCGAAATAAGTACGGATCGTTTTGGGACGACTACTCGGAGGATATACTTCGAATCGGGAATTCGAACGAATCGACAACGATATCGGAACTACGAAGATTCCTCGCTCACCCGGACACCCGCGCGACGTTCGAGGCGATTGACACGACTTCAGGCAACGAAGCTTACTTGAAATCGGTCGAATTAATTCTGGAAGACGGATTTAAACGATTTCACGCTTTAATGCCGTTAGAGCCAGTGCCGGAAATTATTTGGATGAATAGTGCTTTCAACTACGCCATATACCCCCGTGAAGAATATCTAGCCGTAGGACTGGAGTGGTTTATGGGACCCGATCATCCTATCGTCGGGCTACTACCGCCTGAGAGATTCCCTCGATACCAACAACTCCGGATGCACCCCGATTTAATGGCTGCAGATGCTTTCAAAGGATGGATGCTTGTGAATTTTGCATCGAGAGGATATTCTGGTGAAAGGTGCATCGACGACATACTTTATTGGGGTAAAATTATTTGGCTTGTCGACAAATGCTTGCCTAAATCACACGAGCATGTCCTAATGGATTGGACTCCGGAAGATCTGGTTTGGGCTAAAGCAAACGAGAGTGCAATTTGGATAGAATTACAACCTTCTAAAGTCATTTTCGAGACAAACAGAACGATATACAACCGGTGGCTGTCAGATGGACCATTTACGAAAGCAGGTTCCATTCCACAAGAAAGTCCCGATAGGTTGGGAATCTGGATGGGATGGCAAATTGTGGAGGATTACATGAATAAAAACACTGACCTAACTGTTGAAGATCTTTTTAACGAACGCGACCACTTGCCTTTTCTTAAATCATACAGACCTGAACGATAATTATGGCCGATAACATTATTAAAATCACTGTTAGCACAGATGAAAACCACGTTCCAACAGATATTGTTTGGAATGCTGAAGGCGGAGACATCAAGGAGAGAACCGCTAAAGCTATGGCGCTTGCAATGTGGGACGAGAAGGACGGTAGCGCAATGAACATGGACCTTTGGACGAAGAGCATGAGTGTTGAGGAGATGCGTCACTTTATAGTCCAAACCATGATGACTTTAGCCGACTCATTCGAGAGATCGACCTCTGATAAAGCTCACGCAGAAGCTATTCGAGGCTTCACTCGTGAATTAGCAAAAAGAATCGGGGTTCTTAAAGACGACGGAACAATAGACAAGAAGTCTTAGAACAACAAGTTCGTTTGTTCGATAAAGCTCAACAGCTCATCTCGCCCATCTCCTTTGGTGGCACTCGTAATGAATACGGGAGGCATTTTACTCCACTGTTTGAGCATAACATCCTCGTATTTTGACAGAAAAGCTGCCCTTTCAGTTTTATTCAATTTGTCAACTTTCGTAAAGACCAATACGAATGGCAGACCAACCTCTCCTAAGTACGCCATAAATTCGAGATCAACTTTCTGAGCCTTTAATCTAGAATCCACAAGCATCATTGTGCAAAGAAGGTTTTTTCTGCCTTCTAAATACTGCCTCGAAGTCCTCTCCCACTTTATTCTCTCCGACTTACTGATTTTCGCATAACCAAACCCTGGCAAGTCTGTCAGATACCATGGCGTCACGTCCTTATTATCCGAAAGCTCTAGCCCATTAATTGCAAAGTGATTTATCAGTTGCGTCTTACCAGGCGTACTTGAAATTTTCGCCATGGAATTCCTTCCGACTAACATGTTTATTAGCGAGGACTTACCCACATTAGATCTGCCTATAAAAGCATATTCAGGCCTATCCATTTTAGGGCATTCCCTAGGATGTGCACTACTCTTTACGAATTCGACCTCTTTAATTTCCATTT
>DQRJ01000115.1 GCA_015663855.1 Flavobacteriales bacterium | reverse complement strand
CTTAGTATTCATCATTTTTCCAAACATTTTCGAGAACCAATGATAAACACCGGCAAACATTCCGAAAATTGCTGATAGTCCCATAACAATATGGAAGTGACCGATTACAAAGTACGTATCGTGTACCGTAACATCTAGAGCTGAATCAGCTAATATGATTCCTGTTAGACCTCCTGTAAGGAAAGTACTTACAAGACCTATACTGAATAGCATTGCAGGTGTGAAACGAATGTTACCCTTCCAAAGAGTAGTGATATAGTTAAACGCTTTAACCGCAGAAGGAATCGCTATCAATAGAGTTGTGAATACAAATACAGATCCTAGGAATGGATTCATGCCCGTAACGAACATGTGGTGAGCCCAAACTATGAATGATAGGAATCCAATAGCCAACAATGAACCAACCATAGCCTTGTATCCGAAGATCGGCTTACGTGAGTTTGTGGCGATTACCTCTGAACTAATCCCAAGAGCAGGTAGTAATACTATATATACCTCTGGGTGACCCAGGAACCAAAAAAGGTGTTGGTATAGAATAGGTGAACCACCCGTAGCATCTAGAGCTTCTCCACCGATAAAGATGTCGCTCAAAAAGAATGCCGTACCCATCATTCTATCCATCATAAGAAGAACGACAGCAGAAACTAATACTGGAAAAGAAAGAACTCCAAGAATCGCAGTAATTAAGAATGCCCAAATTGTTAATGGGAGTTTCGTCATACTCAAACCCTTTGTTCTCAAGTTAATTATCGTTACGATATAATTCAGAGATCCCAAAAGAGACGACACAATGAATAAGGTCATCGATATTAACCAAAGGGTCATACCCATACCAGACCCTGGAATAGCTTGAGGCAAAGCACTAAGTGGTGGATAAATCGTCCACCCTGCAGAAGCCGCTCCACCTTCAACGAATAATGAGAATAACATTATCACACATGACGCAGCAAAAAACCAGTAGCTGAGCATATTCAGGAATCCTGATGCCATATCTCTAGCTCCAATTTGAAGTGGAATTAGAAGATTCGAGAACGTTCCCGAAAGACCAGCCGTTAAAACAAAGAAAACCATAATGGTTCCGTGAATTGTAACTAAAGCTAAATAAGCATTTCTATCTAGAACTCCACCCGGAGCCCACTTACCTAAAAATGCTTCGAGTACTGCAAAGCTTTCTCCTGGCCATCCTAATTGAAGACGGAAAAGAACTGACATTGTAACCCCGGTAACACCCATAACTATAGCAGTAATTAAAAACTGCTTAGAGATCATCTTATGATCGTGAGTGAAAACATACTTCGTAATGAAGCTTTCTTTGTGATGAGAGTGTCCTTCCATAATCAGTTATTTTCTGAGATATAAACCTTCTGCTTGGTAAGCCATGCATCGTATTCTTCCTGAGTCTCAACGACGATGTTCATACTCATATTAAAGTGAGCTGAACCACAAATTTTGTTGCAGAGAAGGATGTAATCAAAGTCCGGGTTATCGAGAATTGTTCTCATGCTATCTGTAGTAATAGTAGGAGTCATCTTGAAACGAGTAGGTAAACCAGGAACCGTATTCATTTGTGCACGGAAATGAGGCATTAAAGCTGAGTGGATTACATCGCGAGAACGGAAAATAAACTCAATTTCTCTTCCTAGAGGTAGATGAAACTCTCCCTTTACAATCCTATCGTCCTTACCCACTGTCCAAGCGTCTATACCTTGGCCTAATTCGTATGGGTTTAACTCAAGTATTCGTTGTATATGGCGTTCTAGACGATAAATCTTATCCGTCTTTGCTTCATAAGCTGCTTCCGAAAGAATCGTTGCAGAGCCAGAATCAAGAATACCATCTATTATTTGAAGTCTATGCTCTAAATGCTTTTTGTGATCGGCTGAAATTTCATGATCATCAGAGTGTCCATGTCCATGATTTCCTTCAGGATGTAGAGAAGATTCAATTTCTTTCTTTTCAGACAACAAATGACTTTTTTCCGAATTAATCTCGTTTTCTAATTTTGAGATTTTACCGTTAAGCTTAAGTAGTGCCGCGTCAATACCTTCTTGCGTAATTATTCCAAGTGGATTTGAAGGTGTAATCAAATTATAATCAGTTGCACCAAATTCTTCATTGTCTCCAGAGTAACGAGCTGTCCAATCAAATTGTTTCGAGTATAACTCGATCCTTATCGCGTCATCTGATGCCGGACCAGTCATTTCTGTCCAAGTTTGAAGTCCGTAAATAATGATTATAGCGAGTACAATCGATGGAATTACAGTCCAGATTAACTCTAGTCTGTTATCATGTGGAAAGAACTTTGCGGTTCTGTTCTTATTGTAACGATACTTATACGCGAAGCCAAATAGAGCTGCGTTAACTATAAAGAAGACAATAATTATTAATGCCATATTGTAGTCCATCAACATATCTACAGACTCTCCATGCAATGATGCAGAAGGAGGTAAATAGTCTCCGTAACGTACGAATTGCCAAATTGTCGTGCCAAAAAACACAAGCATAAACACAATCAAAAGTGCACCTTGAAGACGGGTGTCAGCTTCCGAAATTTCCTCTTCACGATGTCCACGGAGGCGTGCAGAGAGTTGATAGATTTTAGCCAATTGAGCTACAGCTATTACGCCTACAACTATGACTAAAAGTATTAAAAGTTTCATTAGTTAGCTTACTTTTCTGGGTCAGTAATGCAAGTCCTTTGATTCTTGTAGCATAGGATGATTCCTAGCTATCAATGGCGCTTTTGCGAGGGTGGCTAGTGTTCTGTTAATGAACAATCCAAGGAATCCAAGGAAAAGCCCCACTTCGAAAAGACCGAAGACATTGTGATTAAACATCGTTCCTGGAATAACCAGTAAATAAACATCTGCGAAGTGACCCGCAAATATTAAAAAGGCAACTGGTATAAGGAAGTTCGGATTACGTTTAGTGTCTCTAGAAATTAAGACTAAGAAAGGCACTATGAAGTTGATAGCAAACATAGTGACAAATGGCACCTTATAATCCGTAAAGATTCTGCTTACGTAGTAAGTTACCTCCTCCGGAATGTTTGAGTACCAAATCAACATGAACTGGCTAAAGAATAAGTAGCTCCATAACATTGAGATTGCAAACATCCACTTTCCTAAATCATGCATATGACTATCATTAATCTCAGCAAAGTAACCTTGAGTTCTGAGCCATAATAAACTGACATGTGTGAAGATGATCATCCCCACCCACATTCCTGAGAATAAGTACCAACCGTATAGAGTACTAAACCAGTGGGGGTCGATTGACATTAACCAATCCCAAGAAAGAGTAGAAGAAAATACAGCGAAGAAGACTAAGAAGAGTGCACTACGACGAAACACCTTGTAGTGTAGGTCAAGACTCGCTTCAGCATCTTCCTGTAATGACCATTTACGGAATAACATAGCAAATCCGAGGAATGTCGCTAAGTAGATTACAGTTCTTAACCAGAAGAACCACGCCGTAAAATATCCTGATTTACCAGCAATAATATGATCGTAATTCGGGTTTACTACAGAACCAGCAATCTCCGTATCCATGTAGGTAGTAACATCACCTTCAACGGTCATGAACTCATGATAAAGAGTTTGATCCATCCAATGGTATAGGTGATGTAGATTAAACTGACCCGCTAATAAAACTATAACTATTACAGCAGCACCGTACGGCAGGTAGCCG
>DQRJ01000099.1 GCA_015663855.1 Flavobacteriales bacterium | reverse complement strand
GCACGGACGGCACCGATTTCCTGGAGGCCGAGTGTGGTATTCGTCACTATAAATCCGGGATAAATTTGCTTACCCGTAGCGTCAATTATGTCGTCGTATTTGCTCTTATCGGCTTGGAAAGTGCGACCGACGAAATCTATTTTCCCGTTACGGAAACCTATTGCGGCATCTTCTATCGCGTCTCCTGTGCCAAGGTGGGCAGTCCCTCCGAGGATAATGATGGAACGAGATTGCGGCGGAGCTGGGGTTTGCTGAGCTACAGAAGAAAACGAAAACGAAAAAGCTAGTATTGTAGATAGTAAAAACTTCATTTTCTTAGTTGTTTTCCTCGGTTACAGTGTCACAATGGTAATGGGTGCGGATGGCCTCGGAAGGGGGACGTAGTTTTCCTGAAGGAGCTCCTGAACCAGCAGCTATCATCTTTTCGGTGAGGCGAGCGCGTTCGTTTTGTATCAATTCGCGAAGTTCACTGTCCTTTTCCAAACTGAATAAACATTCGCCTTCCACATAGGTGCGAACAGCTCTGGCGTTAATGCTTAGTGGGTTATCATCCCAAACCACGATGTCTGCATCCTTCCCCACTTTTATCGATCCCGTTATGTGGTCGATGTGTAGAAGTTTTGCTGGGTTGAGGGTGACGAATTTAAGAGCTTCCTCTTCCGGAACGTTACCGTATTTAACGGCTTTTGCGGCTTCTTGGTTTAGGCGGCGCGCCATTTCTGCGTCGTCGCTATTAAAAGCTGTCGTGATACCCATGTCGTATAGTATAGCTCCGTTGTACGGAATCGCATCTTTTACTTCGTACTTGTAAGCCCACCAATCGCTAAACGAAGAACCGCCTGCTCCATGTTCCTTCATTTTATCGGCAACCTTGTATCCTTCGAGGATGTGCGTAAATGTATTGAGTCGAAAATTCATCGAGTCGGCAACGTGCATGAGCATATTAATCTCATCTTGTCGGTAGCTATGACAAGTCACGAAGCGTTCTTCGTTAAGGATTTGAAGTAGCGTTTCGAGTTCAAGATCACGGCGAGGGGCGATGGGGCCGAGTCCAGCACGAAGAGTTCGGCGGCTCGTCTTGGAGAGGTCGTGACGATATTTTATTATCGCCTCGCCGTATTCCCGAGCGCGAATAAAATGGTCGTAATAAACTTGCTCTACCCCCATCCTAGATTGCGGGAATCGAACTTTTTGCGCATCTCCCCAATTACTCTGCTTCACGTTCTCTCCAAGGGCGAACTTGATAAATGGCGTAGCGTCCTCGAAAAGAAGTTCGCTCGGGAGCGATCCCCAACGAAACTTGATAATCGCGCTTTGCCCTCCGATCGGGTTCGCAGATCCGTGTAAAAGCTGAGCGCAAGTCACCCCTCCTGCGAGCTGTCTATAGATATTTACGTCCTCGCTATTTAAAGAGTGTCCTATCCAAACCTCTGCACTACTCGCTTGTGTCGATTCGTTAACTCCTCGCTCAATCGCAATATGTGAGTGCTCGTCGATAATACCTGGCGTAACGTGCATCCCACGTCCGTTGACTTCCTCGACTTCGACATCCGCACTTAAAAACTCAGCTACGTTAAGCCTCGCTCCCACTCCTAGAATTTTCCCTTCGTAAAGTAGCACGTCCGCTTCCTGTAATATCCCTTCATCCTCACAAGTCCAAACTTTCGCTCCTCGGATCACCACCGCCTTTTTTGTTTGGTCTAAAGCCGATGTCTTTTCAGGAGAACCATACGCAGAGAAGGGATAAAAAACTTGCCCCATAACCATTTCCGTGGCAGTCTTTGTAGAGTCTTGCTTTGCTTCAGTCTCTGACTCGGGCTCTGACTCTGACTTAGACTCCGTTTTCACAGCGCTCCATGAAACCCAGTCACCCTCGGAAGACAAGGCTGCTCCCTCCCAAATTCGACTTTCCATCCACACATTTCCAGTAAGTCGTAACGGACCGTTATCGGTTTCGAATCCTAAAACGATGGTTCTGTTGTCTAACGATACTGAAACGTTGTGGCTCGTGGTGTCATTTACTTCGTGTGTGGCACTCCAACCTTTATCAGAACCTACTTTACTCGACTTTCCTTTTACAACAATGTGCTTTATCCCTTCGCTACCCGTCAAATTACCTATCGAGATGTCGTATTCACCCGAAATATCTACCGCATCGCGATCGAACATGATGGTGGGCGTTCCGCTCACCCAATGCTCTACGAGCTTCGTTTCTTTATCGAAAAGGAGGCCGTCAGTAACTAAAATATTCGCTTTTAAGCCTGGTTTTATTGATCCAACAATATCCGAGACTCCGATAAGATCCGCAGGGGTAGAAGTCATCGCGGCAAGAGCGACGCTCTCAGGCAAACCTCGTTCCACGGCTAATCTTACAGCGGGCAAGAATTCGAGAGGACTTTTTAAACCTTGCGAAGTGAAGCAAAACGGCACGCCGGCATCGTTTAAAAGAGAGGCGTTGCTAGGTGCGAGCTCCCAATGTTTGAGTTCCGCAAGCGAAATAAATCGAGCGAGATATGGGTCGCTCAAATCGTATGGAGTGGGGTAGACAACGGGTACTATTAAGGTGGAGCCAGTAGTTTTGATGGCGGTGGCTCGCTTGTAACCATCTCCCCCGCCGAGTAAAATGTAATCTAGATTAAATTCTGTGGCGACGTTTTCGGCGCGTAAAATGTCCTTCCAGTTCCCTGCGCTGAAAATTGCGGGGAGTTCTGTGTTTGAGTTGAAAGCTTCCAAGCTGAGATTCGTTCCACCTGCAAGGTCTAATTTTGAAGCAGATTCATACCAAACCCCATCGAGGTAGGTTTGGCGTAAAAGAGCCGTAGCCCCCATTAAAGAACTGGGGTAACTCTGCCGTGACGAACCCTTCCTAAAGCTGAAGTGGGCTGTGGCGGCAGGCCGAAGCATCGCCTCGCGGGGGTCGTTAACAGGCATTACGAGAGCTCCCGAACCTCTAACGATTCCGTTTTGCACGTGTGTAAGGACAGCTCCGAATCCAGCCTCGCGTAGGAGCTTCGCCGACTTCGAATCAGGAACGAATTCCTGAGCCGCATCTATTTCGGGACGTACCGCTTGATTCCATCCGAACGCTCCCTTCACATTCGATTCATACTGCGGTGTTCTCGACCACTTTCCAGGCTTTACCGCGGGAAGTCCGTACGAGGAGTGTAAATCGACGAAGGAAGGGTATAGATGATAGCCGGTAAGGTCGAGGCGAACTACCGCTCCTAAGATCGAGGCGGGGTTGATTGCCTCTATCTCCCCTCTAAAAAGAACCAAAGTCGCATCTTCAAGTACCGTTTTCTCATCAACGTGAATGGTCGTATGCTCGAGAACGGTCTTAACAATATGCTTGTCGATAGTTCCATTTACAGGAAAAGTCGAGGATGGAACGGAAGGTGTCTGAGCAGAAATCGCCAAAGAAAAAACCGTGGCACTGAGCAAGAATAATAAATTTCGCATTTGTTGGATGTCTGAAGGTCGAAGTTAACACCTCAAAGTGAATCTTAAGTCATTTTCGGAAGTAACTTGCACACTCTATGTGGTAAACAATTCACTGAGACTATGGAAAAGAAGAAAATCCCAACTGCCGTATACGCAGAAATGACTCCAAACCCTTCTGTAATGAAGTTTGTCGTGGATAGGGCTCTTGTTTCTGGACAACACCAATTAGAGTTTATGAATGCTGAAGAGGCTAAGGTTTGTTCACCCCTAGCTACTGAATTGTTTCATTTCCCTTTCGTTTCTGCTGTTTTCATCAGCGGAACCATCGTTTCGGTAACTAAAGATGAGTCGCTGGGATGGGAAATGATTGTGATGCAGCTCCGCGAGTATATCCGTGAGTGGCTTGAAGAAAACGAGCACGCTATTGAAGACGATAAAATATCTCTGTTGAGTGGTTTTATTGACACCGCCTCGCCCGACTCCAACACATCCCTAGACCCAGCTGAATTTATCACTGCAAATGATATCTCCGCTTCGGAATTTGACGAGACAATCGTAGATCTCCTAAACGAATTCGTTAGGCCGGCCGTAGAACAAGACGGAGGAGCGATCAATTTCGTCGGCTTCAAAGAAGGAGTCGTTTACGTACAATTAAAGGGAGCATGCGTAGGATGCCCCTCTGCTACTGACACCTTAAAGGGAGGAATTGAAACTCTACTCGTGTCAAAACTGCCAGAAGTGAGAGAAGTTGTTGCAATGACATAGTCTACACATAAAATTGCCTAGGGTTAGCCATCTGAGCCTTTTTAGTCGTATCTTAATAGTTGCATTCGAGGAATACTACATGATTAAACCAATTTCACACCTTCTTTTCCTACTAACTTTCATTGGATCGTTTACGGGCAGTCTTTTAGGCCAAACATCTTTCGGGCCCCCTGCTCTTCAGGCGAAAATCACTGAACATGCTCTATCGGGAACTTGTAGTTCTAGTAACTCAGGGCTAATTGGAACAGGACGCGATGAATTCACGAAAGTGCCCGCCCCCGAATGGTTTACCCCTGGCGCAGATAGGGCTGCGACAATAGTCGTAAGCTATAGTCAGGGATTCCCTCTCGAAGCTCAAACAGCACTCGAGTACGCCTTGGATATTTGGGGCCAGCTCCTCAATAGCGAAATAACGATTTGGGTTCAAGCAGACTGGGGAAATCTCAGCACGGGCGTTCTCGCTCAGGCAGGACCAGAGACGGTCCATTCGAATTTTCCCGGAGCGCCATACAATAATCGCCTCTACGCCGGCGCATTGGCGAACTCCCTTTCCGTTAGCGACCTCTCCCCAGGACAGCCTGACCTCTCGATAACGTTCGGCGATGGCTTCAACTGGTACTACGGCCTGGACGGAAACACCCCTTCTTCACGATACGATTTCGTAACCGTCGCACTTCACGAAGTGGGTCACGGGCTTGGCTTTATCGGGAGCGCCACACACAACGGCACTTCCGGATTCATCGGGCTAAGTGGAGTCCCCTTGATTTACGACGTTTTCGTAGAAACAACTGACGGTACTAGTATCCTTAGCTTCAATAGCGGGACAGTTTCTTTAGGCGATGCCCTCGAGAGCGATGGTCTTTTTTGGAATGGAATAGAAGGTGGGGCG
>DQRJ01000158.1 GCA_015663855.1 Flavobacteriales bacterium | reverse complement strand
GTTTTCCATGAATTCTTCTTATTACTTGTTCGGTGATTAGAGAGTGCAATGTTCGACAAAACATTTGTAAAAAAAAATGCAAAGGCTATTGTTTTTGTAAAATCTTTGTTTTTTAAATCCGTAAATTTTTATAGAAATTCAATCCGGTTCAATTAGGGGTGAATTATTATAATTCCCCAAAGGTTTAGTGTTTGATATCTCAGTGTTTGACAAACAGCATTTTAACATTTCTATGGAAAATATTATACAACACTAACGATTTTTTATGTTGTGTATTATATTAAATTTATTTTGAATACAATACGCTTTGAACATTTTTATGATTAAGCAAAATAATTCAAAATTTATATATTATTTTCGTTTAATGAACAATAATCTACAGTCTTTTTGGAAAAAGGAGAATGATTTCAAGTGCTTTTGCATTCATTACAGGGTGAAATATGCAGATACTGACAGAATGGATATGGTATACCATGGTTCATACGTTCACATACTTGAGTCAGCAAGAGTGGAAACCTTAAGAGAGATAGGATGGGTATATTCCAAGATGGAAGAAGACGGATTATTATTACCTGTAATCAATCTTCATATGAGTTATAAAAAGCCAGGTAGATATGACCAGATTTTAAGGATTGAAACTCATGTTTTAAAAACTCCAACATCTAGAATAGAATTTTGTTTTAGAATATTTAATGACGTAGATCTATTATTAGAAGCTCAAGTAACGCTAGCCTTTGTTGATGCTACTACTGGTCGTCCTCGTCGAGCTCCTGTTGGTTTGGCACAAGACCTAGATAAAAACGAATTAATTCACGCTTGATTTTCAAGATGACATGACTAGTGTCTTTTATACATTTTTTTTGCTTAGTTAATGAGAAGTCTCTTGACAAATTGGGGGCTCCCGCATCTACCCAGGCGGAATACCAAACCGAAGCGATTCCCTCAGCTGACAAGTAAAAGCGCCTTTCGACCATTCCGCCCATGGCTTTTCCGTATTCCTCACAAAAAGCTGGAGTAGGGATTAATGCAAGAGTTCGCCCTCGAGTTCTGTATCCCCATCCTTCCGGTGCGTCGGGCTTCTCTCTAATGATACGTTCTTTATATAGTACCTCTTCTACATCGGAGTGGCTATCGTAAATCACATCCCAGATCCATTTTCGCAGATCCTTAATGTAGGTGGCTTGTACTCGTTTACCTGACCAGCTATCTCGCGACGTCTCGTACACATGGGTTTCCCAAAGCGCGTGAATTCCGAACTGTCCTGTTGTTTGGCCATTGTAATTTGATGTTGTGTGAAGGGGCACGTGTGCATCTCCTATATAGTGTCCCAAATCTGCGGAAAGTCTTAAAATTCGATTTAACGATGCTGTCGTGTCGCCTTTTAACCCCGAATTAGACAGTTCAATTACAAGCGACCTATAGACTCTCTCGATATTCCATGGAAGCACTCCTCGTTCTTGCAATGTGTCCTCACTATATAATTCACAAGCGTCATACCATCCGCACTGATCAACGCCCTCTCTAAACTGGTCTAAGTCAATGTAGTGCTTCGCGGCCTCGCTATTAACTCCGTGCTTCCTTTTGTCGGCGTCTGTGGCTCTTCGAATTATTTCACTTTGGTGAGTTTTGTAAAATCCAAACAAAGGAGGGGGAAGCGCCGTAATTGCTACCGCATGGAGTTCCTTATGAGGAGAGAATCCCCAAACTCCATTCAACAAGAAAGGTGTCGCTATTGCAACAACTATAAAAAGTGTTTTATGACTCGACTGCTTTTTCAACGTGCTTCAAAGCCACTAAGATCCCGTCTTTAAGTATAGGAATAGCAGTTAAGTTGTTCGGCGTTAGGCAGTACTTCACGTCCGCATTTAAGTTGAGCCTACGTAAGCGTCTTCTGTGTGAGCTTGCCTTTAAATATGCGAAAATATTTTCTTTCGCAGATTTGTAAATAAACTTCGCAGCAACGGAGCTGTCCTCATCTGAAATAAATTTCCCGCTTTTAAGTACTCCATCAATAATGGCACCTGCGCAAATGGTATCCTCAAGATTAAATTTATCCTTCCACCCGGATGCAAGAATTAATACATTTCTGTTTTGGTCTATAAGCCATTCAGTGAGGGAGTCCAAATTATTCAGAGCTCCGATAACCACCGTTTCCTTATGCTGAGCTATTTTAATAGCCTTAGTTCCATTAGTTGTGGTAAGTACAATAGTCTCGCCTTTAAATTCAGGATTCATATAAGTAAAGGGTGAGTTTCCAATAGGGAATCCCTCTACTATTTTACCTTCTCTTTCTGCAGCGGCTATATATCCTTTTTTTAAGTAATCACGAGCTTCTTCAACGGAATCTACGGGGATAATACCCTTCACTCCGTGTTCAATAGCGGTACAAATTGCTGATGTGGCTCGCAGAACGTCAATAACCACGATTAACTCGAATCCCTCCTCGTATTGGTGGAACTCTCTAGGAGAAAAGCAGGCTTCGATTCTTGGTTTTGTAAATTCCATAGAAAATTAATTAGTCTTTCTTTAGAAATGGAAATAGTACAACTTCTGCATCGATATCCTTATTCCGAATTCTAACAGCTAGCTCGGTTCCTTTCTTCGAATAATCGCTTTCAAGATAAGCCATTCCTATTCCGAATCCCATGCTTGGGCTCATTGTTCCACTCGTAATAACTCCTACGATGTCTCCAGAGCGAGTAACCACCTCGTAACCTTGTCTCGGAATCCCTCTACCTAGCATTTTCAATCCTTTAAGTTTTCTTTTAGGACCGTCGAGTTTGATTTTTTCTAGAAGGGCTTTATCAGTAAAGTCTTTTGTGAATTTTGTAATCCACCCTAAACCGGCTTCGATGGGGTTCGTGGTTTCGTCAATGTCGTTGCCGTACAAGCAGAATCCCATTTCCATTCTCAGGGTGTCCCGTGCTCCTAATCCGCACGGTGTCACTCCTTTGTTCAGTAATTCAGTCCAAACCCGAGGTGCATGGTGGTTTGGTATATAAATTTCATAACCTCCAGATCCAGTATATCCGGTAGCCGACACGATGCACTCTACGCCCAGAACCTCAGCACGCATAAACGTGTAGTATTTCAATTCGCCTGGAGATGAGTCCATGAGAGGGGCGAGGGCTTCAGTTGCGTCGGGACCTTGTAAAGCGATGAGCGACCAGGTTTCTGAGGTGTCCTCAAGTTTAACGTCGAACGACTCAGCTTTTTTCGATACGAATTCCCAATCTTTAGCGATGTTTCCAGCATTAACCACAAGCAGGTATTCATCTTCGCCCTCCTTATAGATTAAAAGATCATCAACGATTCCACCTTTTCCGTTAGGTATGCAGCTATATTGAATTTTCCCCACGGTGAGTTTCGAAACGTCATTTGTAGTGATTGACTGTAAAAATGCTGTAGCGTCGTTTCCTTTAACGGTAAATTCACCCATATGACTTACGTCAAACATCCCTACTTTCTCTCGTACTGCCGAGTGCTCTACCTTGAGGCCTTCATAGGAAACAGGCATTTCAAAACCTGAGTATGTAACCATCTTAGCTCCTAACTCAACGTGATTGTCAAAGAGAGATGTTCTTACAAGTGTTTCGTTAATCATTGCGCGAAGATAGTCTTACGACCTTTTTATTCCACCAAATTTCTGCTTCGGGTCCGCCATGAAATAAAGCGTCCAAAATAGATAGCCCGCCTATAAACCCGTTTCTATCTTCAAATACTTGGGGATATCTTTCGTAGTTCCATTTATCATTTGAAAAAGCACCTTTGATTCTAAAGTCATCAGCTTTTGAAGAAGCTTTTATATAGGTGTCGCTAGTCGCCAAATTAGATAGGTTAAGGCCTAATTCAAATTCAACCCACTTCAAGCTTTCCAAATTAAATTCCAGCAATGACTTGCCGGGGTTTCCATATTTCTCTAAAAAAACACCCAGTGACTCTGCGAAATGATCATAAAAAGGCGCTGCCCCATATGCAGTTCTAATGTTCCGCATCACGACCTTATGATTCATCGAGTCAGTAAAAACGATATCTGCGATAAATCGGGAATGTGCATTTCTACGATGAACAGGAAGAGTAATAAATTTGTTCCCGTGTGCATCAGTAAGAGCGATTCGGTTACGTAGAGTTTGTTTCACGAAATTTTCGTGAACGTCAATAACTACTTCCTTTTTACCGTCTTTCGCTTCGTTTGCATATGCCAAATAATACCAGGCAATACTCGGAAAGGGGCAGGAGGGAAGGACTATCAATTACTTGTTACTTAACCGACTTAAACATACGGCTCCAGCGAATTTTTGATTCCCCGTGTTGTGCAACGTTTTGCTTACTAAACCAAGTGAATGAGGCTCGTCCAATAACGTGGTCTTCGGGTACGAAACCCCACATCCTTGAATCGGCAGAGCGATGTCTATTGTCACCCATCATCCAGTAATAATCTTGTTGGAACGTGTATTGAGTGGATTCAACACCATCGATAAGGACTTTTCCTCCAGCATTCACTTCTAGATCGTGACCTTCGAATGCCGTAATTACCCTTCTGTACATATCAAGATTTCTTTCGTTCAGCTCAATAGTCCTCCCTGCTTTAGGGATGTAAATAGGGCCCAAGTCATCTGGAGTCCACTCATTAAATTCCTCACGGTATGTGTTAGGGAACATTTCCATGCGCCCCTTTCGGTTATTAGTACTCATTAAGTCTACACTTAATGCGGTACCGCTATTGTTAAGGGTTTCGACTTCACTTTTGGTTAATGAGATTAAGGTTGCGATCCCGTTGTTCATCTTCTGTGAAGCTCCTATATCTACATTCGTTAGACCCAGTAGTTTCATCGCTCTTTTCGCCATTAAAGGGCTAGTGAAATGTACTTGATACTCGTATTGTAAATGCTCAGGGTTTTCGATAGAGACTGAGTTGATGAAAACCTGCCTGTCAATTACAGAAAGAGAGTCTCCCGGTAGGCCTATGCATCTCTTAACGTAGTTTTCCTTCTTATCAATAGGTCTGGCTGCAAGTCCTGGCTTAACAAATGCTCGGTCTCTCGCAATACTTAAATACTTTTCTGGATTGAGAGCGAACTTCTCAATATTTCCATCTGCATTTCTAATCCCTTCTCTTCTTAACAGACCGTAGTAATCGTGTCCAGCAAGTTCTTTGTCAGAAAAAATCGTATCTCCCGGAGGGAAGCTGAAAACTACTGCGTCATAACGTTCTACGTCTCTTATTCCAGGGAGTCTGGTGTATGGAAGTGAAAACCACGATGTAAAGGACGGAGTCATAGACCCTGGAAGTGCGTTGTGGATGAAGGGTAGGCTGAACGGTGTTTGAGGAAGCTTCGGTCCGTAGCTGAGCTTGTTCACGAATAAGTAGTCGCCGACAAGCATGCTGCCCTCCATCGATCCTGTCGGGATTGTAAATGGTTCGAAGCTGAAGATTCTAAATGTGCTTGCAACAATTGTAGCCCAAAGTAATGCCTCTCCCCATTCGCGAAACGTAGATTTTCTCGTTTTGCTCCAACTACGAGGACCTACGTATTTGTCCTCTCCGAGTGCAAGTTGAGGAATGCTAATCCAAGGGAGAAGTCCCATTAACCATTGGTCTTTCGTCGATCTTTGTCCGAAAACTATGGCCAGCTCGACATGCATAATGATTAACATTAGCAGGTTTATTCCTGGAACTAAAAGGAAAAGTACCCAATACCATGGTCGTTCGATAATCCTTAAAATTGCCAGAGCGTTAAGTACAGGTACGTATCCGTGCCAAGCTGTTCCGACTCCTGATCGTTTAATTAACGCGGGAATGAAAATTAAATGTTCAATGCAAATAATTGCAAGCAGAATCCAAGGGAGTAAAGTCATTTTATTTCAGAAATCAAGTCGTTCATAGTAAATACGCCATTTAGATTTTCGTTTCGCCTTTCGACAACCCAAACCGCTGCATTAAAGGCACCCAACGCAAATCCACGTCTAGAAATTGCATCGTGACGCAAAGCAAGTACATCTACCTCCGATTTCCATACTAATTCGTGAATTCCAATAACATTACCTTCTCGATAAGAATCGATTTGAATCTCTGGGGTCGTTTCAGCAGTGGTATTCCGAACTTTATCGACCACATTAGACAGAGTGATAGCGGTACCACTCGGAGAATCTAATTTTTGAGTGTGATGTGTTTCCTGAATTGAGGCAGTATATTCGGGGAACTGCATCATGACACGGGTCATGTAAGACGAGATTTGGTTTAAAAGATGAACCCCTAAACTAAAGTTCGTCGCGTGAAAAACAAGGCTCTTATTCTCCTTCGCGGCCACTTCAACCTCGGCCATTCTATCATGCCATCCAGTAGTCCCTATCACGACAGGAAGCCCTATCGCCAAACACTTCAATGCATTGTCGACGGCACAATCGGGAGCGGAGCTTTCGAAAGCTACGTCAGCCCCCCACGATAAAGGGTCCCAATTTTCTCCTTTATTCACCTTCGCTACAACTGTCCAACCTTTTTCTGCAGCTATCTCTGCTACAGCCTTTCCCAGCTTTCCATATCCAATTATCGCTATCTTCATGTCAGTTTCCGATATTCATTGTAAGCCCTACTTGCCATACACCTTGCGAATACGATTTAGAAAGAACAGGAGGGATGACCCTAAGTGTAAGGTCTTCGCTAGCATCAAAGAATTTCATGTGAGCGTCAACGTTTGCATCTATGATTTGGAGTAAATACACGCCGAAAAATGAAAGGTAGGATAAATCGCGATTTCGACGATAGAAGTATGTCCCTTCCTCTAGATCTGCTAAGGAATATAGATTTCCATTTGAATCAGTTAAGGTGCTTGTCGTCAATGGATTTTCGTCGGTCTCGTAGCCCCAGTGCTCAAGAAATACGTTCATTTGATTTGTGTTGTCTAGTATGAAGTATCCACTCGCAACTAGCCCTCCTATTGCAATGGGAGCCTTCCAGTATTTCTGGTTTATTACTTGCCCTGATCCAGGCAGAATCGCGGCCCATTTTGTCGTCTTTCGTACTCTTTGCTCTGCGTCTGAAAGCTCAGGTTTAACTCTCTGTCCTGAAACAGAAACACACGATAAAAACAGACCTAAAATAAACAGAAAGTATCGGTATCGGGCAAGCTCAGTCATTGAATCAGCCTAAGATGGATTTAATGCGTAAGCTTATCAAGCAGGAGTTGCAACTCATCAATATCCTGATAATGCAACTCAATTTTCCCACCATCACTATTGTTTACTTTGAGTTTTAAGCCTTTGCCAAACTTTAATCTCAATAAGCTCACAGCTTGTTCTTCATCAGGTGTTAACCTTCGAGAAGGGAGGCTTTGCGCTGTGGAAGTTTTCTTATTCTGTCCGCCGTTCTTTTTGCAAAGGGTCTCAGTTTGGCGTACGCTAAATTTCTGAGTGATAGCAAGATTCATAATGAGAATCTGGCGTTCTGGATCGTTTGAAATAGCAAGAAGAGCTTTCGCGTGTCCCTGTGAGAGGGTGCGCCTTGAAAGTTCAATCTTTATTTCTTCAGGTAAATCTAAAAGGCGAAGCGAGTTCGTGATAGAAGCGCGAGCCTTGCCTACTAGAAGTGAAAGTTGTTCATGAGTCAAGCTGCATTCGTCAATTAATCTCTTATACGAAGTAGCGATTTCGATGGGATGTAGGTCTTGCCTTTGAACGTTCTCGACAAGAGCCATTTCGAGAAGTTGTACGTCGTCAGCTTCACGAATGTATGATGGGATCTCGTCGAGTCCTGCAGCTTGGCTGGCTCTAAATCGACGCTCTCCTGAAATGATTTGGAATTGAAGGGCGCTAATTTTGCGAACTGTAATGGGTTGAATTACACCGAGTTCACGAA
Organism: Flavobacteriales bacterium; assembly: GCA_015663855.1. Classification (GTDB taxonomy): domain Bacteria; phylum Bacteroidota; class Bacteroidia; order Flavobacteriales_D; family Sanyastnellaceae; genus UBA974. The sequence continues at coordinate 4,747 of DQRJ01000158.1, read as the reverse complement.
TGCTGTTTTCTAAACTTTTAAGCGACTTGCTATCGAAGGCTTCACGGGGTTGTCCAGCATTTCTAACGATGTTGCCAATTGGAATCATCGCGATATTCCCGGCCATCTGCCCAATAATGCGAGGCGATTTGAGATTGTCGAGTGAGGCTGAATCTGGTGAGGCTGAATCGGACTTAGTAGAGTCGATGTCGCGTATGATCTCGGTTATCTTAGACTTACGTCCGAGATTAGTGTCTTTGAAATCAGACATGTCACCTAGTCCTCGTCCTAGGCCAGTTCTTGAAGAAACCTTGTTGCTTGACATGATAAGATTAACCTACGAGATCTTTAATGAGTCTTTCTTGGTCTTTAAGCTTCGTCATCTCGTTTCGTTGTAATACCTCACGAGCGAGATTGAGATAATTGACAGACCCCTTACACGTAGCGTCGTGAAGGATGATGGACTCTCCATAACTAGGAGCTTCCCCGAGTCGAGTATTTCTATGAATAACAGTATTCAATACCAAATCTTGGAAATGAATTCTCACCTCTTCTACAACTTGATTCGCTAGTCTGAGTCGTGTGTCATACATAGTGAGAAGAATGCCCTCCACCTCGAGACGAGGATTAAGTTGGGTTTGGACTATTTTAATGGTGTTGAGCAACTTACCCAAGCCCTCTAGGGCGAAATATTCACACTGAACAGGTATCATCACCGAATCGGCTGCTGTGAGTGCGTTCAATGTGACAAGACCTAAGCTTGGCGAACAATCAATAACGATGAAGTCGTAATCATCACGAACCTTTTCAAGAACTTGGTAAAGCTTTCTTTCACGCTGAGCCATGTCAACAAGCTCTATTTCTGCACCTATCAAATCGAGATTTGCAGGCAGAACATCTAAATTAGGAGATGTAGTAGTGAGGATGGTGTCTTCAATATTAGCTTTTCCCATCAGCACCTCGTAAGTACCATTCTTAACCTGGTGAGGGTCAACACCCACTCCGCTAGTTGCATTTGCCTGTGGGTCAGAGTCAACAAGCAGTGTTTTGTATTCCAAAACCCCTAGGCAAGCGCCTAAATTGATAGCTGTAGTAGTTTTTCCAACCCCTCCTTTTTGGTTTGCAATCGCAATAATCTTTCCCATTCGAATGTGATTTTGGCGTTAATTCATGCCTATGCTAAGGTAGAATTTGCGCTAACGACTTCGAAAGAAAGTTTTACACACTAAACCCCATGTTTATAAGGGGCTAAGCGTGAATTGGGTTGATGAAATGTGGAAAAGGTAAGGCTTTGAATTGCGGAATTATACAATTAGAGATCCTCGAATTTCACCTCGTCATCTGAATCGTCAGAATTACTAGTGTCGCTTGATTCGCTAGAAAGTTCGTCTTCACTTGAATCGTTAGAAGAAATTTCAGCAGTTTTCTCGTCTGAACTTTCGCTAGCCTTTTCGCTTTTAGACTTATCGTCAGAGGCGGATTCTTCGCGAGGATTAGCTTCGTCGTATGCTTTACGCTCAGCAATCGGATCTCTAAAATCACCAGAAGCCATTAGCTCTTTAATCTTATCAGTTGCGTCGATAAATCCATCCTCAAACTTCTCGAAATCTTCTCTGTAAAGAAATAATTTGTGCTTTGAATAATGGACATTGCCACTGTTGTCAAAATTTCTTTTACTCTCTGTAATAGTCATGTAGAGGTCTTTTCCTCTCGTTTCTTTTACATCAAAAAAGTAGGTGCGTTTTCCTGCTCTTACTCTCACCGAGTACAACTCCTCTCTGTCTCTATTGTCGTTTCCGTAATCTGACATCTTTCTGCTCTATTTAGAAATACTGTTTATCTATTCTGCTCATTCGCAATGATGCCCCAAGTTAGGCATAAACTTACCTTCTTAGAAACACTGTTCCACTTTTCGTTCTAGGGTATCCGATTTGGTCTACCCAAACAGCTTCCCACACATACATGCCATTAGGACAAAAATGCTGACCATCAATGCCTTTCTGCCCGAGCCACGGAATAGAAGCATCTAGAGTCTCCCAAACCAGTTCACCCCATCTATTGACTATCCTCATGCGATAGGCGCTCACTCCGAGGACTACAGGGAGCCAAACATCATTAATACCGTCTCCGTCTGGAGTAAAGGTGTTAGGGGCGTAGAACACCGACCCGCTAATGCTTACTTCGCCCGAAGCGGTGTTCGTGCAGCCGACTTCGTTAATTACCGTTAGGGTGATGTTGAAGTTTCCGCCGTCTGAATAAATATAGGTGCCGTCACAATCTTGGAGGCTGCCTCCGTCACCGAAGTTGTAGAAGCAATCTACTTCTTGGTCGCCGAGATAATCGACGGTCACAATTGGTGCTAGGATGTCGACAACGTTCGGGTCTACTTCGAATGCTGCGAATGGGATAGGGAAAGTTTGGACGAAGTCAAGCTCGAACTTGTCAAGATTTTTCGCGCAAAACCCCCCTGTCGTCATTTCGAGAAGTACCGGAAAATCACCGGAGTAGAGATAGACGTGGACGGGGTGTATAGAGTTAGACGTAGTCCCATCACCGAAATGCCATAAATACGTCGTCGCAGTAGATGTCGAGCTCCCATTCGTGAAGGAAACTTGATGAGGAGGGCATCCCGTTAACGGTCCTCCAGTAAAGTCAATAGTAGGGTCAGGAATTGCTTCGACTTGCGCCGTAAATGATTGCTGACACCCTTCAAGTCCGGGAACCTCAGATGTAAGAGTTACGTCATAAACTCCTGGCTCGGCATATACGAGGTTCGATACAGTTGTACCATTTGTAATAGCGCTAGAAACTTCTCCTCCAAAGTCCCAACTATAAATAGTGTTTATATCAATAGAGGCAGAGCCTGTCATCGAAAAGTTGTGAGAAGAGAAGCAATTAGGATCGGGAGCCTGAAATATTGGCGATAGTAAATAATGTATATCAACCGTAGCTGTAGCTGATGAAGGGCATGTGAACGGCGCGTAGGCTATCAGACTTACCGTGTAGGAGCCGCTATCGGCATAAGTATATTGTGGCTCAAGGTCGGTTGAAGAGTCCCCGCCGAAAGGCGAGCCGAAGTCCCATAAGTACGTTTCTGCATTAGTGGAGTTATTTGCGAATGTGAAAGTAAGACCTTGGCAGAAACCGGTTTGGTCTTCAATAGATGCAACAGGATCCTCTGGTGCGACCCAGTCGAAGTCCACATTTACAGTACATCCATGATTGTTAACGGTGAGAGTAATACCCCAAGTGTTAGCATTCGCAAAGGCAACACCTTGGGGCGAAGTTATGTTTGCTGACGAAGGTGACCCCCCAGTTAAATCCCAAAAATAAGTTGCAGCTCCGCTCATAGTCCCATCAACATCAAAACCAAATGTTTCAACTCCGGAAATGCAATCGAAATCGTCCATTATTATAACAGGAGAGAGAGGCATAAAAACGTCGAAAACCTGAGACGAAGTATCAGCACATGGCCAAGTGGGGTTAGCGATAAGAGTAACTACATAAGTCCCAGTGTCGGGGAATGTGTATTCTGGTTCGAATAATTCACTGATATCAGTATTTATTCCGTTAACTCCGAAATCCCATAAGAAGTTGTCTCCGTTAGTAGAGTTGTTTTCGAATTGAATTGTTTCCCCCATGCACAGTTGCTCAGGTTGTTGAGGCGTTACAGCAGCAACGATATTTGCATCACAAAGCGCAACGTTAAACTGAAAATCTCTAATAACCTTTCCTAGAGAAACCCCATTTCTGAATTCCTCAACACAAATCCCCATAGCGTATTGGCCTGGAATTGTAGGAGTGCCTGTTATGAATCCCGTAGCTGGATTTATTACAAATGCCGGGTTTGCAGCTATTGGAAATGCGGAAGAAAAGCCCCCTCCATAAGGTATGGGAGTGTAGGGAGGGTTTGATGGTGGGTTAGGAGCAGGGCTTCCAAATCCGCCGCCAGCACCATTAGGACCTCCTCCATCAAAAGGTGCACATAGTGAATATACTAGCTGATCCCCATCAGGGTCAATTGCTGCGTGGTCAAAGAAAAAACCGAAATCTGCACACAGAGCTACAGGAGGGAATGCTTGGAATACAGGTGAGCTGTTGTCTCCATTCGTTGCATTAGTTCCTGGAATGTGTACTGTTGCAGTCATTCCTGGATTGTCTGTTCCTCCAGCATTTTGAACGTTACTGATAGAAGGGTTTCGACAGCATCTCTGCCACGCAATTTCATATCCGAGAGCTGTAGCTCCAAGCATCAACGTTTTTGTGTACGTTGCCTCCTCTACACAAAGATCCGGAGGTGGAGTTCCACAAGGATTGGTCATGATGACTGGGATGTTTTGGACTGTATTAAAGTTCAAAAACACATCCTCTACTTGCTGCAGTTGATTAGTGCCAGAATAGAAAATTCCCAGGTAAATGATGTCATCAAAATCTGTGCCTTGTGTATTGGCTGGGCCACACTCACGATAAACTTTAAGTGTGATTTGGTAATTGCCCCCACCTAAATCAACATAGTACATCTCACTGCCTATAAGGTGTGTAGCCCATGCCTCCGCGGAAAACGCCATAAATAATAGGCCAAAAATAATCTTGCTCATCCTTCTCACTCGATAAAGATAAGGTATTGACTATCTTCACGGCGTGGAAAAAGAGGAAGAAAAAAAAGCTGAAAAAGCTAAGCAGCCTGTGAAGGCTAAGCAGGTGCCGTTTATTGATTTAGACCTGCATCCAGATATTGAAGATGGCCTAGAGGCTATGGGTTTTGAGT
>DQRJ01000070.1 GCA_015663855.1 Flavobacteriales bacterium | reverse complement strand
TTAGGTATGTTGAGATCATTTATCGCTGTAGTCAGCTCAGCTTTTTGGTGCGGACTAGCAGTTTGCGTTTTAATGGTTTCACCTAATAGTTCAAATTTCGTTTTATTAAAACTTGCTAAGAATAGCTGGAGTAAACCTCTCTTGAAGTGGATAGTCGGAGTGAATGTCGAGGTTGAAATTGATGGAGCGACAAGAGCTTTACTAGAAAGCGGCAAAGGCGCTGTTCTTATGGCGAATCACGCGAGTTTCTTAGACATAAATGTTGCTTTTGCAGCATGCCCCGCTCCTATCGTTTTTCTTGCAAAAGCAAGTATTCGAAAAGTCCCTTTCATCGGAGGGGCTAATGCACGTGTAGGAACTGTCTTTGTAGAAAGAGGGAATAAGGAATCCGCTCGTAAAGCTATTTCATCCCTTGAAAGCACGTTGAAGAAAGGCCGTTGTGTTTTGGTCTTCCCTGAAGGAACAAGGTCAGATAACGGAAGTGGTGTCGTCAGACCATTCAAAAAAGGAGGGTTTCATCTTGCTTTTAATGCTGAAGCACCTATAATACCTGTGTACTTTAAAGGTGTAGGTCCGCTGTTGCCGAAAGGAACTTTTGCGATAAGGAAACCGAAAAGAGGTAACGAAAAAATACGAGTTCTATTCGGCGCTCCGATTTTCAAGAAAAATGGAACTGTAAACTCGTTAATGAACGAATGCCAAACCGCAGTTGAGTCTCTTTCACACAGCTAGCTCAGTAGCTAAAGCTAACCCCTCTCTTATTGCACGTTGAGCATCTAAGCCACTTGCATTAAGTGCACCCCCGATTATAGAGACCTTTACGCCTCTTTTCTCAAGCTCGTCTTTAAGCGGAGCGAAAGGAACTTGGCCTGCACACACGATCACATTATCGACGGGTAAAACGAACTCTCCTTTATTTTCGTGAATGCAGTGCAATCCACTATCGTCAAGCTTCACGTATTCAATCCCGGAAAGCATTTTCACACCTCTATCGCGTAAAGTCACTCGGTGAATCCACCCAGTAGTTTTCCCGAGTTTCGCTCCCGGCTTTCCTGGGCTGCGTTGCAAGAGATGTACTTTTCTTTTAGAAACAGTTCGCATAGGCTGTGCCAAACCTCCACGTTCTTCCATCTGCTCATCTATACCCCATGACTCCAAAAACCCAGCATCATCAGCATCGTGAGTGATGAAGTCTGCGACATCGAAGCCTATTCCGCCCGCACCAATAATCGCGACGTTGTCTCCTACCTCAACTTCACCCTTGAGAACCTGTAGGTAATCAACTACCTCGTCTCTGTCTGACCCCGGTATCTTCCACCTACGTGGCAATACCCCCGAAGCCAAAACAATATTTGAATACCCACCCGCAATCAACATTTCTGCATCAACTTCACAAGAGAGTTTAATATTCACATTTAATCGAGACAAACGATTTGAGAAATACCTAATAGTAGAATGAAACTCTTCCTTACCTGGTATTTTTTTCGCAACGTTGAACTGACCTCCAAGCGAATCAGCTTTTTCAAACAAATCCACCTCGAACCCTAAGTTAGCTAGCTCAGAAGCACAGCTCATTCCCGCGGGACCAGCACCTATGACAGCTACTTTCTCACCCCTTTGCCCCATGCTCAACCCTGACTCGGCTTCAGGCCATGCGTCCTCTTCACAAGCTCTCGGATTCACTAGACAAGAAGCTATTTTCTGCTTAAACACATGATCTAAGCAAGCTTGATTACATGCAATACAAGTATTTATCTGCTCAGGCACCCCAAGTTCTGACTTCTTCATAATGAAGGGGTCAGCAAGAAAAGGCCTAGCCATAGAAATCATATCCGCACACTTATCTGCTAAAGCCTGCTCACAATTTTCTGGATCGTTAAAACGATTAGTTGTAATCAAAGGGATTCCTAACTTCCCCATCAGTCTTTTCGTAACGAAAGCAAATCCTCCTCTAGGAACCATAGTAGCAATAGTAGGGATTCTAGCTTCGTGCCAACCTATTCCCGTATTTATAACATTTGCCCCAGCCTTTTCGATAGATTTTGCAAGCATTTCCACCTCATCCCAAGAACTACCTCCATGCACCAAATCGAGCATGCTCAGCCTATACATTATCACAAAATTAGGGCCTGTAACATCGCGAATTTGCTCTACAATTTCTAAAGGGAATCGTGTTCTGTTTTCAAAACTACCTCCCCATTCATCAGTTCTTTTATTCGTCTCAGATGCGATAAATTCGTTAATGAGGTAGCCTTCTGACCCCATAACTTCGACACCATCGTAACCAGCGATTTGGGCTAATTGAGCAGCCCTAACAAAAGACTTTATAGTTCGCTTAACTCCTCTACTGCTCAACGCCCTGGGCTTGAATTTACTAATCGGAGACTTAATCGCAGATGGAGCAACAGCAAATGGAGTGTAAGCGTACCTCCCGGCATGAAGAATCTGCATAATGATCCTACCACCTTCGTTATGAACTGCCTCAGTGATTTTCTCATGCTTCCGTGCATGCCAAACCCTAGTAATTCTTGACCCTCCCCAAGCAGTTACGCCAGACATATTAGGTGAAATACCGCCCGTTACAATCAAGGCCGCACCACCTTTGACACGCTCAGCGTAGAACTTAGCTAACTTAACAAACCCTCCTTTTTCTTCTTCAAGACCAGTGTGCATAGACCCCATTATCACTCTGTTTGGCAGAGTTAAGGAGCCAATTTTAATTGGAGAGAAAAGATTGGGATATTTATTATGATTTTTCAAAGTGTTTTATTTTCATAGATTCATTCGAAATCCCTAAATCGATCAACGAAATCATCCCTCAATCCTATCCTTGAGACTTGCATCTTAATTGACTTCTCTGTTTCAGGATTAGTCAACGTTCTGTCTTTATCCCTCAAGTTGTTCCAAACCTCCATAAATGTCATATCGTTTGTCTCAAAATTAAAGAAAGTGTCGTATTCGAAATAATACCAATGTCCTTCGCTCAGGTGGAAGTAAATTCTTAATTCATCTCTACCTCTATCTCTCACCATTTCGACACGCCCAGGAACAGTTCTGAACACTGCCTCATCACCAATTGTGGCTATTCCAAGTTCAGCAGTAGAAATAAAAGCATCCTCGAAAGAATCGTAGGTAAACTCTAACCCTGTCAACATCAGAGTGTACCTGATTTCTTTAGGCACCTTTTTAAATGTACCATCACGTGATAGCTCGCGAAGGGCGTTATCCGCAGCTTCTAAGCCTGCTAATTCACGCAGTGCATACTCGTAATTCGTGGAACTGAAATCAAGAGGTGTTGAAACTGCAGCATTTGTGAGTTGTTCCGCTAAGTGTATCTCCAGCTCTTTTGCTATGAAAATATCCAATGCCAAACTCCCTCGCATCTCTATCTTTCCAGACTCCGTTTCCCAAGCTGAACCGATGAAGGTGTGATCAATAATATTGAAGTCAAACGGTAATCTAGTCGCACCAGAAGAGAAAATGCCACACCCCTTTTCAGGTAATTCCGTCAAAGTGCCAGGTAGGCTTTCACGCCTTAATTTATCTGATTCGCAGACAACATATCTAGCTTTTCTTTTATCATAGCGAATAGACCCTTCAGGCTTGAAGATTTCCAAGTCCCCCCGGTCTGGTTTCTTTGTGAAAAACGCCGAATAAGCTGTAAAAGGAGCGTCGTCAGAAAGAAGAACTCCCACCCCTAAGTGAGCTTTAGTTAGCTCCTTGACTATTGAGTCTAAGGGAATAGCAACCTCAACTGGGTCAATCACAGAATTAAATTGAATCCACTGTCTAGGATACTTATCACAGCTATATGCCAACCTTGTTCCTCCATCAAATTCCAAATCTTTCCTGCTCGCTAACAAATTGACCTCACCTGTAAATTCGAAATACGGACTTAGGTAAAATTCTTGTCCTAAAGCAATATCACCATTAGCAATGGTCGAATAAGCCGTGTCGACTTCAATGTTAGAAAAGTAAATCGGCCAATCTATCCCTTGCGCATCTTTGTACAAATACGATGCAGAAGCTTTATAATCTACACGACTATTAACTTGAATCGTAGCATCAAAGAATCGGTGATATCTCGTCACATCATTTGCATAAATCTGTGCGTTTTTTATCACATCCATAGCTGCATCTCTTCTAATTGTAACTCTTCCTTCATCTGGCCAAATCTCAGCATCTGCAACTGCCATAGCCCTTACATCCCTGCACTCTACAATAGCCTCTTCAACTTTATATAGAGCACGAGTACAGGCGAAATGAAGTGAATCCTGGTCCGGGTGTACAGACACGAAATTAGAGAAGGATTTATCTGCCAAATCTGCAAACACAAGTTCTTGCTGGTCTGTGAAGGTGTTCTCAAGCTCGATTTGGTCTTCATCCATAAACCAACGAAACCTATCCATAGTGCATATATAACGAACCGCCGGAAGTGCAATTTCAGTGAGTCCTTCATGAGAAATAAAGTCCCCTACCCGCTTATCAAAATCGACTTCCGCAATCACGTTATTCGTTTTAAATGCAAGCGCATTCAGGTCGTTTCCAGTGATTTCAAAGCTTGCAGTATCTGCTTTCATTCCTCTTTCACCCATAACAAATAACGATGAAGAGAGATACGCTTCTTCGAATTCGAACTCACCATTTGCTGTCATTCCCGACTCACTTAAATGAATTGCACCACCTAACATTACATTGTCACTGAAACATCTTAGTCTATCTAGGTCTGACCTTACATCAAGTAATGGCAACCCTGAATTCGAAATTGTGTTTAATGTGAAATCCGTTTTGGCGGCCTCAATGGAAGGGACGTGATCTAAAGCAGGCAAATTCGTGTAAGACGTAGTAACCCCAAATGCAGAGTCAGGCACTAAAACCATGCCTTCTCCAACAAGATGAGAGGTCAAGAAGTCAATCGAACCAGAGCCTTGAAGCCCGTCCATGTTTAACGTGAGGTCAGCATGCAAAGTACCTATTCCGTCATATAAAGGGAATCCTTCAGATGGGCTTGAAGCTTCAAGTCCTAATGAAAAATCATCCATTAATCGAAGATCCACTTGAAGGTCCGGCACTATACCCCCCGCTAAAAGCTCTCCCTTAAATTTCATGTCTGCTTTGACAAAGTTATCCAAACTATCTATTTCGAATGGCTCCAAGGCATACCTGAATCTATTTCTATGGTAAGCTCCTTTGTGAATCCTCTGACTATCGTAATAAACATATGAAGGACCTTCGCTATTGAGTACTGGATAATGCGTAAAGTAGTCTGACTTCCAACCCGAACGATTTGATGGATCGTCCAATTCCAAAGTCCCTGTAATACCATCTATCGAATTTCTTACCAATCTCGTCTTAGGACTTCCATCGATGCCTATTTCGCCATCTATTTCTGCTCTAATATGCATATTATCGACAGAATTCAGTGCAATTAAGAATTCGGAGTAATCGAATTCAAACCCCGTACCGTTAAACTCGAAATTACCCGCCTTCACATGACCTGAAAAAGTGAAATCTCTATCCTTAGACATGTCGATTCGTCCATGTTTAGGTGTAACAATCACGTTTTGGGCACGGCTTAATTTAAATGCTGGAATTCCATGAATTTCTAGAACTCTGTTACTTAAACCCAGCCTCGCGTTATATCCCCTCGAAACTTCTGACCTAAAAGCAATAACATCATAATCCACTCTACCCCTGTTGCACATTATATGATTCTCCGCCTTAGGCAGCCATTCACACCATCTATCACTAATCTCATAACTCACATATCCTTGCAAGGCCAAATTAATAAGCAACAACCTTGCTTGCACTTCACTAAGTTTTAAATAATCGGCATACTCAGAGGCATAGAAACCGTTACCTGATCGACCGTGAACGAACCTACCAAGCTCGATAAGAGGATTAATTTGAGCATATTCAGTCATCTTATCGAATGACGTCTCGTCAAAGTTAGCTTGAGACCTAAAATATCCTATTCCACGTCCCCTAGGCAGTAACGCTCCTAATTCAATCACTCTTCCGCCTACTTCCCATGTCAAAACCTCTACCTCAAATTCTATTTTATGATAAGTATCAGAAAAAGCCTGCATCCCTATTCCATCCTCATCTCTTATAAATTTAATAGACTGGCTTTTCTTATCATATCTCACCCCAATGCTTGGGTGGTAAATACTGTCCGAGTCCAAATAAATTGACATTCCAGCACCCGATGCAGCAAACCCATCTGCCTTAAACATAATTTCATCTACAGCGCATCTAATAAATAGAGTGTCGTCATGGTAAATCTTAAGATAGCCGGGTGTATCTCCAACTGAAATACCGTCTAGCCTTGATCCCCGAACGACAATCCCACCTTCAAAATCCATATTCGGGAATATGTTTTTCAATTCTAATCGTTCATTGCTCGATTCGAACTTAGGGTATGAACGGTCGTGTGGCGATTTAGATTTTTTTACTTTAACCGTCAACACTCCTTCGAGTACTCTGTCGATAAGCTCGGAGTGAAAAATTACGGGACTAGTTTTAAAAGAACTTCCAGTTAGCTTAACATCGTACGAAGTGATTTCTGCGAATTGAAGACTATCGTTAAATGTAGTGTTCTCCCAATGCACTCTGCCGCTTCCTCCTTTCCACCGTTGTAGGGTAGGATAGTAAATCCCCGAAGTTTCTCTAACTCTTGCGCTATCAGTCTTTGCAAAACAGACGAGAGTTCCATTACTGAATTTTACGTAGGGCAGGGAATCTACTCCCATTTGCATTTGGCCTCCTTGAAATTGCCAAACAGCAGATGCTTTATTTGCAATGATTCCCTTAGAAAATAAATCTGACGAAATCTGCAAATAAGGAACAAGCCGTTTACGCCATTTCTTATTATTAATCATAGAGTGCAATTGATTATGCCACTCATCCCAGTTACTGGTATTGATACCCCCTTCGATTTGGGCTAAAACACCTTGAAGGTAACCTAGCACGCCTGACGAATTCTTGATGTGCACCTTATGAAGCTGCTGAACGGTAGAAATCACGGTGTCTTGAATTGCAGAAGAAATCGCACTACTTAAGAAGTGCGGAGAGAAGTCCTTTCGCATCCACTTTGCATTCTTTGCAAGCCCTTTAGCAAAGTCCTCTTCCATCTGTTTTACAAAGAAATCAGGGGAGGGTAATTCTTGCTTACTTGAATCTTGATGAGCTTCCTGATTCACTTGTGAAAACGACACAATTGGACAAGCGAATATCATTAAAACGCTTAGAAATGCAGCGAAAGAAAAGCGTTTTATAAATACCAAATCAATCATGAGGGTTGAGTTTTTATATCTCTTCATCAACAACCCAAGGTAGGATTATAAGGCCGACTTTCGAAAAAGTTATTTGGGAGTTTTCACACAAATAATACACGCCCAACCGTCACTTTCTAACACTTCAACAACTGACCAGCCTAATCTTTCTGTTTCTTCGCTTATAACAGGAACATCCCCAATGAAAAATCCGGAAAGCGCAATTTTTCCACCCACTTTCAATACACTGTCATATGTCGCCATATCTGCTAACAGTATGTTTCTATTGATGTTTGCCAGAATTAAATCGTGTGTAGGCGAAGAACCTAATTTAGAGGCGTCACCACATACTGCATTTAAACGATTATCTCCGTCTAAATCGTTAAGTTTTGCGTTTTCTAGAGTGTTTCGATAAGCTCCTTCTTCAATATCGATTGCCAACACTTTTGACGCCCCTAACTTCATAGCAGCTAATGCTAATACTCCAGTTCCACACCCCATATCGAGAACATCTTTGTCGTCTAAATCCAGATCTAACATAGCCCTTGTCATAAGCCAAGTCGTAGAGTGGTGTCCTGTTCCGAATGACATGTGTGGAGCGATGACAATATCAAGACCTGATTTCGGTGGCGAATGAAAAGGCGCTCTAACCATAGCCCTACCCTCAACATCGACGGGCTCATAATCGGCTTCCCATTTGGCGTTCCAGTTTTGGGTTTTCACAATAGACTCCTCCCACTTAACTGAAGCTATACCTTCAAGCCTTAATCTTACGTCTAACAGCTCTTGTGGTGAAATAACTTTCTGAGGTGCATAAACTGTTAGACCAGTGTCTGAGGGCTCGAACACTTCGAACTCCAATTCAGAAAGCCATGCAATCGCTACTTCTCTTGCTGGAAGTACAGGGTCTAAGATAATCTCGACCTTTAAATAATCCTCTCGAATAAACTCTCTACTCATAAGGTGATGTAGTGCTACAATTAAAGACTTGACGCGGCCTTAATTATCTCTTGAAACTCTTCCGGGTTAAGGGAAGCGCCGCCGATTAAACCCCCATCCACGTCTTCACTCGCAAAAATCTCATTTGCATTTGAGGGCTTACAGCTACCTCCGTATAGGATAGAAGTGGCTGAGGCAGTATTAAGATCAAACCTAGATGCTAGCCACTCTCTAATAAAACCATGCATGGAAGCGGCTTGCTCAGCAGAAGCTGTTCTGCCTGTCCCAATAGCCCAAATCGGTTCGTATGCGATTATCACATCCTCCATCTCCAAGGCGTTAACACCATCAAGAGCCGACGACAACTGGTCTTTAATTACCTGCTCTTGTTCGCCGGCGTCCCTTTTATCGAGGTTTTCACCACAACATAGAACTACTCCAAGGCCAGCATCAAGGCTACAACGAACTTTTTTACACACAACCTCATCAGTTTCACCATAAGAGGCGCGTCTTTCAGAGTGACCTATTAGAGCATAATCAACACCGCACGAGACGAGCATTTCTGCCGTAAACTCACCCGTATAAGCCCCGCTCTGAGTCGCGCTAACTTGCTGAGATACAAATAACAATCTTGAATTACTTAAACTCACTAACGAAGCTAGATATGGAGCTGGAGGAGCTATCATAACTTTTACGTCAATAGGAAGTGACTCCATATCTTTATCCATCACGCTAACCCAATCTCGGGCATCGTTGATAGATTTATTGCTTTTCCAGTTTCCTGCTACGATGTTCCTCATCATCTTTGAATTCTGATAATTATGCTACTAAAGCCATTTGTGCAAAGATGCCTAAGTCTGACGATAAAACTACCATAGAATCGACTCTTCAATCATTTTGGGGGTTCGATGCTCTGCGTTCTTATCAGAAAGCTCCCGTCAAAGACCTCCTGGAAGGTCATGATGTGATAGCCCTTCTCCCTACAGGAGGTGGGAAATCTCTGTGTTTTCAACTCCCGGCGTTGATGCGTGGTGGGCTTTGTTTGGTAATCTCCCCTCTGATAGCTCTTATGGAAGACCAAACCAATCAACTCAAACTCCTCGGTGCAAGATCTGCCGCCCTTACAGGAAGCTTGGGCAGAGATGGCATAGACCGGGTACTTGAGAATGCAAGAGTGGGTGGTTTGGAATTCCTATACATGTCACCAGAACGACTCAAGGACCCGCTTTTTATTGCTAGAGCAGAGAATCTTGATGTTAGGACTATTGCTATCGACGAAGCACATTGTATATCGCAATGGGGACACGACTTCAGGCCTGAATTTCGGAACATCAGAGATTTAAGGGATATCTATCCTGAAGCGGTAATGGGAGCTTATACGGCGACTGCTACTGAAACCGTTCTAGAGGACATTGCTCGTCAGCTTAAACTATCAGACGCGCGAATCCATAAGGCCTCGATGAGGCGAGATAACCTGAGCTACGAAGTAAGTACCTGGGGAGATACAGAGTCTGAGTTGCTAGATCTTGCAAAGGATCTTTCGGGTAATGCTGGGGCTGGGCTTGTTTACGTAAAGACCAGAAATGAAGCGGATCGTTGGGCAGAACGTATGAAAGCTGTAGGTATTTCAGCTACTTCATTTCACGCCGGGCTTGAAACGAAATTTAAACAGCGCAGACAAAGAGATTGGATTTCGAATAAAGTAAATGTGATGGCTTGTACTTCGGCATTCGGAATGGGGATAGACAAGCCGGATGTGAGATGGGTTATTCATGCTGGAGCGCCCGTCAATCTAGAGAGCTACGTTCAAGAGGCAGGAAGAGCGGGAAGAGACGGCAAACCCGCGCGATGCGTGTTGTTTCAGGGCGATAAGGAGCGTAAGAAAGTGCAGGAGAACATTGAATCGCAGTTCCCCGACATTAAAATTGTTCGTGATTTATACCAAACCGTTGCAAATCAAGGTCGCATAGCAATTGGCGACGTCCCCACCTCGCCTTCCAAATTCAATTTAAAAGAGGCATCCCTGAAAATTAAGTGTTCGACATTTCAAGCGAAAGCGAGCTTAAGACTTCTCGAACGTGCTAATTACTTTAACGTAATAGAAACCCCTCGCACAACTCTCGGTACTTTAAGATGGCTGGGTGGCCGATCACAAGTCTTAAACCCGAAAAACCACCATACAGACATCGTTGCAGAATGGTTAATGAGGAACAGTGTAAATGACGCCCCCACCCTTACATCGCCCAAGAAACTCGGAGTAGCAATAGGATTAAAAGAAGAAATAATAGAGGTCACACTAAGAGCACTAGACGCTCAGGGCAGGATAGAATGGACTCCGAATGCGGCAGAGTATTCTATAGTTTGGCATTCCGCAAGAATCAAAGCCGCTAACATCGTCTTGCCTCCACCGATTTACGACGACAGGAAAGTTAACGCCGCAGAAAAATGGCTGTCAATCCAACAATTCATCAACCTTGATGATTGCCGATCCTTGTTTATTGAGTCCTATTTCGACACCGGGCAGGAATCTTCTAGTCCATGCGGGGTTTGCGACAACTGTACTTGGAATAAATCGACCGCGAAATCCTCGCTCATCAAGAGCCTAGAAAACTCAGCCCCTTCGGGCATTGACGCATTCACTCTTATCCGAACCGTACCCCCAGGACACCGAGTCCACATCTCTAAATTGCTCCGAGAAATGCTCGACTCGCAACAAATCCGAACAATAGGAACTACGGTCTTCAGTATATCGTAATTTCGCCGCATGAATAACGCGAACTACTGCACGATTACGATTAAACCTAAACGACAAGATAGTATTCTACGTCGTCACCCATGGGTTTTTAGTGGAGCCATTAAAAATATCGACGGGAAGCCCGGTGCTGGCGACTGGGTCTGTGTTAGAGCGAACAAGGGTGCGCTTCTCGGCTGGGGACATTATTCGCCCGGAACTTCTATCGCCGTTCGTATGCTCACATTCGGCGAGGACAGACCAGATGAAGATTGGTGGAAAGCGAAAATAAACGAAGCTATCGATGTACGTCACGGGCTGGGATTACTCGACAATGAAAACAACGATACATGTCGTTTGGTCTTTGCTGAGGGAGACGGACTGCCTGGCCTTATTGCCGATTTCTACGGGGGCGTCCTCGTAATTCAATGCCACACCCCTGGCATGCACAACGAAATTAAACTCCTCTGCAGCGCATTTTCTGACGCACTCGGAGATAAACTTATTGCTGTTTACGATAAAAGCTCTAAGTCT
>DQRJ01000026.1 GCA_015663855.1 Flavobacteriales bacterium | reverse complement strand
TGTGCAGGATGTATGATACCATACGCTTGTAACTATGACTTCGAAGCCACAATCGGGGACAACTCGTGCATATTGCCGGGAGATCCTTGCGACGATGGCGATCCGAACTCTGTAAACGACTTTATTCAGGACATCGACTGTAGTTGTCTAGGATATGGCTGCCACGACACCGAGGCTTGCAACTATGCTCCGGACGCGATTAATGATCCAACAGTTTGTAACTACATCAGTCTTTATTCCATAACGGGAGAGATTCAGCCGACGGCAAATATGCTTCTGTCGTACTCTTACCCGAACACAACCGGAAGTACATACGATTGGGTGTCTACCAGCGGCGATGTGACAGATGGTGAAGGAACATCAGACGTGGCTGTGTCTTGGTGGGGATCGGGAGCTGGAACACTCTGCGTGACAGAGACGAATAGTGGTGGATGCTCAGGCGATCAAGTATGCCTTTCGGTAAATATTACCCCTGTTTCAGTTTCGGAAATCGATAATTCGGCGATAGAGGTTTTCCCTACGCCGGCTTCGACCGAGCTATTTATAAATCTTTCGAAATGGTCTTCTGAGGAGGCGAATTTGACTCTACGCGATGCGTCGGGAAGAATGGTTTGGGCCCTGAAGGCAATCAATCAAACGACCATCGATATGAGTAGTCTTCCAAGGGGCTCTTACATGCTACAGATTGATGCTCAGGGTCTTACACCGACTCACAAGCGTGTGATTTTAAACTAATTTGACAAGATGAAGTATTCTTTTCTTGCGGGGTGCATTTTACTCATTGCGGTGACTGTGTCAGCCCAAACCACTCCCCACACCGATTACCTCGGAACAGGTCATACCACAGGAGTAACCGTTACTACTAGCGGAACGGGATTGCTTGGCGTGGGAGTGAACACCATTAATGGGTCGGGCATGGATAGGCATATTCGCAATGCCGCTCGATTTTTAGGACAAGCTACTATCGGAGTCAATTTCGAGACTATAGAAGAGGTTTCGACTTTGGGATTTGATAATTGGATAGACGCTCAAATTCAGATGCCAGAAATGAATTATCTCGACACCACGAAAATGATTTGGGATCATTTCGTTCAGGCATATTACGACGAATGGGGAGAGATAATTATTAATGGGAACGAAGATGTTTTCCCGGCAAGTTTCTATTGGAGAATGGCGTGGTGGAATAATTCTATGCACGGAGACGATTATTTAAGGCAGAAGATGACGATAGCTTTGAGTGAGATCTTGATTACTTCGGAGGAATCGGACTTGCAGACAGACGCTTTCGGTTTGGCATCGTATTACGATGTACTCTACAAGAACGCTTTCGGGAACTTTCGTGATTTGCTTGAGGAGGTGACATATCATCCAGCGATGGGGTATTATTTGAGCTTCATAAACAACTCCCCTACAAACGAAGAGGAGAATATTCATCCCGATGAGAACTACGCGAGGGAGGTAATGCAACTTTTTACTATCGGGCTGTACCAGCTTGAGATCGACGGATCGATAATAACGGACGAAGATGGTGTGCCTGTCCCGACTTATAATAACAGCGATATTGGCGAATTCGCAAGGGTGTTTACTGGTTTAGGACCGGCTCAATATTGGGCTCCATGGGTCGATTATTCTGAGGAAACTGTGGAGTGGGGGGTTTGGTATAATACAGTGCCATACATCAATTCCACAATGCCCATGGTCATGTTCGAAGGGTGGCACGAGGAAGGCGTCAAGCACCTCTTGAACGGCGCAGCCACGATGGAGGGTGCGACAGGTGGACAAGATATTGATATAGCCTTAGACAACTTATTTTATCACCAAAACACAGCGCCTTTTATCAGTAAGCTTCTGATTCAGCGACTCGTAAAATCGAATCCCACGCCAGAATATATCGGGAGAGTGGCTCAAGTTTTTGTGAATAATGGTGAAGGAGTAAAGGGAGACCTTGCCGCAGTGGCGAAGGCGATTTTACTGGATGATGAAGCTAGAGATTGTGAATGGATAGAAGATATTTCAAGCGGAAAGATGCGCGAGCCGATGATTCGGTATAACCAAATTTTAAAGGCATTCGATGCCTCGAATGAGTCTGGCAAGATGTGGAGTGTGGGATGGATTCCTGATGAATTAGGCCAACACCCTATGGCTTCGCCCTCGGTATTTAACTTTTTCCTTCCCTCATATGCTCCATCGGGTCCTGTTTCGGATTCTGCTTTAGTTGCTCCTGAATTTGAGCTATTAAATTCTGCAATTGCGATAAAGTATATCAACTTGACTGCGGATATGCTTTTCGGGGAGATTTACCTGGATGCGATCACTTTGGCTCACCCAGATGATATAGGATATCCTTGGTGGGATGTTGCTTTTGAGACACCTGAGGATAAAGTGTCGCTAGATTTTAGTGATGAGACTGCCTTAGCTGCAACAGACATTTCGGCGATGATGGCTAGACTGAATATTCTTTTCGCTGGAGGGATGTTATCTGAGGAAACGATTTCCACCATTACAGAGATTGTAGACGTGACTTTTTTAGAACCGGCAGTCAAGCTGAAGGTTGCGATTTACCTCATACTCATTTCACCTGATTATATAATCCAAAAGTGATTCCTATGTCGAAGAAAAGAAGAATTTCAAGAAGAAAATTCATAGCGAATACAGGATGTGCAGCGATGGGTTCAACAGCATTTCTGTCGTCATTCACAACTTTGGGGATGATGAACTCGCTTGTCGCACCCCCTCCTCCGGACGACTATAAAGCTCTCGTTTGTATACTTCTTGCAGGAGGAAACGATTCGTACAATATGGTGGTGCCGACTTCGTCAGAGCCATACAATGTCTATGCGAATACGAGATCTAATTTGGCCTTACCGTCAGGGGATCTTATCCCCCTAAACTATACGGACGTAGGCGGAGTAAACTACGGTTTGCACCCGTCGATGCCGGAAGTGGCGGGATTATTCAACTCGGGTCGAGCGGCTGTGATTGCAAACGTAGGAACCCTGATCGAGCCGGTTACGAAAACTCAAATTCTTTCTGGCACCGCTCCCCTTCCCCTAGGGCTTCAATCTCACGCAGACCAAGCCAGACATTGGCAAACGTCCATCCCCCAAACTCGTTCTGCCAAAGGATGGGGAGGGAAGGTGGCAGATATTTTGGCCTCGGGAAACACGAATCAGGATATGTCTATGAACCTCTCTCTTGCGGGCACGAATCTGTGGCAAGCGGGGAATGTTGTGGATGAATTTGCGATTACTCCTCAGGGAAGTGTGGGGATTGAAATGATGGATGATACGGATCCGTTTGCAATGATTGTCTCCAGTGGAATCACGAATATTTTAGACCAGCAATACACGGACATTCTCAAGAAAACTTATGCGAATAAGGTAAAGTCATCCCAAAACCAGCATGATGTCTTTACGGCCGCTCTTGATGAATTGACTCCTTTAGCAACTCAATTTGCCAGCACAAATATTTCGAGGCAATTAAAGATGGTGGCGAAGAGTATTGCCGTTTCGGGAGGTTTGGGCATGGAGAGACAGACGTATTATATTAAGCTTGGGGGATTTGACAATCATGGAGAGGTCCTGAATAATCAAGCGGCTCAACTTTCACTACTTAGTGGGGCTATCGGTTCGTTTTACGAGGCGATGGACGAGCTAGGAATTGCAGATAAAGTGACGACGTTTACTATCTCTGACTTCGCTCGTACTCTGACTTCAAACGGGAATGGCTCTGATCATGCATGGGGAGGAAATGCGATGGTTTTCGGTGGCGCCGTTAACGGGGGACAAATCTATGGTCAATACCCTTCTCTGGGGTTAGGGTCAGAACTTGAAGTAGGAAACGGAATTTTAATTCCGGAGATTTCTACTGATGCGTATTTCGCGGAACTCGCACTTTGGCTAGGAGTAAATTCATCTTCTCTCTCAGATATTTTCCCGAACGTAGAGAATTTCTACACTCCCGGCTCTGGAAACCCGATAGGATTTATGAACCTTTAATCTCCACGACATGAAAAATTTACAAGTTCTAATTCTCATAGGTTTCAGCATTTTAGCTCTTCCTTCGGAACTAAGCGCTCAATTTTGTGAGGGGGCTCATTCATCTTCGCTCGACGACTCTTGGCTTTCGTGCGTTGAGACCCAAAACCCTAACCCCGACCGATCTGAAGGTCATTGGATTCTTTACGATTTCGGGGATTACTATGAACTCAACCAGTCACATTTTTGGAACTACAATGTTATGGACGAGACAGATCGAGGGGTCGCCACAATGATAGTTGACTGGTCTATTGACGGTACGACATGGAGTTGGTGGGGCGATATCAATCTCGAACAGGCTCCGGGCTCGAATAGTTATATCGGGGAAGCAGGTCCCGATTTCGACGGTCTAGTGGTCAGATATTTACTTCTCTCAGTCGCCTCAAATCACGGTGGGAACTGCTATGGATTTTCGGAGCTTAGGCTCGATGTAAACCCTGGCGTAGTTAATATCGATGAGATCTCGGTAGCTTCATTCAACTTCGGATTACATCCGAACCCCGCGACGAATCACGCAACTATTCAAATCGAGTCGTTTTCCGACACCCGCGTCAATTTATTCAGCCCAGTAGGAACCCTAGTCGCTACCTATCACCCCAATTCCGAAACAACCCGGCTAGATCTAAGAAACTTAGCTAGTGGAGCTTATTTGGTGGAAGTAATTAACGGTTCCGGGGAAATTTCAACACAGCGTTTGAATGTAATTCGTTAAAGAATCACGGACACATCTGACCGAATTCCGAGAGTATAGAAAGGAGGTCGCTAACATTTACGAACCCGTCGTTAGTTACATCCGCAGAACATCCGGATAGACAACCGAATTCTGCTAAAACCAGGAGTAAATCATCGACCGTTACCATACCGTTACCATCGATATCATTCGTGCAGTAGCATGCAAATGGAGCGTTGAATAACGAAGGGAAAGAAGCCCCACAGGCAATATTTCCACTAAAGGTTATATCTACATCTACAGTAAGTCCGTCAGAAACGAGAAATTCTAAGAGGAACGTTTCAGTAACTAAACCATTGAGATCAGGCGATGTGAACGTAAAAGTTTGGTTATTAATAGTAACCGAAGAAGGAGGCGCAAGCACAGTCAATGTGATTTCCTGAGTGTATAGATTCAGAGGCGAAGTACAAGGCGAAGTCACACCTGCCGAAGCGGTCTGAACCGTACAGTT
>DQRJ01000147.1 GCA_015663855.1 Flavobacteriales bacterium | reverse complement strand
TTGCGCGTTTTAATGCGTTTAAATGTCTTTTAGTGCATTTAGTGTGTTTTTGGGTGTCTTTTTGTGAATTTAGAGAGGTTTTTGAATATAAAAAGTAAAACTCTTATGTTGATATTATTCCAAGTCATTTGGGATGCCGAATTTGAAAAACCACGCACAATTTTAAGTTAGAAACGTGTGCCATAGGGCTGATTTGCTTTTATTTAGGAGGTTATCTTAGTAAAATGCATCCGAGTCAGTCATACAATTTTTTAAAACGACATATGGTCGTGGGGATAGTAGTGTTTATTACTATTCTGGGATTAGCGTGGATTCAAGGAGGGCAAGGAGATCCTAAGTTGGATGAGGCAGACACGATTGCGATTACGAAGGCGAGTTTTCTATTTCAATTCGCAAAATCGAATGACTGGCCTCAAGCGACTAAGGTGGGGGCGTTTAAAATTGGAATTCAAGGTAATAGAGCTCTATATAATTATTTAGTTGAGAAATATTCGAGTCAATCGATAGGTAGTCAAATGCTTGAGATGGTTTGGTATGATGAAGAAGAGGTAGGGGAATTCGTCCACATTTTATACACTGAATCGGAAGGTGAATTGCTGGCGGAGATAATTTCATCTACAGAAAACAAGCCTATTATGGTTGTGACTTCAGTTAGCGAAGATGTTCAAATGCCTGATGGTGCAGTTATGAATTTCGTGATTCAAGCGAATAGAATTAGGTACGAGTTGGATATGGAAAATGCCCTATCCAGAGGTTTGATAGTGGGAAATAGAATTTTATCATGGGCTGTAAGGAAATGAAGACGTTCATGAAAAACATCCTATTGATTTCGACCATTCTATTTTCGATGTCTACGTTCGCTCAATCTAATGTCGATGCGGCAATTTCATTAGCCGAAGAGGGAGCGTTTAGGAAGGCAATTGCTATGATAGAGCCTCTTTTAAATGGAGTGGCGAAAAATGACGCACGGGCTTGGTATGTAGCAGGTTACTCACATAAAGAACGATACAAGGAATTTGCGTTTAAGGGAACTTCTACTTCGCCTCAAGCGCGGAGTGAAAGGTCGCAAGCGGTAAAGCAATTGACGCACGCCCTCAAGCTCGATAAACAAGATCATTACTTAGTTGAGGGTGAGATTTCACAACTTTCAAACGAAGCTCTGGGTTATTTAGCTAAAACCTACATGAACGACGCCGTAAGGGGGATTAAAGGATTTCAGGAAGGAAATGACGATGATGTTTTGGCATATTTTCATGAATTCACAAAAATAAGAGGCCAACTAAACTCGGCTGAGAATTGGATTTCTGAAGAAGTGGAAATCGAAAAGAATCTCGCGAAGGCGAACAGAATCCTTCTGGAGTCGGCTTCTAAACCCGAAGTATCTGAGTTGTTTGAGAGAGTGGTAGGTCACTATATGAGGGCAATAGAGCTTGATGGAAACGATTATGCGTCAAGATATAATTTGGCAATAAACCTCTATAATATGGGGGTAAGACAGCTCAAATCAATTGATCACACAACCTCTATGTTTGAATTGATGGAAATTCAAGATGTTTGTGTTGCTCTATTTCAAAGGTCCTTAGATCCTATGCTTGCTGCTCACAAAATGGATCCACATAGACTTGAAACGCTCAAAGGTCTAATGACAATTTATAAAGCACTTAGTGAGGATTCCGAGAGTGAAAAGTATAAGCAGTCGCTAGGGCAAGAGTTAGAATTACGTGGAGGAAAGTCGGATAATTAGATGGGTGATTCTCAAGTAAAACCAAGATTTAGATTCACCATAGGATGGCGAATGGCAATTGGGTTTGCTGTCTTTACACTTGCTGTTAGTGCGCTCTTTTTACGAACAAGGACGATGCTTGGTGAGAGCCGCCTTTTAGGAGATAATATCGATAAAGTTTTAGTGCCGAGTATAGGGGCACTGGAGGATTTGGATAGATCTGTGGGTGAATCTAGGGTGATGGTAAAGCATTGGCTAACAGTCCAAAGTCGTCCGGATGATCCAGAGAAAAGAGGGTTAATTAATCTTATCGATGTTGTAATTCCTGATCAGTATAACACGCTCAAGCAAATGGAGAACGCTTGGGATGTAGACGCAAAAATTCAGCTTGACAGTCTTCAGCGGGACATAGACTACCTATTCATTGCGTATGCAGAAATCATGCGCCTACTCCCCGATTTTTCTAGCTATGACGACCCGATAGCGATGATGGATGCGGAGTATTATGCTCTTGATGGCTCAAGCCTTCCTCTCTTTACGGATCGTATTCGCACGAGATTGGATAGGCTATCTGCAGCCCAAACCTCTTCCCTTCGTTCCTCCACCGGCCGAATGGAACGCTTAGGAGACGACCTCAATTCATACGCGGGATCTGTGGCGCTTTTTGTATTAATCTTGGGAATAATTGTGGGCTTTGCAGTTACTAGATCGATTCTAGTTCCTGTAAGACAGCTTAAGCGGGCGGTTCTTTATATGGGTCAAGGAAAAGAACCCGATGGTCCTGTTCCGGTAACTCCTGATGAAATTGGGGATATGGCGATTGCGGTAAATAGACTTGCCGAAGGGCTTCATAAAACCCGCGTTTTTTCGCAAGATGTCGGTTCTGGAGATTTCACATCTACCTACAACCCACTTAGTGATGACGATGCACTCGGGCATGCTTTACTTAGTATGCGAGACGATTTGGCAACCACAGAAAGAGAGCTTGAGTTGAAAGTCGATAATAGGACAGCTGAAATGTCTAAACAGAAACAAATTGCCGAAGATCTATACGCCGATTTGCGAGACAGTATTAACTATGCTCTTCGGATTCAAGAGGCTATTCTTCCTACTGAACGTGAAGTTTCAGAGGTTTTCGATAATGCCTCAGTCTTTTATCGACCTAGAGATATCGTAAGTGGTGATTTCTACTTCTTCCGTTCCGTAGGTCGAATCCGCTTACTTGCCGCCGTCGATTGCACAGGCCATGGGGTCCCAGGAGCATTCATGTCTCTCGTGGGTTATAACGCTCTAAATCATATCACTAAGGTTTACACAAAACCCTGTAAAGTACTGGATAAACTCAATTCTGCAGCTTTAGATGTTTTAAGAACGGAAAATTCTCCTACTCACCTTCAAGACGGGATGGACCTTGTGTTAATCGCTGTAGATATGGAGAAGATGGAGCTTCAATACGCCGGGGCTAACAACCCTCTTTATGTTGTTCGCAATGGAGAACTCCATGAAATGAAATCGGATAAGTTCGCAATCGCATCTTTCGAACCCGATTCTCAATCTTACACTGAAAAAAGCTTTGCTCTAGAAGAGGGGGACACGATTTTTGCTTCGACGGACGGGTTTGTAGATCAATTCGGTGGTCCAGCGGGGAAGAAATTTATGCGCAGAAGATTTAGAGAATTAATGATAAAGGTCGCAGGGATGCCGATATCTGAGCATAAAGCTGAATTAGGGAGGGTTTTCGATTCATGGAAGGCTTCTGAAGACCAAGTAGATGATGTTCTTGTGGTGAGCATTAGAATTTAACCTCGATTCAAGCGAAATGAAATCACCAGGTAATTTACTAGCTTCATTTAGTACCAATACTTGGGAGTTCTTGCGCTCGGACAGAGCGATATTAGTGTGGGCTAGTTTGGTGGGGGTGCTCTCTGGCCTAGTGGCGGTGCTTTTGAAGAATGGTGTGAGTCTTATTAGATCTGGGATTTTTTCAGCCCAAACCTTTTTCGGATACAATTTCATAGTCGGTTTGGGCCCCCTAATAGGCCTACTCCTCACAGCTTGGTTCGTGAAGAAAGTACTTAAAGGAGATCACCCGGGAGGTGGTATTCCTGCAACTCTTCACGCTCTTTCTACTCGAAGAGGCGTCCTAAAGAGAACGTGGCTTTTCGCTCCTGTAGTAACGAGTATTCTGTCTGTAGGTTTTGGTGGTTCAGGTGGACTTGAGGCCCCAGCAGTCCAAGCCGGGGCTACTATAGGTTCAGAGATAGCCTCTCAAACAAAGAGGAATTTCCATAGACGACGACTCTTAATTGCGTGCGCCGCCGCGGCCTCTCTTGCAGCGATATTTAAAGCGCCGGTTGCAGCCTTGATTTTCGCTGTAGAAGTGATCATGATCGACCTTACAGCTGCTAGTCTTGTCCCGTTAATTTTTGCTTCTCTCGCCTCCCTTCTCACGGCCTATTTTTTGATTGAGGGCGAGGATATTCTAACCGTAACCGATCTTGCTCCATT
>DQRJ01000123.1 GCA_015663855.1 Flavobacteriales bacterium | reverse complement strand
TTATTAATGGCGTCCATCCGGCTAATCCTACCTATAGCAACAGATGGAGGTATAGGCTTCGTCAATTCTCGATATTCTACAATCCTCAAATCGATGTTAGACATCTTCTCTTTAATCCTATTGCGGATATCTAACTTTTCTTTATCGCTTAACATAGGCCTAAGATGGCTAATTTTGCACTCGAAAGCAATCCCTTTAATAATCATATTTCAGATTACATGAAATTTTTCATTGACACAGCGAATTTAGACCAAATCAGAGAAGCCCAAAACTTCGGCATCCTCGACGGAGTTACCACTAACCCTTCTCTTATGGCGAAAGAAGGTATTTCTGGTTACGATAACGTTATAGCTCACTACAAAGCTATTTGCGAGATAGTCGATGGGGACGTTTCAGCTGAAGTCATCGCTACAGACTACGAAGGAATGATTAAGGAGGGAGAAGCTCTTGCGGCTCTTCACGAAAATATCGTGGTTAAGATCCCTATGATTAAGGACGGAATCAGAGCGATTTCATACTTTACATCAAAAGGCATCCGCACTAACTGCACTCTCGTCTTTTCTGCCGGCCAAGCCCTTTTAGCGGCGAAAGCAGGAGCTACTTATGTCAGCCCATTCATAGGTCGACTTGACGATATCAGTACAGACGGACTCGATCTAATCGAAAGCATACGTGAGATTTACGACAACTACGAGTTCTCTACAGAAATCCTTGCTGCCAGTGTTCGTCACACTATGCATATTGTGAACTGTGCCCAAATCGGTGCAGACGTAATGACCGGCCCTCTTAGTGTAATCCTCGGTCTATTAAAGCATCCACTTACTGATGCTGGCCTCGCTCAATTCTTAGCCGACCACGCTAAGACGAACAGCTAACGAGCAATCAACAAAAGCACTACTCAACGTGATTATTCCAATCCACCCTGATAATCCCGACCCGCGTAAAGTTCGTGAAGTCGTGAACATCCTGAGAAAGGATGGGGTAATCGTGCTTCCTACTGATACCGTTTACAGCTTCGCTTGTTCTCTCGGGAGTAGCAAGGGATTCGACCGTATCGCTCGGATTAAGGGCTTACGCCCAAACAAAGCTCATTTCTCTATCCTTTGCGCAGATTTAAGCGATCTAAGCAACTACACCCGACCTGTTCCGAACGAGGTCTATAAACTAATGAAGCGAGCCCTTCCCGGCCCATTCACTTTCATACTCCAAGCTGGCGGGAATATTCCTAAACTATTCCGTAGCACGAAAAAAACGATAGGGATACGTGTTCCCGACAATGGTGTAGCTCAAGCCGTAATCCGCGAGATCGGAATGCCACTCGTTGTTTCGTCAGTGCACGATGAAGATGACGTTCTCGAATACACTACTGACCCGGAACTTATTTCTGAACGACATGGACATGCCGTTAACGCCGTGATAAATGGTGGTTTCGGAGAGCTTTACGCTTCTACAATTATAGATTGCACGAGCGGAATCCCGGAAGTAATAAGAGAAGGTCGAGGGGACGTTTCGGGGTTAATCTAGTACTACTAGTCCCTTTTTAAAACTATCTAGCTTTCGCTTCTAGCATAGGAACGAACGCAGCAAAGCCGTGATCTTTCATTGAGTACTCATTCTCGCCTAACCTATCATAGGTTATCATTCGTTGAGACTCACCATCACCAATCGGAATAACTAACCTACCTCCTATTGCAAGTTGTTTTAACAACGCTTCAGGAACTTTTGGCGCTCCACAAGTAACTATAATGCCCTGATAAGGAGCGTACACCTCCTTTCCTTTATAACCATCTCCATAATATAAATCAGGGCTATACCCCAGCTTTATTAAAAATGGAGCTGTCAAATCAAACAATTCTTTCTGACGCTCAATAGAATGTACTTTCATTCCCAACTCACATAGTACTGCGCATTGATATCCTGACCCAGTGCCAATTTCGAGCACCTTATCACCGGACTTGCATAACAAGAGTTGAGTTTGCTGTGCGACGGTTTGTGGCTGAGAAATGGTTTGGCCTGAAGCAATGGGAAACGCTTTATTCGTGTACGCAAATTGCTCAAACGTGGAATCTAGGAAGAAGTGGCGGGGAACCTTATTAATAGCCGCAAGAACCTCCTCATTACACAACTCCAACTCCCGAAGCTCCTGCACGAGCTGCTTCCTTAGGCCTTTATGGCGATAATTATCTTCTATATTCACCCTTGAAAGATAATAACTCTTTTCATAAATTGTTAAGAGATTGTGTGAATTCTCACCAACTAAAGTGTGGATAAGCTACCTAACTTTACAACATGAAAAAGCATTGGTTTAATTGTAAAGTGAGTTATATGAAGCCCGACAGTGAGGGCAGTGATGTTAAGAAGACGGAGCAATTCGTTCTTGACGCATATACATATACTGAGGCGGAGACGCGCATGGTTGAAGTCCTTGAAGCGGAAGGCATTAGGCCTTTTGAAATAACCCAAATCACAAAAACGAATCTCATAGAAGTCATCCGTTTTGCCGAATGCGATAAGTGGTTTCGCGTGAAAATTGCACTCACAACAGTTGACGAGTCTAAAGGAGTCGAGAAAGAAGCGAACCAATACCTGCTCGTCTCAGCTGCCGATGTTCGTGACGCTTTCGATAAAGTGGCTACACACATGAATGCTGTCCACGTCGGCTATCTCATTCCTTCTATCGTTTACCAAAAAATTTCCGAAGTGTTCCCGTTAGAAGAATGGACCCCTGTAACTCAGTCCGTCCTCAACGAAGAAGCTAGCGAAATCGACGAAACTTCAGACGAATTATCGCTTAACCAAAGTTGATATACTAGTTCACTCTGTAAAGAGCGATTGTGCCAGTAAATGGCACCATACCATTACAATCAAACTCGGTGATTACACCGGCTTGATCTGTTATCAGCTCATCCCCTTCATTACAAGGGATTTCTAATACGTAATAGTAAACACCTTCTTCTGCGCCATCAATTCCGGGATCCCATCCTGCTGAAGATCCGAAGTCGATGTGTGAATATACCTCTGTACCCCAACGGTTATAAATAAAGCACTTTACTCCGTTAAATGCATCTAGGCCTTCAACCCTCCATGTGTTGTTACCCCCAGTGCTAAGGTTATCTGGCGAAAACACATTAGGTATAGTTATTTCGCATGTTTCGATTCTAATTGAGGCCTCGCTTACACAGGTCAAACCACTCGTAGAATAACTCACACTCACAGTATATTCTGTAGTGTTCTCGATAAAGTCAATCGTAGGACTCTGAGATGCACTATCATCCAGGTTAGTAGAAGGCGTCCAAGAGAATTCGCAATCTTCTGGATCAACGTCCCCGATGTTTGCCATCATTTGGACTGGTGAACCACAAAACTGAGTTTGGTTTGCAGTAACAGTCGGTATCGTACCTACAACCGTAACATCAATAGTTCTATCGTAATAGCATCCGAAATCATTCTGCCCTCTATAAATGTATGACTCAACTCCTATCTCGTTAGGCGAAATCGTCACAATATTACAATCTCCTCCATCATCGATAATCGAAGGGCCGTCCCACCAAGTAGAATCACATTCAGGACCGAAAGTAGGAGTGAATGAAACAGCCTCAGGATAAAGTTCAGGTGCAAACTC
>DQRJ01000054.1 GCA_015663855.1 Flavobacteriales bacterium | reverse complement strand
TATGACACAACACCTTCATACAGACGATGCAGCAAAGCCAGTTGCTTCCTACTCACAAGCGGTGAAAGCTGGCGGTTTGGTGTTTGTAAGTGGGTGCATTCCTTTAAATCCAAAGACGGGAGAGCTTGTTGAGGATTCTATTGAGAATGCTACTGCCCAATGCTTAGATAACGTCAGGAATATTCTAGTAGGGGCCGGATTAGGACTTGAGGATATCGTTAAGGCTTCGGTTTTTATGATAAACACCCAGGACTATTCAGGTATGGACAAAGTCTATGCCTCTACTCTACCTAAACCTTATCCCGCTCGAGAAGCGATCTTTGTAGCTGGTCTTCCTAAAGGGGCACGAGTTGAAATTTCTGTGATCGCAAAGTCACGATAGACCTGATTTAGAACAAGAAGTTTCCGTTGGCGCCTCGTGCTTCGATTTTGATGTCCTTGAGGAGTGAAGACTTGATGTTGAGCCTCAGAGCGAAGCTCTGACGAGTTCCAAAGGGGATCCAGTTAAATGTGAGCTCCCAACAATGTAAATCCCAATGAATATTTACTGCGGTCGGAGTAAATTCTCGTAGTATGATATCGTAACCCGTTTGGATATCAATGTCCCATTTAGAGAAAAGCTTGACGCCTCCTTTCATAGCTATGCCATGCCTTAGAGCTGAAGTGTCGGACTGCAACTCGGTATCGAATACTCGGCTGAGATTCATGGTGTAATCGAATCTAGCATTCCATGGATATCCTCCCTCGGCCCCACCTTTGAAAGTAGTTCCGACTGATGCCGTTGCTCTCTTTAATCTAATGACCTGCCCGCTCCCTTGACTTACCAAAAACGAAGATATTGAGTACCCCGAAGTATCTCTTGCATACGCACTATGGGTGGCTGTAACGTTTAAATTAACTCGGTTGAATAGATTAGTAAACCCGCGAGAATTTATATCCGAAAGCTGTAAAGAATCGGCCAAAAAGTTATAGCTAGCAGACGAACTAAAGCTATCGATTATTTTAATTTTACGAAGGTTGCCGGTGGTGGGATCGAGGATTTTCGCTTCTAGGTTTTGGCCTAAAGAAAAGTTCAAAGCTCCAGACTCACGAAGATCTACTGGTTTAAAACGACCTAGCTCCCAAGGGTTCCATGTGATGGATTCCTCATCTAATATATGGGTTTGATTACGAGTGCGCTCCGGCGTGTAACTTAGAGAAACACTTGGCGACAGGACGTGGCGAATCGCCTTGATACGGTTGCTGTTTTTGAAGGAGTATAGACCGTAGAATCTCGAATTCGCGCTTACAGAAGCTCGCAAGTTTCTGTCGGAAACGAATCCGCCGACCGTGTCTGTGAGCTCTACAATATTACCATCAAGGTCGTAGCCTAGAGATTTCTCAAGGCTTGAAAACGCCATGAATTCATCATACTGGAACGAAGGTGCAAACGTAATAAACCCGAGGGAACCGCTAGAAGACGCAGAAACAGTATGCTTAAGTCCGTTTTTAATATCGAGTTCTGCGAAATCTAGTGCGGCCAAAGCCGAATCCGATATTTCCGCAACATTTTCGAAGCGCGAGACATAACTAACAGAAATCCCATCAAGGACATTACTCCTACCCTTTTCTAGTCCGAAAAGATCACTTACGGTACGTCTTCCCATAGTAAGAGTTGCCGAAGGAAGAGTTAGGCTGACATTTCCAGTGAGCGAGTTTTGGGAATGTCTAGCACTAGTAGTTAGCGAGAAAGGCGAGCGAGGAGAAGTATAGCTCCATTGTACACTCGATTGGAAGGTGTTCGATAAATAATCTTCCATACTAGAGTTCAAGTTCTCTTGGAAAATATCCGTTGAGCCGAAGTTTAGGGAGGCACTAAATCTTCTGTTTGGCCTATATCTAACGTCTTGAGTATGAGCCCAACGTACAAAGAAATTATTTTCGGCACCGAAGCCTGGCATTCCAGGAAAACCGTTAACTCTCCTGTTGTAACTCAGGGTGAAATTTCCGTTCGAACGATACCTGTAATTGTACTGAGAAATGTTTTTTAACGCCCAGCTTCCTCCAGAATAAATATCGAATAAAAGCCGAGTGTCAAGGTTCTCCCCGATGGGTAAGTAATATCCCAAATCCTTCAAGAAAAAGCCCAAGCTTCCACCATCTCCATAACTTGGAAGTAAGATTCCATGGGAGCGTTTTTCTTGATTTAACGGAAACCATGCGAACGGGAGTGCTAGCGGAGTTGGGATCTTGCGGAACTTCATATACAAAGGCCCAGCTACGACTTTATCGTCTGGGTAAAGAATCGCTTTCGTTAAGTGGAAGTGGAAATGCGGATTATCTGCATCGCAAGTGGTGAACTTACCGTTGAGAACATGGATTTGGTCTCCGGGAAGACGCTTAGACGTTGCAGCATGGAAAACTAGCTCACCCTCAGAGGTAACAGCATGATGGCTAAATCCCTTTTGAGTATTGAAGTTATAGCAAAGTTGATCCTGAGTGAAAATTGAGGCCCCTTGTTTAAAAACCGGACGTCCTACCCAATTTCCCAGTGAGTCTTGCGTTCCATAAGCACATGCTTCCTTTAAATCTGTATTATACACTACCCTATGCGCAGTAAGTTCTATTTCGCCACTCAGTACTTTCACGTTCCCATAAAGGAAGACAAGACTGCTATCGGGTACCAAAACTATACTGTCCGAAGCAGTATAACTCAGCGCTTCGTCCTGTGCCTGAATTGCCTCGTTTTTCAACAGAAGCATCAGGAAAAGGAAGGTGAGAAGCACCTTAATTCCTCTAATATTTTCTTTAATTTCGGTGATATACATGAAGGACCTGAAACAACATTCAAAGCTACTTAAACCCGCCGTTCTTGCACTAGCAATTATTGCAGTTTTCGCATCAGCGTCTTTTACCCCTCTAGAACCCGCTATGGTTGTGGTTATCGATGCTGGGCACGGAGGAAAAGACCCTGGAAATTTGGGCACAGGAAGATATTCACTCACTGAAAAGGACGTTACTCTCGACGTTTCTAACAAATTAGCTGCGTATATCCGCGAGAAAATGCCCGATGTTAAGGTCATTCTCACAAGGAAAGATGATTCATTCCCTAAACTCTCTTCTCGCGTAAAAATTGCGAACAACGCAGAAGCTGACGTTTTTATCTCAATTCACTGTGACGCATTCGCCACTGCTAGCGCAAGCGGTTGCGGTACTTATGTAATGGGGATGCACAAATCTGAGCAGAGCCTGAATAGTGCTATGCGTGAGAACGCGAGTATTTACAAGGAGGATAATTATGAGGAAGATTACGCCGGGTTTGACCCTAATGACCCTGACACATACATAGCTTTATCTCTACGCCAAAACGTTTTCCTCGACAATTCCCTCCAACTTGGATCGATGATTCAAAATCAATTCCGCGAAAGAGTGGGGAGGAAAGACAGAGGTGTAAGACAGGCCGGCTATTATGTGATTTCGTTTACCTCAATGCCTAGTGTACTCGTAGAGCTAGGATTTCTAACTAATCCCGAAGAAGAGGATTTCTTACATGGTGAAAAAGGACGAGATTACATGGCATCCGCTCTATTTCGAGCATTCCGTGACTACCGAGATCTTCAAAATCCAGAACATAGGCCAAATGTAATTAATGAAGAAGGGAATGTAAAAGAAAACCTAGAGTCTAAAACAACACAATCGTCTGAAAATGTGATATTTAGAATACAAATAGCAACCTCCCCAACAGAACTTGAAAAAACCGATCCTATTTTTAGAGGTCTGCAAAACGTAGACATGTACCTTAGTAGCGGTCAATTCAAATACACAACGGGATTGTTTGGAATAGCAGAGGAAGCACATGCAAGGAAAAACGAATTGCGAAAGCAAGGGTTTAAAGGTGCATTTGTAGCCGCATTTATTGATGGGAAACGAGTCCCAATGTCTAGTGTTTCTAGTGAAAATTCGACGAATGAGTAAGGAAGTAAAACAGACGATGATTTCGCAAGAATTCAAAATCGGCACCCTAATGATCTTAGGTGTGGTGCTTCTGTTTTTAGGTATTAACTACTTAAAAGGCATGAATCCTTTTAGTAAACAGATTCATCTTTACGCGGTTTATGATAGAATTGAGGGCCTTGCAGTTTCAAATCCGGTGCTTGTAAATGGATTTAAAGTCGGGCAAGTCTCAAATGTGACTTTCTCTTCTAAAGGAGATGGATCTCTATTAGTTGAGTTCACCATCGAAGAATCAAAGTTGAAAGTTCCTATTGATTCACAGGCAAAGATTTATTCTTCAGATCTATTTGGTACTAAAGCGATAAAAATAGAGCCTGGAATCACCAAATCGTATGCTCAACCAGGTGACACACTGCTTTCCGCGGTCGAGATGGATATTACCACGGCGGTGAGAAAGGAGTTGGAGCCGCTTCGGTTAAAGACGGAAGAATTGATTAAAGGGGTAGATGATATTCTTGTTAATATGAAAGCTGTTTTTGAAGATGATGCTACACTGGGGCTTCCTTCAGCTTTCGCAAGCCTGCATAGATCGGTGAGGACTTTGGAGAATACCGTAGCAAATTTTGATGGTTTGGTTGAGGAAAATCGTGTGGTTTTTAAGAACGTTATGTCGAACGTTGATGCAATCGCAGAAAACTTGAATAACAATAATAAACAGATAAATAACATAATTGATAATTTCTCTGACTTGAGTGATTCTCTTGTTGGAGTAAATATTTCTTCAACTATTTCAAATGCTGACAAGGCACTTCTTGATATTTCAAGAATTACTGATAAACTTAACAAAGGAGAGGGTACACTAGGGAAACTATTGACTGATGACTCTCTTTATTTTGACTTATTAGCTTCGAATACAGAAGTTCAAGAGCTGCTTGACGATATACAACTAAACCCTTGGAAATATGTGAGAGTGAGTTTGTTTGGTCGTAAGCAGACAGCTAAGATGTCTAAGGGGGATATTAAACGTATGGAGAAGATGATTAAAGAGGAGATGGACAAACAGAGTAAATAATGATCGCACAATTAATATTCGCCGTAATGTTCGGCACTGGGATTTTCTTTTTCTCTAAACGTGTAGCTTTTATCCGCCGAAACATCAATATGGGGCGAGATATTGACTTGTCGGACCGCAAGGCAGAGCGTTGGAAAACTATGGCTCGTGTTGCTGTAGGCCAAAGTAAAATGGTCACCCGCCCCGTTGCCGGCATCCTGCATATTCTAGTTTACGTCGGGTTCGTGATAATAAACTTGGAGATGATGGAGATCGTTATCGATGGGTTTCTGGGCACGCATCGGATCTTCTCGTCTATAGGACCGATATATGGAATCTTGATTGCCGCGTTCGAATTTTTGGCGTTAGGCGTGCTTGTTGCCTGCGTCGTGTTTTTACTGAGGCGAAATTTGATAGGACTTGCGAGGTTTAAGTCGAAGGAGATGGGTGGATGGCCCTCGCTCGATGCGAACATTATTCTCGTGACCGAGATTTTGCTGATGTTTGCCTTCCTGAGCATGAATGCTGCGGATTCAATAGCAATTTCTAGAGAGCTAGAGCATTATATGGGTATGGCGAATCTTGAAGGTGCCTTCCCCATTAGTCAGTACTTTGTCCTATTATATTCTGGGTTGAATGATGTAGGATTGATTTTTGCGGAACGAGGTTTTTGGTGGTTCCACATAGCTGGAGTGCTCGCATTTTTGGTTTATATTCCTTATTCTAAGCACTTCCATATTTTACTTGCCTTCCCGAATACCTATTATTCAAATCTTGATGAGAGTGGTAGATTAGATAATATGGCCGCCGTTAAAAAAGAAGTTGATTTAATGATGGATCCTACGGCGGATCCTTATGCTACTCCTCCTCCAAGTGCTGATGGTGGCGAGCCGGAAGCGCCTCCGTGCTTCGGAGTAAAAGACGGAGCCGATCTTACGTGGAAACAGATAATGGAATCATACTCATGCACAGAGTGTGGTAGATGTACATCGGTTTGCCCTGCTAATTTAACCGGGAAGGTTCTTTCACCGAGAAAGATTATGATGGACTGTAGAGACAGGATGGATGATATCGGTGAGAATCGCGATTCTAACGGAGGTGAGTTTAAAGATGATGGAAAGATGTTAGTTGGTGACTATGTGAGCGAAGAAGAGATTTGGGCTTGTACCTCATGCCAAGCATGTGTGGAAGCCTGCCCGATAAACATTAACCCTATGGGGATTATCCTAGATATGCGACGCAGCTTAATTATGGAGGATAGCAAATCGCCTGACCCCATAACCACCATGTTTAACAACATCGAAAATAACGGCGCACCATGGGCATTCCCAGCTGCGAGTAGAGGAGATTGGATAAGAGATTAGTAAGACAGTCCTAAAGAAAGACATTAAAATGAATACATTTAAAGTGCCTACTATGGCGGAAATGACCGCTGAAGGAAAGAGTCCTGAGGTATTATTCTGGGTCGGATGCGCTGGCAGTTTTGACGACAGAGCTAAGAGCATTACTAAAGCTATTGCAAGGATTTTGCACCATGCTAAGGTAGATTTTGCTGTATTAGGAGCGGAAGAAAGTTGTACTGGGGACCCTGCTAAGAGAGCTGGTAATGAATTTCTGTTTCAGATGCAAGCAGCCCAAAACATAGCGGTTCTCAATGGCTACGGAATTAAGAAAATCGTAACCGGGTGCCCCCATTGCTTCAACGTTATGAAGAATGAGTACCCCGAGCTAGGTGGCGATTACAAAGTGATGCATCACAGTCAATTCATCGCATCTCTCATTTCAGAAGGAAAGCTAACTCTTGCTGACGACCACCCGTTCAAAGGACGTCGCATCACATTCCACGACCCTTGCTACTTAGGGCGAGGAAATGGCGAATACGAAGCTCCACGCTCCGTGATTGAAGCTCTAGATGCAGAACTTGTAGAAATGCGTAATTGCAAGTCGAAAGGGTTGTGTTGCGGAGCTGGAGGTGCGCAGATGTTTAAGGAGGCTGAAAAAGGAGACAAGGAAATAAACGATAAGCGTACCGAAGATGCAATAGCAACCTCAGCTACGATTGTTGCAACAGGATGTCCTTTCTGCAACACGATGATGACTGACGGCGTGAAAAGTGCAGAAAAGACTGGCTCTATTGACGTAAAAGATATTGCTGAAATGATAGCTACAGCTGCTAATATTTTACCAGAATAATAAACTTAAATTAGTATTATATGTTATTAAAAGGAAAGGTTGCCATTATCACTGGCGCATCAAGAGGAATAGGAACTGAAATTGCCAAAACCTTTATCGCACAAGGAGCAACAGTGGCTTTCACATATATATGTTCTGATGAGATAGCTCAAAAACTTGAAGGTGAGCTTACCGCAGACGGTGGAACAGCGAAAGGATTCAGGTCTGACGCTTCTAAAATGTCCGATGCAGAATTACTTATAGAAGAAGTTCTCGAAGAATATGGAGCCATCGACATAGTAGTGAATAATGCTGGAATAACTAACGACACGCTACTTATGCGCATGTCTGAGGAGCAGTGGGATAGCGTAATTAATGTTAACCTGAAAAGTTGCTTCAATCTTACTAAGTCTGTTCTGAGAACAATGCTCAAAGCTCGTTCTGGCTCTATCATCAACATCAGTTCTGTTGTAGGAGTTCAAGGAAATGCAGGCCAAGCAAACTACGCAGCTTCGAAGGCTGGAATTCTCGGCTTCACAAAGTCTGTCGCTCTCGAGTTAGGCTCTAGAAACATCCGTAGCAACGCTATCGCACCTGGGTTCATTGAGACTGATATGACTGCAAAGCTCGATGAAAACACGGTTCAGGGCTGGCGTGATGCTATTCCATTGAAGCGTGGCGGAACTCCCAAGGATATAGCAAACGCTTGTGTTTTCCTAGCTAGTGATTTGAGTTCTTACATTACAGGCCAAACCTTGAATGTCTGTGGTGGTATGATTACAGCAT
Source organism: Flavobacteriales bacterium (assembly GCA_015663855.1). GTDB lineage: Bacteria > Bacteroidota > Bacteroidia > Flavobacteriales_D > Sanyastnellaceae > UBA974. The sequence goes on along the minus strand of DQRJ01000054.1, from coordinate 8,676 downwards.
AAATGACTTTGCTTTCGATTCTATCAGATTTAATTGTTGATGCTCCTATATGGACATGGGGAGTAGCTGGCGCATTTGCCGTGGGTTTTACTTTATTGCGATACGCTGTTGGGACTGATGGACCGAGAAAAGTTTGGCTGAGATGGGGATTAGGTATAGTTCGTCTTTTCGTTTTGGGGGTTCTCTGTTTTTTACTTCTCGAGCCAATTCTAAGGACGTTAACACAAGAGGTGGAACGATCTACTATGCTGTTCGTACATGATGGCACCTCTTCTCAATGGGTGGGCGAGGATAGTACGGCTCGAAGGTTAGCTCTTACTGAATGGGCATTGCATGCTCCAGACGTATTTATTGAGAACGGATACGAAATCGAAAGTTTCATCTTCGGAACGCAGTTGAGTAGCCTAGATCATACAGAAAGTTTACGGACTGAAGTAGATGGTAGTACGACATCGGGGACTTCGACCGTAACCATGAACTTGCCTAGAACTGATATCGGTGCGGCAATAGAAGAGCTAAACGATAAGTTTTCGCACAGAAATATCGCTGGGGTCATTTTCACAACGGACGGACTGAGCAATCGAGGCTTAGATCCTGAATTCGGCACACAATTTCTAGAGGTTCCTCATTTCTTTGTGGGCACAGGAGATACTACTTCCATCAGGGATGTACTTGTAGACCAAATTCTCTATAACGAAGTAGCATACTTAGGCAACGACTTCCCAATAGAAACAATAATAAAAGCTAGAGGATTCAAAGGGAGCTCAGTAAAAACATCTTTGTATGTGAATGGAGAATTAGTGGATGAGGTAGTTTGGTCTGTGAATTCTGAATTAGACGCCGAGAAGATCAGATTCCAAGTCCCTGCGAACAAGGCGGGAACTGAGAAAATCAAGATCGTTAGCCGATTAGTCGGTGAAACGGCCAGAGAAAACCAAGCCTCAGAAGCCACGCTCTCTAATAATTCTAAAATCGTTTATGTCGAAATCCTCGAAAGCAAAAGGCGCATATTAATTGTAGCAGATTCACCTCACCCTGATATTGCAGCTCTCAAAAATGCTATTTTATCGAATAAGCATCAGGTAGTAGAAGTGGTTTGGGCTAATGACATTGATAGAGATATACTTCCCACTCACGAAATCCTGATACTTCACAACCTTCCAAAAGCAGATTCGCCTCTACCAGGGCTAGTCGCTGAAAAGATTGCCTCGAATACTCCCATACTGTTTATCGGTGGAGCTGAAACCGACTTTGCTCAACTTCCTATCGAAAGAACAGGGATTATTTCAGAGCAAAGTAACCTACAAGAATCTGTAGAAGCATCCTTAAACACTGGTTTTTCGCTATTCAAAACACCTGATGCAATGGAACCATTGTTAATGAGCCTCCCTCCTCTTTCTACGGCATTAGGTAAAGTAAGGGCTTCTAATTCGTTGGAGGTAATGCTATACCAAAGACTCATTTCTCTCAAAACTGAATGGCCACTTTGGGCATTTAATAGAGATGCGTCGGGAAGGCGGAGCGGTGTTATTTTAGGAGACGGGCTTTGGAGATGGAGGATGGAAGACTATTTACGTAACGATAACTTCGACGTCTTTGATGGTATGATTAATAACTCTATTCAATACCTGTCAAGTCGTGATGATGTAAGACGATTTAGAATTTCGGCACCTACGATTTTAGATGAAGATGAACGTCTAAAATTCTCAGCTCAAGTTTATGACGCTTCCCTCAACCCTACTACAGACGTAGAGATATCGCTCACACTATTCGATAAAGACCGTAAAGAGTTCGACTACTCTTTCTCTACAACGTCACACCACTACACCCTTAACTGCGGGCGACTTTATCCCGGAGAATACTCTTGGATATCGAATTGCATCCTCGACGGTAAACTATATGAAGAGAGTGGAGACATAATAATCAAAGCACTTAAAATAGAGATGAGCTCTATCCCGGCAAACCATTCACTTCTTATGCGCTTAAGTGACAAAAATGGAGGTCAATACTTAGGACCTTTAAGCTCAATAGATGTTAATTCTGAAAAATGGAGTGATTTAGTTTTTGCAAATGTCCGAAAAAGAGACATCTTGCACGAGTTTACTGAACGTCTAGATTTAATACGCTATGAATTAATCCTATGGATTCTGCTCGGCGCATTTACCCTAGAATGGGTAGTTAGAAGAAGGCAAGGCGGTTATTAGTGACATCCTAATCAAGAATAAAAACTTATAAATCTTTAAATAAAATATCATGTCTACACAATACGAAGACGAAAAGAAGAGAATTAAACTTATAGTTATTGCAGCAATGGTCATACTACCTGTAGTATTGCTTTGGAGTTCATTAACAGTCACAATTGCCTCAGGTCATGCAGGATTAATTTTCCATACTTTCGGAAACGGAGTCAATCCGGACGCTCCAGCAATGACAAGTGGATTTCACTTGAAAGCTCCTTGGGACAAAATTTACGAATATGAAGTCCGTCAGCAAGAGATCTTTGAGAACCTTGAAGTTCTTTCATCAAACCTGCTTAAGATTAGAATGGACATGACCGTTTTCTATCAGCCGACATATAACAAACTCGGGTACCTAGAGACAGAGCGTGGAAATCGTTATGAATCTAAGGTCATTCAACCTGCCATGAGAGCTGTATCTCGAGAGGTGATTTCAAAATACCTTCCCGAGGAGTTCAACACTACTAAGCGCGAAGAGATTCAACTTGAAATCGAAAATCGTTTATCTAAAAAGCTTGCAGAGAACTACATTCAACTAAACGATGTACTTATACGCAACATTGAACTTCCTTTAACTCTTGAGCAAGCGATTGAGCGAAAGCTTCAACAAGAGCAGGAGTCATTAGAGTATGAGTTCCGCATAGAAAAAGCTTCTAAAGAAGCCCAAAGAAAAAGAATCGAGGCTGAGGGTATCCGTGATTTCCAAAACATTGTCTCGCAAAGTATAAATGACGACCTTCTTAAGTGGAAAGGAATTGAAGCCACAACCGAACTAGCTCATAGTAACAACGCTAAGATTGTTGTCATCGGGTCTGGCGATAGTGGACTACCTCTAATACTCGGAGGAAACTAGAAAATATACTTTACCGCACTAAAAAAGGTCAGCTAGTTAGCTGACCTTTTTTTATATTCGTTTTTGAGATAAACTAGTGTATCTCTATAAGTATATCTTACTTCTCTACTAAGATGCCATCAGCCTTAGCGCGATTCATCGCATTAAGAAGACCGATTTTATTAATCGTGCGCATTGCTGCCACAGAAACACGTAGTGTTACCCATCTATCTTCTTCAACGATGTAGAAACGCTTACGTTGTAGGTTAGGGTAAAAACGACGCTTAGTTCTTGCTTTAGAGTGACTCACGTTGTTTCCAACCATCACTTTCTTTCCTGTTATCTGACAAATACGGCTCATGACTCTAAATTTAGGAGTGCAAAGAAACGACTTTTATCGTATTCAACCAACACTTAGCGCATGTCTATTTATACTTTCTTCTAAATAGTCCAAACCTGCACTCATCGCCGCCTCCACAACCTCCGACCTTCCTCCTTCAAAACAACGTGTCCAAGCTTCGCAAAAGCCTGGCCCAGCTACTGAAATACAAACCGTTCCTACAGGAGTTTCAATAGTACCTCCTCCTGGTCCTGCTATACCAGATGTAGAAACAGCGAAATCAACCGAAAGAGTGTTTCTACATCCTTTTGCCATCTCCTCAACCACCTCTTCGCTTACTACCCCGTATTTCTCAATGATTTCGGGACTTACACCTAAAAGTGAGGTTTTAACATCTTCTGCATAAGCCACAATAGAACCGCGGAAATACGAGCTAGAACCAGGAACGGAGCTAATCGCTTTTGCGATAGCTCCGCCCGTACAACTTTCGGCTGTGCCGATCGTATAGCTTTTATACTTAGTCAACTGCGAGACGGTAAACCGAGTGCGCATCTCCTTGAGACACCTCTACAATGTAAACTCCTGAGGCGAAATCGGTAATGTTAACTCTTTCGACCATCGAACTTGTCGCCCATTCACGAATAATACGTCCGTTGAGATCTAAGATTCTCACATTGTGAGAACCCGCTCTATCGATAACTATTTCGATAGAAGAAGAAGCCGGGTTAGGGTAAATTACAACGTCTCCATCAGAAAACGGCTCAGCAATTCCCACCCAATCCTCGAATTCAATATCAGCACAATCTCCTAGATCAGCTACAGCTAACCTCAAGTGAACTATATCATTCAAATCAACCGGATCTAGGTCTCCACGTACGTGGAGTCCTGGCTCGAAGTCTCTTTGGTATATAATGTCTAAATAATCTGACACATCAGGTGAAAGAGAAGCGAAAACCGATTCATAGCCATCGAAATCAAGATCTGGAGTTAAGTCACAAGCATCATCTGTATTCCAAGTACTTCCATTATCATTTGAGTTTACTACATAAAGGTGACGGTAATTCTGAGACCCTGTTGTGTAATCTTCACGAATTGCTGAATAGGTAACGAATAAATCCGCATTATCACTTGAAGCAATGCTCGGAATACCTGCCAAACTCACAAAGTAAGCTGCAATATCATCCTCAAGATCTAAAGTGCCACTTCCGTCAATATCATATGCGTAAGCAATTGTAAGAGAACTATCTACATCGAAACTTTGGTTCCAATATTCAAGACCGTTTGTGCCGGGAAAGTAACTTGTAGTTCCATCCGTAGTATCAGCATCCATGTAGTACATCCCTCCGAACACAACGTGCACTTGACCATATTGATCAACATGGACATCGCCACTACCATCTGAATTGAGGTACTCTTGGAAAATCCCATCACCATCGAAATCTTCTCCACCGTCAATAGGCAAGCCATCGTCCACCATGTAGTTGTCTACAGGGAAATCAATAACAGGCACATACTCCCAATTATCTCCATTATCTTCTGAAATCATCACGAAAGTGTCCATGAAATCATTGAATACAGCAAAAGCAACTACTCCATCACGAGCGTGAATTGCGTATGTATCTCCATCAAATCCAGTGAAACTAGTTGTGTCGAGTTGCGGAAAAGAAGCTTGCTCCCATGTCGAACCGGCGTCCATAGAGCGATAGTATAGCATGGCTCCATCCTGCCCTTGGTAAAGCTCTCCTCCGTTTCCTACGGGTGTAGATACACATATTACGTGAAGAGTATTCCCGTCTGGACCTCCTACGGCAATTCTAGGCCAAAGATTTCCAAATGGACCATCTGAAGGAATTTCCATTTCTGCCCATGCACCGTCTGATCCAATCTCACGTGATGCCATCCAAAGTGGCGTGTCAATTCCTGGGTGTGTAACACTAACTTCTAGCCCCGATTCAGTATGAACTAAAGAAGGCCATCCCACACGTACACTTTCAATCCTCTCATAAGGCTGCTCACCCCACAGAGAACCATTATTAAAATTATATCCTGTTCCTCTATCCGAAAACGGTGTCAGTTCTAAACTCATGATCCACCCTGCACTTAACGCATCTCCACCTCCGACAAGTCTATCATCGATAGAAGCATTTGTTTGAAGGTCATATTGAGTAAGTCCTATAATTTGACGCTCAACTACAAGAGCCCTTGTTTGGATATGCTCCACACCGCTTGTGCCTTCAATACTGAAGGGCATCTGTGGGCTTTCTGTAAATCCATCTACCGATTTAGTCGGCATTGGTTTCGCCACCCTAGCTTCAACATCTACTTGAGGAATGTCACTTAATGAAAATGAAGGCTGAATTACGTCTTGTTGAGCGTAAATCGAAGACTGAAGTCCTGCGATTAGAAGCAATAATAAAGACACAAATGGTATTGATTGTTTCATAGAAATTGAATTAATTTTTATTTTGAAACACCAAACTAATCAATTCTTGCGTACCAGCGGTATTTTACACCAGATAAATCACTTCATAGTAGCTATTAAAGTCTCTTTTCCAGTGACTTTTTGATCTAATTGAACATTAATCACAGCGTCTAAAGGAAGGAATAAATCGATTCTGGAGCCGAACTTAATGAAGCCCACTTCGTCACCCCACTCGATCTTTAATCCTGGGGTGATGTAGTATCGAATCCTCCTCGCTACGGCACCGGCGATTTGGCGGAAAAGCACCTCACCATGTTCGCCCTCAATAACTAAAGTTGTTCGTTCATTTTCCGTACTGCTCTTTGGATGCCATGCCACGAGGTATTTCCCAGCGTGGTAAACTGCGTATTTGACAATCCCGGGGATGGGCGTCCATTGACAGTGTACGTTAAGAGGGCTCATAAAAATACTGACTTGCACTCTCTCATCCTTGAAATACTCTCCCTCGAAAACCTTCTCTATCACCACGACCTTACCGTCACTAGGAGCGATTACTTGAGGACCACTTCCTTTAGGAGATCTCTTGGGAATTCTGAAAAACTGAGCAAACAACACAAAGACAATGGCGCAACAACTAGCTCCTATCCAAAATATAAGATCCGGCGCTCCGAAATATTCTAACAACCCTAAAATCAAAGACGTAGTAACCACAACTCCACCTACTGGCACGAACCCTTCCCTATGTAAAGTCATACTAATAACGATTTAATAATTAAAACAACTGGAGCAGCCAGAACTAGCCCATCGAACCTATCAAGAATCCCTCCATGCCCTGGCAACAATGAACCACTATCCTTCACTCCTGCCCTCCTTTTAGCAGCACTTTCAATAAGATCTCCACATGTAGAAAGCACCCCCGTTAAAGCTCCTAATAATACTCCAACTTCTCCCATCCAAAACCATCCTGCAACTGCAGCTCCTACCGCTCCTATCACTGCCCCTTCCCAAGACTTCTTCGGTGAAATAACTGGAGCTAACCCCTTATATATGACCCTTCTACCTAACAACCTCCCTCCTATATATGCAAATGTATCATTAGCCCAAATCCACGTTAAAAACGCCACCACTTCCATACCCGAATAAGAGCTTTTAATTCCTAAGATCACATCAATTGGGCGACCCAATCCCCAAACTGACACTACTGCAATCACGATTACCCCTACTCCCATCCAAGCCCCACTCACACTACCACCTCGCTCCCCCTCCTTCGACTTCAACTTGAAAAATTCAATCAAACCCAAAACCAAAACCGAGCCCCATAAAACCGTCGCGCTCCACAAACTATAAGTAGAGCAATACACAACTACTAGTACAAGTAATATTCCTGTTATGGACCTCTTAACTAGTTCGTTCATAACAACGTCGTTGCACGGTCTAAGTATTCCTCAGGAACTAGAAGCTCAATTCCAACATTGGCAAATCCCACTCCGATATAACTACTATCCTGACGATTTAAAACAACACATGGAATTCCTGCTTCTTCTAGAACGGCCTTTCGCATTTCAACAGATGCAACGGATGTGTCCTTAAAAACGACTACCCAACCTGTCATTATTCAGACTCTGGAGATGAACTTTCTGAAGTTAAATCCTTCGGCGCTTCATCGATAACCTTCGGTTCTTCCTGTTTCTCGAAAGGACGGGGACCTAAAATTCTTTCAACATCAACCTTAAAGATTACCTCATGCTTTAATAGAGCTTCAGCAACTTCAATAAGCTTGTCCTTATTTTGTGAAAGAATTTCCAAAGCCTTATCGTAAGCTTGTTCGATAACCTTACTTACTTCTTCATCAATGATACGAGCCGTCTCTTCAGAATATGGCTTCGTAAATGTTGAATCTCTTTGGCTATCGTAGTAACTGATGTTTCCGATCCTATCGTTAAGACCGTAAACCGAAACCATAGCTTGAGCTTGCTTTGTGACCTTTTCCAAATCACTTAATGCTCCAGTAGAGATCTTTCCGAAAATTATTTTCTCAGCTGCCCTACCACCTAAAGCGGCGCACATCTCGTCAAAGATTTGCTCAGTAGTCGTGATTTGGCGCTCATGAGGAAGATACCAAGCTGCACCTAGACTCTTTCCACGGGGAATGATACTCACCTTAACTAAAGGAGATGCATACTCAAGTAACCAACTTACAGTGGCGTGGCCAGCTTCGTGGAAGGCGATGGTTTTCTTTTCCTCAGGAGAAATAACCCTAGAGCGCTTTTCTAACCCACCAACTATCCTATCTATTGCCTCGTTAAAATCTGAATGACTTACGAAATTTTTGTTCTTTCGAGCAGCGAAGAGAGCTGCTTCGTTACAAACATTAGCAATATCAGCACCACTGAAACCCGGAGTCTGCTTAGAAAGCAGATCGATATCAACTGACTTATCTGACTTGATCGGACGAAGGTGAACTTTGAAAATCGCGTTACGCTCATTCACATCAGGCATGTCAACATAGATCTGCCTATCGAAACGCCCGGCACGAAGTAGAGCATTATCAAGCACGTCAGCTCTGTTAGTCGCTGCCAGAATTATCACACCACTATTCGACTCGAAACCATCCATCTCAGTGAGGAGTTGGTTCAATGTGTTTTCACGTTCGTCGTTTGAACTAAAATTCGCGTTCTTACCACGAGCACGTCCGATAGCATCAATCTCATCAATAAAGATGATAGACGGAGCTTTTTCTTTCGCTTGCTTGAAAAGATCTCGAACTCTCGAAGCTCCTACTCCCACAAACATCTCCACGAAATCAGAACCACTCAAGCTAAAGAAAGGTACTTGAGCTTCTCCT
>DQRJ01000125.1 GCA_015663855.1 Flavobacteriales bacterium | reverse complement strand
GAGGTCGACTCGGAAGACAACGTACTGAAAATGGCCCCCCACACGGTTATAGAAGCTACCGCCTCGGAATGGTTACACCCGTATTCTAGGGAGAAGGCTGTTTACCCAGTTAGAGGGTTGAGGGATATTAAGTTTTGGCCTCCTGTAGCTAGAGTAAATGACACATATGGAGACAGAAATCTAATGTGTAGCTGCCCTCCTATAACGGACTACATAGACGAACCTGAAGCGGCACTTAACGATTAAGTGTTATCAAGTCAAGGAGTAAGCATATGATATATGGAAATCTCGCTCTATATTTGCTACGAGAAATTGATTTTCTAAACCATAAACTGCTCAATATGAAGCAAATATACTTTTTTATAGCTGCGATGTTCGTTGGAACAATCGCTACCGCTCAGGTAAAGATGCCTGTTCAAGCTGCTAAAGACGCACAAGTGTCTAGCATTAACTCGGAAGCTCCAATACAAGCTGCTCGTGCAGTATTCTGGAGCCACGATTGTAACATTGATAACTGCAGCGACTGGTCCTTCGACAACGGCGCCTACGAAGTAGGAGCTCCTTGGGCTGAGATAGACATCAACTTTGAATGTACACTTGACGGTCCTTCAGGTCCATATAACCAGTGGGCAGGTGGATCAGGTGATGGTTCTGCAACAAGCGCAATGAATTCTACTACTTCTGCTAACGGAATGATCATGGTTGATTCAGATCTTTTCGGAGCTGACGCTAACTACGATGCTAACTGGGTTGAGAACTGTTGGTTCCAAACCGTAGCTCCTATCGATTGTTCTGAGCACCCTTACGTGAGTATCTCTTTAGAGACACGTTACCGCTGCTGGGATAACGGTGGATCTGATGATAGCGAGAAGTGCTTAATCGAGATTAGTCGTGACGGTGTGAACTGGCCTACTATTGATAACTGGGACGAAGCATCAGGATATGTTATTTACGGAACTGATACAGTGCCTTCTCGTAAAGAGGTATTCCCTGGATACGGAACAAGCGACATGTCGGATAACCCATCACTTTTAGAATTTGATATCACTGAAGCTGCTGGTGCACAAGGTGAGATTTACGTTCGTTTCCGTTGGTCTGGAACTTGGGGTTACAGCTGGGAGATTGACGACATTAAGGTTTACGATACACCCGCACACGATACTCGTATCGACAACTATGTGAGTTACACTGACTTCGAGCGTACTGGATATTATGAGTACGGTGCTTGGGCACAGTCTCAAATTCCTGCTGACCTAACTGCTGCTGCAAAGGTTTACAACGTAGGTTATGAGTACCAAACTAACGTTACTCTCGAAGTTACAGCTAACGGAGTTGCAGCATCTTCTGATCCGATCACTCTTGATTACGCAACTGAGGACACTTTAACAGTAGCATATCTGCCTACTGCACTTGGTCCTGTTACAGTTGATTACCTTCTCTCTGCTGATATGGCTGACGAGAACCCTAGTAACAACATGGCTTCTCAGTCATACGATGTTACAGATTTATCTTGGGGACGTGATGACGGAATGCCTACAAACTCAGCTCCAAATGACGGTACAGATGACTATATCGCAGTATCTCTTTTCGACATCGTTGAGGACGTAGTTATCTACGCTATCGATGTTGCTATTATGGACGGATCTGAAACAGGAACATCTATCATTACTCACCTTTTCGACGGATTTGACGACACATTCCTAACTGAGCAATACGGAGGGATTCTTCAGAGTACGGATGAATTCGATATCATCGAAGGAAACACTAACGCTGAAGGCGAGGCTGTTACAACTTGGTACACTATGGTATTCCAAACTCCATTCATGGCTTCTGCTGGTGATTGGTTAGGTGCTGGTTTCGAGCACTACGGTGGATCAAACGTTCAATACGGAGAGTCTAAGTTTACACCAGACAACACGGCATTCATTTACGGACCTTTCGGTGCGGGATCTGCTTACGATTGGTACTACACTAATGAAGTGCCTATGGTTCGTTTGAACCTTGACCCTAACGCTGTTAACACTATCTCTGAGGAGCAGGTTAACACAACAGGGTTCCAAATGTTCCCAAGCTTCCCTAACCCTACAAACGGTATTACTCGTGTTCAGTTCAGTTTAGACCGTGCGTCTGAGGTTACTTTCGAAGTACGTGACATCACAGGAAAGATTGTTTTCTCAACAGATTTGGGAACTCAAGCATCTGGATATAACAGTATTTCTTTAGATGCATCTGATTACGCTGCTGGAGCTTACACATACACTTTAACAGTGAATGGTGAGCGCGCAACTGACCGTTTAATGGTTAAGTAAGAGCACTAATTATTTCAGTTTTTTCTTAAAGAGGAGGGCCAAATAGGTCTTCCTCTTTTTTTACACAATTTTTTACGTAATTTGCCACCTGAAAATATCAAGTAAATAACACACCTTATATAATAATATGAAACATTTGACTTTAACTCTTGGAGCTATTTGCATTTTCGCAGTTGCTTCTGGCCAACGTTTGGAGAAGATCCACACGTTTGCAAACACTATCACTGCTGCAACTGTTGCAGAAGCAGATCAAGCTCGTCTTGACGGGGTTGTAGCTCGCTCAACTGAGCGTGGAGGTGGAAACATCCTTTTCTCTGAAGATTTCTCGAACGGATTCGATGGTATTAACGGTAATGGTTCATGGGCAACTGCTGATAATGCTGGTGATAGTCTTTGGATCTGGGTTGCTCCAGGTAACACAGGATTCTACAACAACGGAGATGCAACTGGCATAGCTCACCCTGGGGGAGAGTTCTCTACGAATATCGGACCACTTGAGTCAGGCACTCCAGAAAACGGGTGGATGATCTTCGATTGTGATTACCTAAACACACCCATCGCTGACGGTTACCAAGACACGGACGGTTCTTTAACTAGCCCGATGATTGACTTCACTAACGATGGTTCTGTAATCCTAAGCTGGGATCAGTACTTCCGTTACTGTTGCTACCCATACGCTCCTATCTATGTTGACGTAACTAACGACGGAGGATCTACATGGACCACATTTGATGGTCATGGTTCTTTTATCGAGGCTGCCAACACAGCTTCTGCGAACCCACTACCTAACACTCTTGATATCAGTTGTGTAGCGGCTTACAGTGATTCGGTTCAATTCCGATTCACATACACACAAGCGCCTGAGACAGGAAATGCTTACAGCCACTATTACTGGGGAATCGATGATGTAGTTGTTTCTTCTAATGTTAATGCAGACGATTTAGCTATGGTTCAACTTACAAATGGTGACATTTGGAATGTTTGGGAGTATCGTGTAACTCCTTTAGAGCAAGCGATACCTGCTGCTGATGGAGGAGTTCTAGCAGGTGTTATCTACCGTAACAACGGAACGGATAACCAAGAAGCTGTCGAAGTACTTGTAGAGGTACTAACCGAAGAGGGTGATCTTATCACTTCTGTTGCTGAAACTATTCCAATGGTCTACTCTTTTGCAAATGGACTTATCTGCCCAGCGAACGCACAAGACACTCTTTATATCGCAACTGATTGGGAGCCAACAACTACAGGCAACTACATTATTCGTGCGACGCTTACATCTGGAAGTAGCACAGACTTGACACCAGAGGATAACACAATGTCTAAGGTGATAGTTTTCTCTGACGATGTTTATGGTCACGACGACGAAGCTGCTTTAGACGGAGAGGTGTTCCCACGAGAGTCTGATATAGCTGGTTTATTTGATCCATCAGGTCAAGGTGCTTTTTACCATACAGTAAACGAAGGTTCTACTGCTTATGGAATGACTATTGACTTCGGTGAAAATTGTGGATTAAACATAGATGGAGATATTGCTGAACTTGAGTTCGAAACTCGACTTTACTTCTACGACGGTACAGTAGGGATTACAGATAGCCCTTTCGAGAGTGCTTTCTGGACTTACGATACTGATTGGAGCAATGTAGGTCCTTACTACTTATCGTTCGAGGATCCGATTTCTCTGGATGCTGGCGCGGTTTACTTCGTAGGTGTTATTGCTGAGTATGAGAGTGAAGGTGGTCTTACTGTTCAGGCTCAATTAAACAGCGATACAGACAACAGTACTGGAGAGTACAATGTTACGGGTGATGGAGATTTTGTTTGGTTTACATCCCAAACATACACACCTGCAGTACGCCTAATCCTCAGCGAGAGAGTTGCAGTTGATGAAATCGCTAACCTTAACGGAATTAACTTAGGTCAGAATGTTCCTAACCCAGCGAATAACTTTACTACTTTCAATTTCGATTTATCTCAGAGCCGTTCGGTTACATTTGAGGTACGTGATCTAAGCGGTCGTATCGTAACTAGTATCGAAAAAGGCACTCTTGGTGCTGGAGTTCATTCGATTACTTACGACGTAAGTGCACTTTCTAGCGGATTATACACTTATACGTTGATTGCAGATGGTATCTCAATCACGAAAAAGATGGTGGTGCGTTAAGATAAACACCCAGTATTTACTACTAATTGAAGAGGTATCTGTAAAAGGATGCCTCTTCTTTTTTGTGTTATTTTCTTCTTGAGTACTTTCGCACTATGGGATTGAAAGCATCTTTGAGTAAGCCGTTCGCTCGAGCGGCCATGGTTGAGTTGAAAATGAAGTCGGCAAATCCGGTCGCTTCACAGTTAAAACAACTGAATGAAATTGTCAAAACGGGAGCAAAAACTTCCTTCGGAAAGGATCACGGATTAAAGGACGGGATGACCTTGGAGGCGTATCAGCGCGCAGTACCTGTTCGCGACTACGAGGGCCTGAAAGGGTACTTGGAGAGAGCTGTCGCGGGTGAGGAAGATGTGGTTTGGCCTGGCAAACCATTGTATTTCAGTAAAACTAGCGGCACTACCTCGGGGGCGAAATACATTCCCATCACGGAGGATAGCTTATCGAACCACATAGCTGGGGCGAGAAATGCGCTATTAGGACAAATCGTGGGATCTGGCGATGCAAGTTTCGTGAGTGGGAAAATGATTTTCTTGCAGGGAAGCCCCGAATTAGAAGAAACTGAGGGAGGAATCCCTTTAGGGAGATTGTCGGGAATTGTCGCTCACCACGTGCCGACGTACTTGCGACGAAGCAGATTGCCGTCTATGGAGACGAACTGTATAGAAGATTGGGAGGAAAAGCTTGACGCGATTGTGAAGGAGACGGCGGAGGAAGATTTGCGCCTTGTAAGTGGAATCCCGACTTGGGTACAGATGTATTTCGAAAAGCTTCTCAAATACACTGGAAAAAAGACGGTAGAGGAAGTGTTTCCGAATTTGAGTCTTTTTGTTCATGGGGGCGTTGCTTATGGCCCGTATTCTGAGAAATTTAAACGACTGCTAGGATTCGATATTGATCGAGTTGAGCTTTATCCTACTTCAGAAGGTTTTATTGCTTTTCAGGATAAGCCAGGAGTAGAAGGGATGCTTTTAAATATTAGCGACGGGATTTTCTTCGAATTTATCCCCATGGATAAGTACAACGATGAGAATAGACCTCGCTTGACGGTTGAACAGGTGGAATTAGGCGTAAACTATGCGATAATTCTAACCACAAATGCGGGTTTATATGGATACGATATCGGTGATACCGTAAAATTCGTTTCTTTAGAGCCATTACGTGTTATAGTGACGGGGCGCACAAAGCACTTTATTTCTGCTTTCGGTGAGCACGTTATCACAGAAGAGGTTGAGAGTTCAATTACAGAAACAATCGAGAAAAATGGCGGAGTGATTTCCGACTTCCATTTAGCACCTCAAGTGAAGCCGAAAAAAGGAAAGCCCTATCACGAGTGGTTGATAGAGTTTGACGATAAGCCGAAGGATATGAAGTCGTTTTCTGCGGATCTGAACCAAGCTATGCGCGATAGAAATACGTATTATAACGATCTTCAGAAAGATGGAGTGTTGAGCGCTGCCGTTGTTACTACTATTAAAAAAGGGAGATTCGTGGCTGCGATGAAAACTAAGGGTAAGCTCGGAGGCCAAAACAAAATTCCTCACCTCGCGAATGATAGAGTTTTAGCTGATTTACTTCTCGATACGAAGAAGAAATGAAGATAGTAGCCTTAACGGGAGGAAGTGGGTCTGGAAAGTCCACGATCTTGAAGGGGCTGAAGGAGTATTTCGGTACCGAGATGACGATTCTCTCGCTAGATGATTACTACCGCCCTAAGTGCGATTTGCCTGTCGATTCACAGGGCGAAACGAATTTCGATATGCCAGAAGGGATTAACTACGTTGATCTCGTTCGCGATATGATAACATTAAAATCGGGCGAAATAGTAGAGTTAGATACGTACACTTATAACAGGTCGGCAATGATTTCGGAACGTATTAAGGTAGAGCCCGCGAAATGGCTTGTCGTAGAGGGGTTGTTCGCACTTTACGATGACACCGTCAGAGAAATGATCGATATTTCAGCGTTTATTGACGCTTCGGTAGAGACGCGACTTGAAAGACGAAAGCACAGAGATTTAACGATTCGCGGCTACAGCCCCGACGAAGTTCAATATCAATGGGATAACCATGTAAGACCCGCCGACATCAAGTTCATCGAACCGTGGAAAGGAAAGTGTGACGTAGTTATTAATAACGAAGAACATTGGGAGCACGGATTAAGAGAGTTGATTTATAAAATGGAATCGATATGAGAAAAGCATTTACTCTCCCGACTTGTAAAACATGCCAACGCATTTTTGACGATCTCAAACCGGAATCTAACGGCTGTGAAATCATAAACATCAAGGAAAGTGGTGTTTCAGCAGACGATCTTGATGCGATGAAGGAAATTGTCGGGTCATACGAAGGGCTTTTCTCTAGAAGGGCGATTAAGTTTAGAAGTATGGGGCTCGCTGAAAAAGATCTAGCAGAAGACGATTACCGAACCTTAATTTTAGGGGAGTACACTTTTTTAAAGCGCCCAGTATTTTTTGTTGGGAATGAAGTTTCAGTGGGATCACGAAAGTCCGAAGTAGAAAAGGCCAGGGACTTTTTAGTATAATGAATTGTTGATTTCGAGTAGAACGAATACAGAATCGGAATCTATTTCGCTTTTCGCGCATATAGCCCTTTTTCTGGTCGGCGTAATTTATGCGGGGAACTACATCGTCGCAAAGGGAATCATGCCAGAAATGGTCGGCCCTTCAGGATTTATCGTACTTAGAGTTGTTGCAGGAACGATAATGTTCTTTTCGTTGATGTTCATTAGAGTGTTATTTTCGAGAGGTAGGAGGGTCGAATCTATGCTTATAGATAAAGCGGACATAGGCAGATTAGTACTTTGTGGGATTTGCGGTGTTGCAGTAAACCAACTCTTTTTCTTTAACGGATTGTCATTAACGAGCCCTGTTCATGCATCGCTAATAATGACTGTGAGTCCGATTTTCGTTTTGATAATAAGTGCGATATTATTGAATAACAAGATCACGATGAGGAAGATTGCGGGGATATTCTTTGGAGGAACGGGCGCAGGCTTGTTGTTGTTACTGGGAGCGAGCGGTCATTCAGATGGCGCGGGAGCGAGTTGGCAGGGTGATGCTTTAATTTTAGTAAACGCGATTTCGTACGGGATATATCTAGTGGTGGTGAAGCCACTAATGAATAAGTATAGCCCCCTTACCGTAATCGCGTGGGTGTTTTTATTCGGAACGATATTCGTGCTGCCGTTCGGGATGGGGCAAGTCATGGAGATTGAGTGGAGCGAGTTTACCGCGGATCATTGGAAAGCCCTAGGATTTGTGATTTTAGGAACCACCTTCTTAGCTTACTTACTTAATATTTATGCCCTCACGAAAGTTGAACCCGTTGTAGTAAGCATCTATATTTACCTACAGCCCCTTTTAGTACTTGCCTTAGTGAGTGTGTTAGGATATCTAGGCCTAAGTAGTTACCACAATGACTTGACAATTTTGAATGCTATTTGTGCTTTAGGGATATTCACAGGGGTTTGGTTAGTTAGCATACCAAAAGGATGGATTTCGAATGGATTTAAGTCTTAATTTGGGCTTAAGAATAAGAAACAAGAAATCATGGCAATTATTAAACCGTTTAACCTCACAAAATGGATTGAGGAAAATAGAGATTTGCTTAAGCCGCCCGTTGGGAATAAAAATCTTTATATAGACAGTGGCGATTATATCGTGATGATTGTTGCGGGGCCAAATGCGAGGAAGGACTATCATTACAACGAAACAGAAGAACTTTTTTATCAGCTCGAGGGAAATATATGCGTGCGGATTCAAGAGGACGGGAAAGCTGTCGAGATGCACCTGGGCGAGGGGGATATGTTCCTACTTCCTGCGAACGTACCACATAGTCCCAGTCGTGAGGCGAATTCTATAGGGCTAGTAATCGAACGAAAACGTTCCGGGGGTGAAAAAGACGGCCTTATGTGGTTCTGCGATTCGTGTAATGAAAAACTTCACGAAACTTATTTCGAACTTAAAAATATCGAAACCGATTTCCAATCTCGCTTCCGTGAATTTTACAATTCAGAATCTCTAAGAACGTGCAAGAAATGCGGCGAGGTAATGCCGACCGACCCGAGATTTACCTAGATATTACCTTGTATCTTTGTCCTATACCTAAGAAGATTTAATTATGAAAAATATAATCCTCTCCCTATTTGCGGTTTTTGCATTGATGTCGTCTCCGAACCCTGCAAACGCTCAGTCAGATTGCAATATTGACTTTGTATATGACATCCTTAACGCCTCGATTAACATTCAAGCGATAGACTTTCCTGCTGGAGCAGAGTTAACGTGGAGTATAGATGGGACTGTTTTTGAAATAGGCACGACAGACATTTTGATTTCTATTTCCCTTCTCTTACAAGGGCCAGTAGAGCTTTGTGTATCATATTCAAGTTTAGACTGCCCTGATGGAATCACGTTCTGTGAAATGGTCGATATTACTAACCTAGGCGATTGCGTTGATCTTTCTTTAATTAACCCTTTAGTCCTTTGCACTACTGATTGGGCACCAGTTTGTGGTTGCGATGGAAACACTTACCCTAACGACTGTGTTGCTACTAACTACGGCGGAGTTACATCTTGGACTGATGGAGAGTGTGGTGGGGGTGGTGGAGATTGCCCGACAGGACTCTTCGCGTCAATGCTGGAATTAAATACTTGTAATTGGATATTTGAAGTTGAGAATGCAATGCCGGGAGCTTTGGTCGAATGGAGTTTCGGAGATGGCACATTTGAAACTTCTAGTTATGTTGCGGATCATGCGTATTCGTCTGATGGTATATACGAAGTGTCAGCTTTCTATATTGATGATTTATGTCAGGGTGTGCTTTTGACTACAACAATCGAAGTGTTCGCCTGCACAGGAGATGTGCCTTGTTCTATAGAAATGTGGTATGAACTTTATTACGATCCAATTGAAGAGCTTGGTTACGGGATATTTGAGGCACATAATTACCCAGAGGGTGTAGAGTTAGTTTGGACTATGAATGATGAAGTTATCGCTACAGGAGTAGACTGGGTTCAGATTTATGAGCCG
>DQRJ01000134.1 GCA_015663855.1 Flavobacteriales bacterium | reverse complement strand
TGGAAGTTTCTTACTGGGGATAAGGATGATCTCTATGACCAAGCAAGATTTGGATACTACCTAACAGCTATGGAAAGTGACACTGCCGCTGGTGGATTTTTTCATTCGGACTCCTTCGTGTTGGTAGATAATCTCGATCGTATTAGAGGATACTACGATGGAACTTCAACTTCTGAGGTAGACCAAATGATCAATGATATCTTACAACTTCTAAACGAAGAGAACCTATGAAGATTTCTGACTCGAAACTGCGAATTATTATTTGGGGGATTACTATCCTAATCCCTGTCGTGGTAACACTTTTGGCATATTTACCCCCATTAGATTTAGCCCCAGAAACCGCAGCAAAACTCTATGTATTGCCGAAAATCAATGCTTTCATAAACGGAACTGCTTTCTTAGTGCTTATTGCAGCTTGGTTAGCAATTCGTTCAAAAAAGGTGGCATTACACAAAGCCCTAACCTCAACAGCTGTGGGACTTAGTGTCTTATTTTTATTAAGCTATATCACATTTCACTTCACAACAGCATCTACCCACTTTTGTGGTGAAGAGTCTATGAAGATGATTTACTTCGTCATACTAATAACTCACATCCTACTTTCAGCTGCAATTGTACCGCTTGTACTTTTCACTTACGCAAGGGGATTTGCGATGGAGGTGGAAAAGCATAAAAAACTTGCACACTATACCTGGCCATTATGGCTATACGTTACTGCATCAGGAGTAATCGTTTACTTAATGATAAGCCCTTGCTACCCAGCGTAATGCAATTAATTAAAGCCGCAATATTAACCCTTGTACTAGCTATTATTAATAGTGCTGAATGCTTGAGTCAATGTGTTATGTGTAAGGCCTTGGGTGAAGAAAGTGCAAACCAAGGAGGAATGGGCACGGGTTTAAATGCAGGGATTTTATTCCTGATGATAGTCCCATATATCCTTATCGCAACTGGGTTTTACTTGGTCTGGATGAGATTTAACAAAGAGGGGGAATAGTTCCACTTTTAAATAGGGGGCGATTCATTAGATTTGTATCGATAATTCTATATAAAACATGGTTCGTCTCATTTCAGTTAGTTTACTCATTGTCTCGGTTTTTTTACCCGAGCTTTCTTTAGCCCAAACCACTCCGTGGACTCTCCAAAAATGCATTAATCACGCATTTGAGAACAACCTTCAGATCAAGCAGAGTGCGCTCGGTACAGACCAGTCCGAAACAGGATACCTCAGCGCTAAAAGTGCATTTTTCCCCTCTTTAAACGCCTCAGGATCGCATGGGTATAACATCGGAATGACCCTCGACCCTTTTACAAACTCGTTCGCACTCGGTGCTATACGTTCGAATAATTTCGGTCTTAGCTCAGGAGTAACTCTTTACAACGGGTTTAAGAATCATTTAAACTTGAAGCGTGCTAGAATCGGTTTGGACTTAGCAGCCACTAATCTCGAACAATCTAAGAATGACCTTGCGCTAATGATTTCAGCGGCTTATCTGAATGTGCTTTTTCAAGAAGAATTTTCGACAATCGCCATATTAAATCTTGATGCTACTAAAAGGCAAGTTGATCGAATTTCAAAATTAATTGATGCCGGTGCTGCAGCTGCAGCTGATTTGCTAGATGTTAAAGCTCAAGAGGCATCTGATTTCGCTACTCTTATTTCGACAGAAAACTCTAGACAATTAGCTAAATTAAATTTAGTTCAGTTACTTCAATTATCTAATGAGGAAGCTACATCTTTTGAAGTTGTACGTCCCAGAAGTGAAGACTTAGTTACTTCAGATATACCGGCAAATGCATCTAGTGCCGTTTCCTTTGCGATTCAGTCATTTCCAGAAATTAGGGCCGCCGGATTATCAGTTGATGATGCTTATTTAAGTTTAGATATTGCAAAGACTAATTATCTTCCTAGACTTTTCGGGTCCTACAACTTCGGCTCTGGGTATTCTGAAAATATTAAGGGAGCTGATTTACAACCCATCCCATTTACAACCCAGTTAAGTGCGAATATTAACCAAAGCATTTTCTTCTCTCTAAGTATACCTGTTTTCAATAGCTTTGCTTCAAGAAGCTCTGTTCAACTAGCTGAAATCGGAGTACTACAATCAAAGTACGCACAAGAGTCAACGGCTCAAGTATTAACCCAAAGCATCGAGAGTGCTTGGGCAGATGCATTCGCTGCTCAGAAATCGTTGCTCGCGCAAGAAGCCGCTCTCGCATCTGCTGAACTAGCGTTCGCAAATACAGAAATTAAATTCGAAGCGGGAGCTATCTCTGCTCTTGAATATGCTGACTCTCGCACTCTATTAGATAATGCTAGAATTAACAGTTTACGAACTCGATATGACCTCGTTTTTAAAACGAAAATTTTAGACTTCTACCAAGGAAAAGCAATCACTCTTAGATAGGTCCCGTGAAATGAAACAGAAATACATCTTTATAGGATTAGGTGTCACCATTATAGGTCTTTTAGTCGCTGCAAGTATTTTCGGTGGGAAAAGACAACTGCCGGAAGTAAAGACTGCAACTACATCATCGCGCTCTATCATCGAAAGGGTAAGTGCATCTGGAAAAATGCAACCCGAATTAGAGGTTAACATCTCAGCCGAAGTAAGCGGTCAGCTCATCGATCTTCCTGTAAAAGAGGGGCACAGAGTTGAGGTGGGTGATCTTTTGGCTCAAATAAATCCAGACGTGTACATCTCCGCCAAGAATAGAGCTCAAGCTGCTGTGAATACTACTATGTCAAACCTTTCATCTTCAAAAGCGATGGTTGCCACTAGTGAAGCGAATCTTTTCGTTGCTGAAAAAGAATGGAGTAGAACCGTGACTTTGTTTAAAAACGGGGTGATTTCACAAGCTGATTACGACAGGTCTGAAGCAGCTTTCAGAACAGCTGAAGCAAATTTAGTAAGTTCTCAGGAAGGAGTAAAAAGTGCTAATTATTCGATTTTAAGTGCAAAAGCGTCTTTACAAGAAGCTCTGGATAATCTCTCGAGAACCACTTTAAAAGCCCCTCAAGCGGGAATCGTGACGGCTTTAGTGAAGGAAGAAGGTGAAAGCGTTCAGGGTAATGGATTCGTTGCTGGAGAGGTCGTGATGAAAATCAGTAACCTAGACTTAATGGAGGTAAACATTGAAGTCAACGAGAGTGATATCGTTAGGGTCAAGATGGGTAATGAGGCTGAGATTGAAGTTGATGCGTATTTAAACCAAACCTTCACGGGTTCGGTCACCGAAATCGGTAATACAGCATTAAATGCGGGTTCGAATGGTTTCAACCTAGATCAAGTCACGAATTTTTCAGTGAAAGTTCGTATTAATACTGACAGCTATTCACATCTTATCTCAGATAAAAGTGCGCACCAGTCTCCATTTCGCCCTGGCATGAGTGCTACGGTAGAACTTCTTACGAAAAGCGTTTCGGACGTAATTGCCGTACCCATTCAATGTGTGACCACTAGAAAAGCGGACGACAGTGATGATGCCGTTCTTGGAGTTTTCGTAATCGACATCGAGAGTAGCAAAATAAAATGGACAGTCGTCGAGACTGGAATTCAAGACAATAGATTTATCGAAATAGTTAGCGGTTTAAGCGAGGAGGTGTCGGTAGTGAGTGGACCATATGATTTAGTGTCGAGGAAACTTGAAGATGGTGACGAAGTTGAGATTAAAGTCGTGGACGAGGATGAGAGAGGCGATAATAATTCCGAAAGCAATCTAGATAGGTAATCTCTTTTCGATGTCGATAATACTTCATATAGAAACGACAACACATCAATGTGCAGTTGCTCTTTCTCGAGACGGGAATCTATTGGCAAATCGATATGTTCGAGAAGATGGTTACTCGCATGCGGAAATGCTTATGTCTTTTATAGATGCGGTATTAAACGAAGCCGGTGTGAAGAAATCAGAGTTAGGTGTGGTTAGTATTTCTGGAGGTCCGGGATCTTACACAGGTTTGAGAATTGGTGTTGCTACCGCAAAAGGGATTTGTCACGCTCTTGGAATACCGCTTATTTCTGTAGATACGTTAACTGTTTTGGCACTTCAAGCTCGTAAAACGCATCCTGGAATGGACGCATACGTCCCCATGTTAGATGCAAGGAGAATGGAAGTGTACACGAGGACTTTTGATGAAGAATCCGGTGAAAATACTGATATAGAATCAGTTATACTCGATAAATCTAATGGATATTCGTGGGATAAATATGAAAACATATGCTTTTCTGGAGATGGAGCATTGAAGTGCCGTGAGATTTTAGAGGGCAATGGGCGAATGTTTATTGAAGACTGGCCTACTGCTGAAGCGGCAATTGAGATAGCGACATTAAAGGAGAAGGCAGGTGAATTTGAAGGTTTGGCCTTATATGAACCTACATATTTAAAGGCATTTAAAGCAGGTAAAGCTAAAGATCCTTTCGGGTTAAGAAAAGATTAAATCATGAATTTTAGAATTCCATTAATGATAATTGGGGCGTTTCTTTTGATGCAATCGACTTGTGATCAAAACAACCAAAACATCCCTTACGTGCCTGTTAATTTCGATATTAACCTCAACCTCCCAGCGTATAATTCTCTGAATTACCCAGGTGAACATTTAATCTTACAAGGTGGATCAAAGGGCATTATCATCTACAGATATACCCTCGACGAATTTGTGGCGCTCGATAGACATTCCACTTTCGATACCGCATTAAACTGTAAAGTCATCGTAGAATCGGACGGACTCACGCTTTCTGACGAAAGTGATTGCTCGGAATCAAAATGGATTATCCTAGACGGCTCTGTAATGCAGGGGCCGGCAGTATTATCTCTACACAGATATAGGACAAATTGGAATCCCCCAATTTTATCCGTTTACAACTAAAAAAAGCGACCCTAATCTAGTATCTGTACTCGTCAGATTTGTAAGGACCTTCAACAGGCACTCCGATGTAATCGGCTTGGTCTTGTGAAAGTACTTCAAGTACCACACCGACTTTCTCGAGGTGAAGGCGAGCAACTTTTTCGTCGAGAGTTTTAGGAAGTGTGTAGACCTTATTCTCGTAGTTGTCTGCTCTTTCCCAAAGCTCTAATTGTGCTAGAACTTGGTTTGAAAATGAGTTTGACATTACAAAGCTCGGGTGACCTGTAGCACAACCGAGGTTTACAAGACGCCCTTCAGCAAGTACGATTAAATCGTTTCCGTTAATCGTGTACATATCTACCTGAGGTTTAATCTCATCCTTAGATGCACCATGGTTTGAATTTAACCAAGCCATATCTATTTCATTGTCGAAATGACCGATGTTGCAAACGATTGCTTTATCCTTCATAGCTTCGAAGTGTGCTCCAGTAATAATATCCTTATTACCTGTTGCAGTAACAATAATGTCAGCTTCAGCACATGCTTGTAACATAGGCTTTACTTCGAACCCCTCCATTGCAGCTTGAAGAGCGCAAATAGGATCGATTTCACTTATAATAACTCTACAACCTGCATTTCTGAGAGACTCTGCAGATCCTTTACCTACATCTCCAAATCCAGCAACAGCAGCAATTTTACCGGCCATCATTACGTCAGTAGCACGACGAATAGCGTCAACTAAAGACTCACGACAACCGTACTTATTATCGAATTTCGACTTCGTTACAGAATCGTTAATATTTATAGCTGGCATAGTTAAAGTACCATTCTTCTGCCTATCGTGTAAACGAAGAACACCTGTTGTAGTTTCCTCAGAAATACCTTTAACACCTTTCGACATCTCAGGGAATCTATCTAGAACCATGTTAGTTAGATCGCCTCCATCATCAAGAATAAGGTTCAAAGGCGTGCGGTCAGCACCGAAGTATAAGGTTTGTTCTATACACCAGTCAAACTCCTCCTCTGTAAGACCTTTCCAAGCAAAAACCGGAATTCCAGTAGCCGCAATAGCTGCAGCAGCGTGGTCCTGAGTAGAGAAAATGTTGCAAGAAGACCAAGTCACATCTGCCCCTAACTCAACAAGTGTCTCAATCAACACAGCCGTTTGAATCGTCATGTGTAGACAGCCTGCAATGCGAGCTCCTTTCAAAGGCTTAGATGGACCAAACTCCTTTCTAATTGACATCAAGCCAGGCATTTCCGCCTCAGCCAAAGTAATTTCTTTTCTACCCCAATCAGCAAGGGTAATATCCTTCACTTTGTATGGTAGAACATTTGTATCTGTTGAATTCATTGTGCAAATTTACGAAATAGAAGCCTACCTTCGCTGTATGTCATTTAATGATGTGAAAGGTGAAATAGAATTAGCTGTTTTTAGTACTTCTAAGGTCGAGAAAGGCCTTAATGTGGGTAGATTTTATCCGAATAAGGGAGTCGGAAAATTAGATGATTCGAAGATTTTAGAACTTAGCGGAGTTATTAAGTGTCTCTGTAAATTACTGAAAAGCGAGGATTGGCATATCGAGCATCTGGAGAATGGAGCGCCAATTCTTTTCGAAAACGGAGTAAAGAGCGGTTCGTCAATTTCTATCAGTCACACCATCAATAACGAGGGGATAGCCTATTCCGCGGTCGTACTATCGAAGGTGCAGAGCAGAATTGGCGTTGATATCGTTATAAAAAACGACTCAAGGTTAGCTCGAATCGCAAATAGAGTAATGAGCGATGTTGAAATCGAGACGGAAAGGTTAGCTGAGGTTTGGGCATGTAAGGAAGCTGTATTCAAGGCTAGAGGGCCAGGACTCGATTTCAAAAACGATATTAAAGTCGAATTTCTTGAATCCGAGCTCGAAAAACCTTCATCTCAGTATTTGTTAAGTTCGTTCGGAGATCAGTGGTTGAGTACTATTGAAGAGGAGTTAGTAGTAGTTTACGGCCCGATTATATAAAACGCAACAAGGGAACCCCGGAGGATTCCCTTGTTGAAATAATAAGTACGAATTGTAAACTCTGCATATACAGAGTCAAATTATATCTATCGCTCTATGCCTTTATGGCGGCGCTCAGTACTTACGCTTAATTTAGCGCGGCCTTTACGACGACGTGCGTTTAGTACGTTACGTCCGTTAGACGATGCCATACGCTTACGAAAACCGTGCTTATTACGGCGTTTACGATTTGATGGTTGAAATGTCCTTTTCATCTTATTACTGTATTTCCCCTTTAAGAGGAGGGCAAAGATAGTAAACTCTTTCTACTCATACAACTACTGTTACAACCCTTTTTTTAGTGCTAAATTCGCACCCTATGAATAGTGAAAGTACAACTGCACCCGAAAAGCGGGAAAAAAAACGTTTTAAGCTTTCAGACCTTAAGGGTTTTAAGCAGATGGCGCCTTACTTGAGACCGCATAGAGCAGGGTTCACTTTAGGCATATTTTTAATCTCTGTATCAAGCATTTTGACACTCTTTGTTACAAGATTATGGGGTCAATTAGGGGGCGTAGGTATTATGGGAGGCGAAAAAAGTAGCGTGGGAAATGAGTTTGAGGGTGGAATACTTGATGGTTTGGACTTAAATAACCTTGAAACCATAGGGTGGACTATTGCCACGGTGCTACTGATTCAGGCAACTATGAGTTTTTTCAGAGTGTATCTTTTTGCGAATATGACAGAAAAGATGATGCTGACTCTGCGGCGAGATGCATTTGAGGCCGTTGTGAGCATGCCCATGGATTTCTATCACAACAGGCGCGTCGGCGACTTGAACAGCCGCATTTCTGCTGATATCACATCTATTCAGGACACCTTCACCCTCACCCTTGCTGAGCTCATACGCCAAAGCATAATGCTTGTAGGCGGTATCGCTGCTCTTGCATATTTTTCGGTGGATCTTACATTAATGATGCTCGTAACTCTTCCCGTTGTAGTGCTGGTGGCAATCGTTTTCGGTAAATTCATTAAGAGATTATCTAAAGAAACCCAGGATGAAATTGCGGCATCGAATGTTATCGTTCAGGAAGTTTTGACCGGAATCGTCAATGTAAAAGCATTTGCAAATGAGTGGTTCGAGAGATCTAGATACACAACAAGTATTAGTTCTGTAAAAGACCTCGCAATGAAGGGAGCGATAGGTAGGGGGTCCTTTGCGAGTTTTATCATCCTTTTTATTTTCGGGGCGATTACACTTGTGATTTTCAAAGGTGCTGCACTAATGCAGTCAGGCGATCTAGCTTCTGAACACTTTTTCACCTTCCTCCTTATGACGGGTCTTGTCGCGGGAAGTGTGGGTGGGCTCGCTAATCTTTTCGGTGTAGTCCAAAAAGGTCTCGGAGCTGTTGAGTCATTAATGGAACTCTTAAACGAAGAGCGTGAAATTAAAGGTCTCGATTCTGAAATTCCTACTTTAAATCTTCGACAACCACTTAGATTCGAGAATGTAAACTTTCACTACAAAACTAGAAAAGACCTTACCATCCTAAATAACTTGAGTCTGGAAATTAGAGCGGGAGAGCAAGTTGCTTTAGTCGGTCCTAGCGGGGCGGGTAAATCTACAATAGCCTCACTGATGCTTAGATTCGAAACACCTATAGATGGGGCCATTCTAATTAACGGCAAGGACGTGGCAACTATGGACCTTAGAGGGTATAGAAAACGTATCGCATATGTACCACAAGAGGTCATTCTATTTGGGGACGATATAAGAACGAATATCGCATATGGCAAGCTCGACGCTACCGACGAAGAAATTCGAGATGCTGCAAAGAGAGCTTACGCCCTCGAATTTATTGAAAACTTCCCTGATGGTTTCGCTACCCTCGTCGGTGAGCGTGGAATTCAACTCTCGGGCGGACAACGCCAAAGGATTGCCATAGCAAGAGCCATCCTACGTGATCCAGATATACTTATCCTAGACGAAGCAACCAGCGCTCTCGACAGCGTTTCTGAGAAAGAAGTTCAGGCAGCACTGGAAGAGTTAATGAAGGACCGCAGTACGTTAATTATTGCCCACCGACTTAGCACGATAAAGAACGCACATCGAATCGTAGTTCTTGTAGAAGGTGAGGTTGCCGAAAGCGGAACGCACGCAGAATTAATTTCGAATAAAGGGCCTTACTTTAGACAGATACAATCGCAAGATTTCGTGTAACTTACAACCATGGCAAAACGCGCTCTCATAACCGGAATTACAGGACAAGACGGAGCTTATCTTGCGGAATTACTACTCGAAAAGGGATACGAGGTTCACGGAATAAAACGCCGTGCAAGTTCTTTTAACACAAGTCGCATAGACCACTTGTACCAAGACCCACACGAGAAAAACGTGCGCCTTAAGCTACATTATGGTGACATGACGGACTCAACGAATTTGATTCGAATCGTGCAAGAAGTTCAGCCCGATGAGATTTACAATCTTGCAGCCCAAAGCCATGTTCAGGTGAGTTACGAAACCGCTGAATACACGACAAATGTTGATTCACTAGGAACCCTTAGGCTTCTTGAGGCAATTAGAATACTAGGTTTGGAAAAAACGTGTAGATTTTACCAAGCGAGTACTTCCGAGCTTTTCGGAAAAGTTCAAGAAACTCCTCAGCGCGAGACTACTCCTTTCTACCCTCGTTCTCCATATGGAGTAGCTAAACTTTACGCTTTTTGGATAGTGAAAAACTACCGTGAAGCATATGGAATTCATGCAAGTAATGGAATTCTATTTAATCACGAAAGTCCCATTAGGGGAGAGACTTTCGTTACACGAAAAATCACGAGAGCTGCTGCAAGAATTTCTGAAAATCTTGAATCGTGTTTATTCCTTGGTAATCTTGATGCCCGTCGTGATTGGGGTCACGCTAAAGATTTCGTTGAGGGGATGTGGCGAATGCTTCAGCAAGACACGCCCGACGACTACGTTTTAGCTACAGGTACACAAATTTCGGTTCGAGAATTTACTACTCAGGCATTTGCCGATACCGG
>DQRJ01000159.1 GCA_015663855.1 Flavobacteriales bacterium | reverse complement strand
GGTGTTTTAATAGGCGGCCTCTTCGGGGCGATTTCTGAACTCGAGGATAGGGACTCTGAAATGTACTCTGGCGACGCCAACGTTATCGTTATGAACCTCAGTTCGAATATTGTGGAAAGAGGCGGGGAGGAGCCTTTTACTTTCAGTTTCTCAAGTATGGGAGCTAACCCGCAGATCGGTTTAGACCAAATCCTTGATGGCCTCCGTCGTGCCGCTTCAGATGATAATATCAAGGGGCTCTATCTAAATATCTCTAGTGTAGCTGCTTCGCCTTCTACTTTAGAAGATATACGCGCCGGAATCCAAGAATTTAAAGAGTCAGGAAAGTGGGTTATCGCTTGGAGTGAGTCTATGTCACAAAGTGGTTATTATATTAACTCTGTTGCCGACGAAGTGTATCTCCATCCAGCAGGCGGAATGTCGCTTTTAGGATTGCGCGCTCAATCTATGTTCTTTCCGGGACTACTAAAGAAACTAGGTATTGACGTTACAGTACTTCGAGGTCCCAATAATAAATACAAGTCCGCTGTAGAACCTCTACTTCGCAATAGCTATAGCGAAGCGAACAAAGAACAACTAGAAGCTCTATTAGGTGAGTTTTGGTCTACTATAAGCTCAGAAATTGCCGAGAGCAGGGGTATTACCACAGCCTCCCTTGATGCCGTAGCGGAAGAAATAGGAGTGAGGCTCCCTATCGATGCCGTAGAGCGCGGATTAATCGACGACGTCTTTTACGAAGACGAGTTGGAATCTCTACTCGAAAGCAGTTTAGATAGTTTAGAGTTAGAAACGATCTCGTTCGGAGAGTACACACTATCCGAGCGTTTGTTCGGAATGTCTATGTCCGAGGACGATATCTCAAATATTATCTCTGCCCTTTCCGATGATGACTCGTCTGAAAACGATGACGACTCTTCGAAAGAGCTCGGTGGGGAAATTGCCGTTATATATGCCGTAGGAGCTATCGAATCCGGTGACGGAGATGCAACCACGATCGGCTCGGCAACAACTGCCGCAGCTATAAAAGCCGCACGCCTAGCTCCAGATGTAAAAGCCGTAGTTCTTCGAGTTAACTCTCCAGGAGGTAGCGCTCTAGCTTCGGATGTGATTTGGCGTGAAACGATCCTATTAAAAAAAGCAGGGAAGAAATTAATCGTCAGCATGGGCGATTTAGCGGCTTCGGGGGGATACTACATCAGTTGTGCAGCCGATAAAATCTACGCAAATGCAACAACCATCACAGGATCTATCGGAGTGTTCGGAATCATCCCCAACCTCGGAGGTATGTACGAGAAGCACCTTGGAATTACATTCGATGAAATCGCGACTCACTCTCATGCCGGAAAGCCTGACGGAGTTTTCGCTATGTCAGACTTCGAAGTAGAAGCTTACAACGAAATAATTTCTGATATCTACTCGGATTTCTCTTCTAAAGTGGCAGACGGAAGAAACCTTACTGCTGCTCAGGTGGAGGAGGTAGCGAGGGGAAGGGTTTGGTCTGGTAACGACGCTCTAGAAATCGGCCTCGTCGATGAAATCGGGAATCTATCGGATGCGGTAAACTATACCCAGGAGCTCATAAACAACTCTGACGCGAAGCTTATTTACCTGCCAGAAATTCGTGACCCTTTCGAGCAGTTCATGGAGGATTTAACTGGCGTGCAAGCGGGGTTAGATGCTCTGGGCTTCGTGGCTGGCGACAATGCCACTCTCCTTGAAATCATTTCTGTGAAGCGCATGGTTGAGTCAGATGATATATACCAAACCCGTTTACCTTTCACTCTCATCTTCAAATAACCTATCGAAATGATAGCTTTCGTTCTAGAAGATGTCAGGAGTGGAAATAACGTGGGTTCATTCTTTCGAACGGGTGATGCTTTTAATATTGCAGGGGTGGAGCTATGTGGCATAACGTGCCATCCGCCTCATCGTGATATACTCAAAACGGCTTTAGGAGCAAGCGATCACATTCCTTGGCGCGGCCACGAATCGGCCTCAGATGCAATTTCAGTTTTACGATCTGAAGGTTATAAAATCGCTGTTGTAGAACAGGATTCAAGAAGTACGTCTCTCGAAAATTGGAATCCTGTTAAGGGCGAAAAGTGGGCCCTCGTTTTCGGTAACGAAGTGAGAGGAGTCAGGCCTGAGACTTGCGACTCAGCAGATGTAATCATAGAAATTCCTCAACTGGGAATGAAGAAGAGCATGAACGTAAGCGTTTGTGCTGGGATAGTCCTTTGGCATGCTAGCCAAGGAATGAAATAGCTATTCATAAAAAAAGGACCTAGCCTTAGCTAGATCCTCTTTTTAACTTTATCGTTCAATTTTCTTGACTAAGTTTTTTCGAGCGTGAGCTCGCGGAATTAAAGTCCTAACTCAGAACTAAAGTTCTGAAACTCTAAGTCTGTTTGTGCTTTTCCACGAAGTGTGCCGTCCTTTGTAAGAGCATCAGTAATGTTACGCTTCACACCATCTCCGTCGCCTAGGCGAGCACAGCAGATAGCAAGTAAGTAACTTGACATAGCAGAATCATCATTAGCGTTTTCTAGAGTAGTCTTAGCTCCGTTAGCGTCTCCGTTAAGAAGTTTCGCAAGAGCTAGGTTAGCAGTAGTAGAGCCGCTCATGTTAGAGATAGCTGCACCGTAGTTTCCACGAGTAATAGCAACAAGTCCTTTGTTGTAGCTTACCTCTGCTCCAGAACCAGCCTTAGCGAACATAGAAGCTGCTTCGTCTGTTTTACCTTTCTGACGAGCGATAGCTCCGAGGTTGTTTAGAACAGCCTTGTTGTTAGGGTCTAAAGAGCGAGCAGCGTTGAAAGCCTCTTCGGCTTGGTTTCTACGTCCCATCTCCATTAAACAGACCCCAGCGTTATTGTGACCACGTAGGTCAGAGCTATAAGCGTCTGCACAAGCTGCGTAAATCGTGTACTTATCATTAACGCTCTCGAAGAGAGTAGCTGAGAATAATAACTCCTCCACAGTTAGAGTAGCAGGAGCGGTAGTAGCTAGAGCGATGAGTTCTTCATCGGTGTAGCCTTCTACTGTGTAGTTCATTGCGATTGAAGAGCGACGGAGAGAAGGAAGGATTGTTTCTTCAATCTCAGAATAAGTCTTCGCAATGTTGCGAATCTCCTCCTCACGCTTAGATTTATCAGAGTACATCTCAAGAACGCGGAGGATGAGGTCCTTGTCTGTGATGTCAGAAGCACTCATAAGGCGCTTGAAACCGTTCCAATCCTCACCTTTAGCCATAAGTGTGTAGAAGTCCTCAGCTGTGTCAACCTTCTTGCGCTTGAGCTCCTTCATTAAAGCTTTCTGAGCAGATGCCGCACGATTAGATGCTAGGTCCTCGTTAAGAGTAATCTCACCCTCTGGAGAAGCGAATGCCTCGATAGTAGTTCCAGTTAGTGAAACGCTGTCAGCAGATGCCGCAAGAGCGAAAAGTTCTTTCATTGCTTTCCAGCCATCTTGACGAGTCTCAGCCGTTGTTACTCTTGAGCTGTTGTAAGCGTAATTGATGTCATC
>DQRJ01000049.1 GCA_015663855.1 Flavobacteriales bacterium | reverse complement strand
TCTCCTTCAGCAGATAAAGTCGCTTTCGTAAGAAACAACAATGTCTTTATCGCTAATCTTCTTGACGGAACGGAAACTCAGGTTACCGATGATGGTCTTTCGAATAGTATTATTAACGGTGCTACTGACTGGGTTTACGAGGAGGAATTCGGTGATGACAACGGGTTAAAATGGTCGCCTGACGGAACTCGTCTCGCTTACTACAGGTTTGATGAAAGCGCCGTTAAAGAATACCACATGCCTATGTATGGTGGGCTCTACCCTGAGCTATACACGTTTAAATACCCTAAGGCAGGAGAAACTAATAGTGACGTTCAAGTCTTCATTCACAACACTGCAACTGGAATCAACCACGGAGTAGCTGTTCCGAAAAGCGCGCATTACATACCGAGATTTTTTTGGACTAATGACTCTGAAAAACTGTGCATATTAACGATGAACAGGCACCAAAACGATTTAAGGTTCATTATCACGGAAGGCGAATTCCCGAATTATAGAGTTGGAACTAAAGAAATTTTCAAGGAGACCTGCTACACATACATTGACATCCACGACAACCTCATCTTCTTAGAAGACGGGCATTCCTTTTTGTGGACCAGCGAGAGAGACGGATTCAACCACATCTACAAGTTCGACTACGACGGTTCTGCGCAACAATTAACGAAAGGTGAATGGGACGTAGTAGAGTTCATCGGTTATGATGAGAAAAACGATAAAATCTATTTCAGCTCCTCTATGTTCGGGGCTACACAACAGCATTTACATTCTGTAGACGGCGAGGGAAACATTGCAACACTTGACGAAACTCCTGGATTCCACGGAGCGGATTTCTCAGCTAACTTCGAGTACCGAATTCACAATTACAGTAACGCTAATACGCCCTCTGTATACACACTTCGAAACAGAAAAGGATCTACGGTTAGGACTTTGAAAGACAACAGCAGCTTAAGAGAGACTCTATCTACATGTGATTATTCCGATAAAACATTCTTTACTTTTAAGAATCATTCTGGAGTAGAGCTGAACTGTTGGCAGATACTTCCTTCTGACTTTGACGAATCAAAGTCTTACCCTGTTTACGTAGCTATTTACGGTGGGCCTGGTGTAAACACGGTCACCGACCGTTGGGGTGGGGCAAACCTCATGTTCTACCAAGCTTTAGCTCAAGAGGGTTATATCGTAACTTCCGTAGACCCTCGCGGGACTCCATTAAGAGGACGAAAGTTTGAGCACAGCACTTACAAGGAATTAGGCAAGTTAGAAACCGAAGACTTCATCGATTTCGCAAAACATCTCGGCAAAAAGGATTACGTTAATGCTGACAGGATAGGAATACAGGGATGGAGCTACGGCGGCTTCATGACCCTTCTATGCATGACTAAAGGCGCACACGTATACAGCGCAGGTATTTCAGTAGCCCCTGTAACAAACTGGAAATACTACGACAGCATTTACACAGAGCGCTTTATGGAGACTCCTCAAGAAAACGAAAGTGGATATGAGGATAACAGCCCTGTAAATCACGCTGACAAGCTCGAAGGAGCCCTTCTTCTTGTTCATGGCTCAGGTGATGACAACGTTCACTTCCAAAACTCGATGGAGATGGTAAATGCGCTAGTAGCAGCGAACAAAGACTTCGACTTCTTCGCCTATCCCGATCGTAACCACGGTATTTACGGAGGCAACACTAGACTACACCTCTTCAATATGATGATGGACTTCGTAAAGGAGAACTTCTAAAGGAATAGCTTTTAAAGGGCTTAGGCGCTTTATCAGAAAACCTGATTAAACGAAAACCGGGGTGATTCCAGCATTTGCTAGAATCACCCCGGTTCTTTATGTCAGTTAGTTATTATACTCGCTCTAACTCACTACAGACTCCTCATCCTCTACACCGTGAGTCAAAGCCTCGAGCTTTGGCCTTAGTAATAAGACTATAGCACCTATGCCTACACATGTTACAGCAATACCTGTAAATATCGTAAACGCGCCTAAAGATGAAGACCACTCGCCTAAAAGACCAGCTAGCTTACTCCCAAACCCAGTCATGGCAAAGTATATACCCATCATTATCGAAGCGTATTTAACCGGTGCAAGCTTAGTCACGAATGACAATGCTACTGGAGATAAACAAAGCTCTCCTATAGTATGAAACAAGTATGCAAATACTAACCAGTACATAGCTGAACTACCAGTAGCCTCGTACTGAGCAGTAGCTCCAGTCATAAAGAAGAAACCAACCCCCATAATTATTAATCCCACAATCATTTTAAACAGTGACGTAGAAACCTTTCCTTTTAACTTCCTATTCGCCCAATACACAGCAACCGTCGTTCCAAAGAAGATAATGAACATAGCATTGATAGACTGGAACCAAGAAGCCGGCACTTGCCAATCTCCAAAGAATCTATTGGTCTTCTCCAGAGTATAAATATTCATTAAACCTCCCGCCTGCTCAAAGGCTCCCCAGAATAATATCACTAAAAGGAATGAGATTAAAAGAACTAAAACTCTATCCTTCTCTACCTTAGTTAGAGGCGCTTTCATTACCTCCTCATTGCTCTTAGAATCACCCAAGTAGTTACCCACTTGACTTAGATACTTTAGACCAAACACGTATTGAATTACACCTAACCCCATACCTATTCCAGCAAGCCCAAATCCATAGTGCCATCCATAAACCTCACCTACATAACCCACTACTAAACTCGATAAAAAGGCTCCAACGTTAATTCCGATATAGAAAATCGTAAATCCTTTATCACGTCTAATATCACCCTGCTTATATAGCCCTCCTACCATTGTAGATATGTTCGGCTTTAACATTCCGACACCTAAAACTATAAATACAAGACCGGTATAGAACGCCCACATCTGCTCAATCGCAAGGGTGCTATGACCTATTAAAAGGAGAATACCGCCAATGAGGACGGATTTCTTTTGTCCTAAAAATTTATCCGCAATGTAACCGCCGGGGACGGACATGACGTAAACCATCATCGTGTACCAACCGTAAAGCGCAAGCGCCTCACCATCTGCCCAACCTAACCCAGGATTTTTCTCACTCACCTCAGTTATCAAGTATAAAACTAAAATCGCGCGCATTCCGTAGTACGAAAAACGCTCCCACATTTCCGTGAAAAATAAAACGTAAAGGCCTATCGGGTGGCCAAATAGCTCTTTCTGATGTGGCTGAATTGCTGTTGAAGACATGTTTTTTAATTTTTAATTACCGCGCAAAATACAACTATGAATTTTGTAAATTGCAGCCTTTACTAAAACAAATGAAAATGCGTCTTCTAATTGCTGCGATGGTATTAGTTCTGTCAACTAACCTCGAAATTAATGCTCAAAGCGAATCCATTAACTGGATGACTATCGAGGAAGTAACTGTGGCTCAGACCCAGGAGCCACGCAAGGTTATGATGGACGTTTATACCAAATGGTGTGGGCCATGCAAGATGATGATGGCAAACACCTTCACCAACCCGGACCTCATCAAGTACGTGAACGAGAACTACTACTCAGTCAAATTAGACGCTGAGCACCCAGATCCTATCACCTATCGCGGGAAATCTTACAGCAACCCTACCTACGTTCCGAACAAAAAAGGACGTAA
Source organism: Flavobacteriales bacterium (assembly GCA_015663855.1). Lineage (GTDB taxonomy): Bacteria > Bacteroidota > Bacteroidia > Flavobacteriales_D > Sanyastnellaceae > UBA974. Next base: position 8,394 of record DQRJ01000049.1, on the reverse strand, counting down.
CGGGGTTCACGAGCTCTCACGTGCCCTTGGCGTAAACGCTTATCCAACGATTGTTTACTTCGACGAAGAATTCACAATAATCACTCCGATTTCAGGATATAAGCAACCTCGCCAACTTCAAGTTCTATTGACCTTTTTTAACGAGGTTTATTCTAACGAAATTCCTTCTGAGAAAATGCAACCAATGTGGGATAAGTACAACGAAGAGTTCGTAGGTACTTGGTAAGTTCTTGTGTGATTTAGGTCATTGCTTTTAGAACATTGATTGCGTTATCTTTGCATCCCGCTTTTTGAAGTGGACATTGACATACATCAGAAAAAATAAACGTGAGAAAATGAGCGAGACAGCAAGACTAATACTAGACGGACAGGAGATCGAATTACCAGTTATCACTGGGTCTGAAAACGAAAAAGCGCTAGATATTAGTAAGCTACGCACTACTACAGGCTACATCACGCTAGATCCTGGCTTTAAGAACACTGGCTCAACACAAAGCGCAATCACGTACCTAGATGGCGAAAACGGAATACTTAGATACCGTGGATACAGCATCGAAGAACTTGCCGAAAACGCAACTTTCCTTGAGGTAGCATACCTTCTTGTTTACGGAGAGTTACCGAATACTGAGGAATTAGCTTACTTCGATGAGTCGATATCTCACCACACTCTCGTTCACGAAAACATGAAGCGTTTCTTTGACGCTTTCCCTCAAGGAGCTCATCCTATGGGAATGCTTAGCTCTATGATTGCTAGTCTTTCTACATTCTACCCAGAGTCTCAGAATTCAAATCGTTCTGTTACAGATATAGACAAAACCATTCATCGCCTTATCGCCAAGCTCCCTACCCTTGCGGCACAAGCTTATAAGCACAATAAAGGCTTACCGACAATGTACCCTCGTAATGATCAGAGCTACTGTGGCAACTTCTTACAGATGATGTTCGGTCTACCTACTGAAAATTACGAAGTAAACGAAGTAGTAGAGCGCGCTCTAAACAAACTTCTTATCCTTCACGCTGACCACGAGCAGAACTGCTCTACAGCTACGGTTCGTGTAGTTGGATCTTCTCAAGCTAATCTATACAGCTCTGTATCTGCTGGAATCGCAGCACTTTGGGGACCACTTCATGGAGGTGCTAACCAAGCCGTTATTGAGATGTTAGAACAAATCCGTCGCGATGGTGGAGGTTTAGAAAAGTGGATCGACAAAGCGAAGGATAAGAACGACAGTTTCCGTCTAATGGGATTTGGCCATAGAGTTTACAAGAATTTCGACCCTCGTGCGACAATCATTAAGGTTGCTGCGGACGAAGTGCTCGAAGCGCTTGGTGTAAACGATCCTATTCTAGATATCGCGAAAGAACTAGAGCAAGTAGCTCTTAACGATGATTACTTCGTTTCGCGTGGCCTCTACCCTAACGTTGACTTCTACAGTGGAATCATCTACCGTGCTTTAGGAATTCCTACAGATATGTTTACGGTAATGTTCGCCCTAGGACGTCTCCCAGGCTGGATCGGACAATGGAAAGAAATGACTGAGCAATCTGAGCCTATCGGACGCCCTCGTCAAGTTTACACCGGAGCAAACGCTCGCCCATACGTCTCTCTAACCGAGCGCGACTAATGGACGGTTTCGTTAAATCTGAGACCCTTGATGGAATTTGCACTGTCTCGTTCTTTCATCCGGCGTCAAATAGCTTGCCCGGTACGATTCTCGCAGAAATTGCGGACGCAATAAAAAGTGCGGGACTCGATTCCGAAGTAAAAGTTGTAGTCCTGAAGTCAGAAGGCGACCGAGCTTTCTGCGCGGGGGCAAGTTTCGATGAACTTATGGCTATCGAAAACGAGCAGGAGGGCTTAGAGTTCTTCTCGGGATTTGCGAACGTAATAAACGCGATTCGCACTTGTCCGAAATTCGTAATAGGTAGAGTTCAGGGTAAAGCAGTGGGAGGCGGAGTAGGTTTGGCGGCCGCAGTAGATCACTGTTATGCTACAAAGTTCGCCTCGGTAAAGCTATCGGAACTTGCTATAGGTATCGGACCGTTTGTAGTAGGGCCGGCTGTTGAACGAAAGCTCGGAACATCTGGGTTCGCTCAGTTAACTATTGATGCCGCGTCTTGGAAAACTGCCGAATGGGCTGCTCAGCACGGACTTTACAGCGAGGTCTACTCTACAGTGGAGGAAATGGACTCGGCTATTGAGTCGCTAACGTCTCGCCTCGCCTCTAGCTCACCTGAAGCCATGAGAGAATTGAAGAGCGTTCTTTGGAGTGGAACCCAGAACTGGGGCGAATTGCTCAAAGAAAGGGCCGCTATATCAGGACGACTAGTTTTGAGTGACTTCACTCGCGATGCCATAAAGGCATTTAAGAAATAACGCTGAAATAGAACTTGTCGCCGATTAGACTAGGTGGGATACTTTGTTTTGTGAGAATTAGGCATAAAAAATGGTGAGCACATTGCCCACCATTTCTTATAATTCTTATAAAATTTCGACTTACTATCTCTGGATTAAGAGAGGCTTCACTCCTACTCCAATTTCAGATTGTATTCTCACATTATAAACGCCTGTAGAGAATTGGCTAACAGATAAAGATATTGAGGATGCGGATCCAGATAAATTCTTCTCAAAGATCAGTCTTCCCGTTGCGTCATAGATTGAGATAATGGCATCTTGGGTTTGGGTTGAAAGATTAAGAATTACAACGTCATTCGCAGGGTTAGGGAAAATGGCGAAATCTAAAATCGAAATCTCAGAGACACCATCCACTTCATCAACTAAAATTTCAGGAGAAGAAACCTCGCATCCATTGTCGTCAGTTACAGTAACAGTATAAGACTGACCTCCTGGTATATCAGATAAATCCTCAGAGTTACCTACTATTTCGCCTGATTCATTATACCAAACAAACGTATAACCTCCTTCCCCACCCTCGACAGAAATATCTATACTTCCAGTACTTTCATCTGTAATACTCGCTTCAACTACGTCAATAGAGATTGAAATCATATCCGGCTCTACTATTGTGACATTTAAATCTGCGTAACACCCATTTGAGTCCAAGACTTCAGCATAGTAGTCGCCAGCTAACAGATTCGAATATATATCTTCATCTGAGAACCCTGATTCGAAGAATTCAAACTCATAAAAACCTGAACCTCCCGTAGCAATCAACGTCACTTCACCATCGTTAACACCACTACAAAGAACATTTGAAACCTGCGCCTCAAGCACTAGCTCATCAGGAGAAATGATAGTTACAGTGTTTACATCTGAGATACAACCATTAGAATCTGACACGTAAGTCGCGTAATCTCCAGGTGCGTATCCGTCTAATGTTTGGTTACTCGAAGGGACATCATTAACGTAGTAAGTCATATCTCCTCCTGCTCCACCCTCATAGTTGATAGTAATAACACCATCATTCAGACCAAAACATGTTACATCCTCAACGATAGGCGTCGCAACTAACAGATTAGGTTGAGTTATTGTTATACTCGCAGTCCCTACACATGTAGGACCATCAAGAACAGCGACAGTGTAATCACCGGCTGTTAAGTTATTAATTACAGCACCTTCTACGCTTTCTCCATTCAATTCATAGAAAAGAATGGTATTGTTCGCATTCTCAACTGTAATCTCGATAGATGCAGATGCGTCAGAATAACAAAGAATCGAACTGATTTCTGTGACGGATACAATTAGATCGCAATAAACACACGACCCGTCGTTATCTGTAGCGAAAGCATCAAAATTAGATGCTAGTTCGTCTGTACAACCGGGAATCTCAAACTCGTCACAAACTCCATCTCCATCGGTGTCGTTTAAACATACAGAATCACAGTCGTAAAACTCTTCAGCATAAGTACACGAGTCGTCAGGTATTGTTGAGGTTGAGTTGTAGTTACAAGCAATCTCGTCCATGCAGCCTGCGCACGTTTCGAATTCGCATGAGCCATCTGACATCGTTGCTGTCGCATCATAATTACATGCTGTCGAGTCCATACACCCAGCGCATGTCAAATATTCACAACTACCATTTTCAACTGTCGCTAAAGGATCGTAGTTACATGCAGCCAGATCTGTACAGCCATTGATGACACAGCTTATAGAAAGCTCGAAAGTTCCAATTTCATCAAGAACTCCACTAACCAGCACAAGGTATACAACGTCTAAGGTTGAGTTAAACACTACGGTAGAAGCGAATGCGTTATCACCGCAAAGATCATCGTATAGTGGCTCGCTTTGGTCATCATTACCGACAACACAAGTTAAAGCGCCACACCCTCCTTCAAATACACTCAAATAAGTATCAAAAGTCGTGAGAGGTGAACACGTGGTTAAAGTAACCTCACCCCCAGTTCCGACAAACGAATACCAAAGCCCTCCTGATGGATTAGATGCTGGCAAACCTGCACAACTAGGCACATCATCAACCTCGACACATTCCTCATTATTAGCTACAACAGACGTTCCACACTCAATAACGAAAGCTCCTACACAAAAATCATTTACTTGATCACCACCACATGAGCCATCATCATCGGTAGCTTCAGGATTGAAATTACAAGCTAGTGGATCTGTGCAACCGGGTATCTCAAGTTCATCACAAACACCATCGCCATCAAGATCATTTATACAAATTCCATCACAATCGTAGAATTCAAATCCATAAAAACAACTACCATCTTCTTCCGTATAGAAATCTGCGTAGTTACAAGCTAACGGGTCAGTACAACCGTATAATTCAAAAGGGTCACATACTCCATCTCCGTCTACATCGTCTAAACACACACCGTCACAATCGTAACCAGGATCAGCGAAAAAACAAGATCCATCATCTATGTCAACGTCTGGCGAATAGTTACAAGCAAGAATATCCGTACAGCCACAAGTTGAGGGCTGAGTACCCGTTGTGCCATCAAATGAAAGTTCCATTCTAGACACATCCATCTGAGAACCGTGATTAAAAAACTGAGCGTGTATCGTTCCAGAAGGAACGCCGTCAGTGGTGATTTGGGCTACCAAAATCCTTTGATCAGCATCCGGATAAGCATTATCCGTACCTTGAGGATCTAGCACGAACCAAGAGCCACCGATAGAATCATCAATATCCAGATTGCCTCCAGCCTCAAACTGCGTCACCCATGAAAAATTAGTGCTTTCTATTAATTGTGGTATTGACTCATTCGCTCCAGCTGGTCCATCTAGCCCTATCGTCACCCAACTATCGTATTCCAACTCAGGAAAAGCCGCGTAAAACGCCGAATTCATGCTTGACCCAAGGACTGCGCCAAATTCGTGCTGATAGAAACTAGTTGTCGAAGTAATGTGTAATGGATATTGATCATCACCAAAAATTGCTGAAAGAAAATCGTCAGTATGAGGAGTGGTGATGTATAATCTATATGTGGTCAGACCTGCTAATACTCCTGTTGTATGTTCCAAAACAACATCTACTTCTAACCCATACCCTGCTGTTCCCGCATCGGAACAAGAGCAAAACTCGCAAGTCCCATCATTTTCAGTAGCTAATTCATCATAATTGCAAGCTGTAGCGTCGTCACATCCATCAACCTCAGCAGCATCACACACGCCATCGCCGTCAGTGTCAGCTAAACATACTCCGTTGCAATCCTCTCCTAAGTTTGGATAGGTACAAGAACCATCATCTGTATCGGCTAAAACATCATAATTACAAGCTAGCACATCCATACAACCAAGGTTTGCAGTATTAATCGTGATGGTTTGTACAAACGTGGACGTATTGCCACATCCATCAACTGCTGTATAAGTTCTCTCTACAACTTGAAGGCCTACCTGTTCCAGCGTAATTACGTCCTCGTAAGACCAACAAGCATTCGCATCACACACATCAATAACGTACGCCTCAGCTATAGGTAATGTTTCTCCTAAAGCTTCATTTACTATCAGGCTTGTCTCAAAAGGAAGTGCGAAAACCGGTGCTTCAGTATCTAGCACCGTAAACCATTGTACTTGAGAAACTGTATTACCAGCAGCGTCAGTTGCTGTGAATTCTCTCGGGCACAGATAACTTTGAAGACACCCGAATGGATATTCGAAAGGTCCATCTAAAGCAGTTACTATTACCTCATCAGTTGGTGTACAGAAATCTGCAGCAATCGCCATGTCTAAATCTGGCGTAGGCATTAGCTCATCACAAGAAAGCAATACACTGTCAGGGAAATAAACGAAAAACGGAGGGTCTAAGTCAGGGGTGCATAAACCTGTTTGACATAGACCATTATCCTCTGTTGCATCGGGGTCATAGTTAGAAGCATTTGGATCAGTACAGCCGAAAACTTCTAATTCATCACACACTCCATCACCATCAGCATCATTAATGCAAATTCCATCACAATCATATGGAGGGGTCTGATAATTACACGATCCATCTTCATATTCTGCTAGTGGATCGTAGTTACAGGCCAAAGGATTTGTACAACCTAATGCCAGACAAGAAATAAAATCACAACTCCCGTCATCTATAGTAGCAAGGGGATCATAATTACATGCAACTGAAATCATGCAACCAGGAACTTCAACAACGACGGGATCAAATGTGCCCACACCGTCAAACACAACAGTAGATTGTATTTGGTTTGCGCCTACTCCTAACGGAAATACTTGAAAGTTGATAGTTCCCGAAACCGTCCCCGTTGTGGTCAGTTGCATAATAAGAACTCTCATATTTGCGTCTGGGAGACCATTTTCGGCGGTATTAAGGATATAATAAGAGGCCCCCGTAATTGTGGTTGCTTGCATCAATGTTGAACCATCAGCAATAAAGAATGGTGTTATAGGTTGAGATGCATCTTCAACAACGGATGGGTCAGCGGCACCAACAATCCCCGAACTACTTGCAGGACCATCAAGACCTATGGTTGCATAACTATCGTCTGCCATTTCAGGGAAAACAGGTAAAAAAGCCTCATTAATTCCTGAGGCACTCCAACTTGCATTATAGGTAGAATTAAACACACCTGCTGGAGCAGATATCTCAAGATTATCCTGATCATTTCCAAAAACAGCACTCATTCGGTCTGTCGGGTCAGTCATGTCAACGTAAAACCTATACACCGTTCCTGCGGTAACCGCAGGGGATGATGACTCAATTGTCAGGGTGTATTGAGAAAAAATTGAGGGCTGTACGCCCAAAAACAAAGAAAAAGCTAGTGTTAACTGTATAAATAGTTTCATGAATGTGATTTCTTGAATTCATTGCAAGTTATTACTCAAAAAGAGCATAAAAACTTGATTTCTCAGATGAATTCAACATTAGGTTATATATAAGACGTGGAAAAATCGAAAAGGTGGCTTGGTTTTATGTTAAAAAAAAGTTGTGACAAAAAAAGGGGGGGCCATATGGCTCCCCCTTTTCTAAAAGATATTTGCTCTTCTTAGTTCGCTTTCACGATCTGAATAGAAGCCGGAATTCCGTTTGCAATAACGTTTAGACGGTAAAGACCGTTCTCTACGCCACTCAAATCTAGAGTTGTTAGGAATGAAGACCCTTCGCTAGCCCAAACCCCCTGAGAGATTTGACGACCTCGAGCGTCTATAACATAATACTCAACAGACCCTCCAGAAAAACCATCCCATTGTACTTGGAAAAGACCAGTACTTGGGTTAGGGTAAATGTGAGCTTCAACTCCACTAGCTAATTCATAAACTCCTGTAATAAGGTTGAAAACTGCAACTTCTGAACATCCAGCAGCATCTGTTACCTCTACCGTGTAAGTACCTGTACTTAGACCGTCAATGTCAGCAGTAGTTGTACCATTAACACCTGGACCAGTCCACTCATAAGTATAGGCAGGAGTACCTCCAGTCACACTGATATCTATTACAGCATTACCCGTAGTTTCACCCTCTGAAGGGAAACCAGAAATTACGAGTGGGTCTGGCTCCGTAACCATAGCTTCTGCCTCAGCAATACAACCATTTTCATCTTGCGCGTAGAAAGTATAGTCTCCAGCAGCTAGATCATCAAACACGTTGCTAGCAAGGAAAGTATTTCCGTTATCACTGTATTGGTATGAACCTGTTCCTCCTGTTGCATCAACAGTCACTTCACCATCTAAAGAACCGTTACAGCTAACAGAAACTGAAGTCGAAGTAGCAACAACAGCTACAGCATTCATAACTTCAACATCCTCACTGTTTGTACACCCGTTGCCGTCTGTAACTAGAACAGTGTATGTACCAGGAGACAAATCACTGAAAGTTGATCCCGTTAAAGTAGAATCAGACACTGATACAGTGAAGTTACCTACTCCTCCGACTGGTGCCCATGAAACAATTCCGTTAGAATCGTCAGTACAAGCTACAGGAGTTGCCATCGCGTTAACGTAAATAGCGTCAGGCCCCAC
>DQRJ01000122.1 GCA_015663855.1 Flavobacteriales bacterium | reverse complement strand
TGAGGGACAGCATTGTCTATGTTCGTTTGTAGAGTTGCGTCTGCTCCTTGAAGATTAGCTATATCTAAAGAGTTTGCGTCAACATTAGTTTGTACCACGTTAATTTGATCTACAATTCCTAATCCACCTTGAGAAAGAATTCCAGAAACGTTTAAGCCACCAGTAACCACATCGCCGTTTAGATAAGAATTACCCATAACGTCTAAGTTCCAAGTCGATAAGCCACCCATTACATCAATATGTCCATCAAGGTCTAGCATAAAACCGTCGGAGTACATTATCATGTTATTGAAATTCATGAGGTTCTGAGGGACAGCATTGTTGAACTGAATGACCGATATCAGTCCCTGTTCCGCCATAAGTTGATTCCCATACTTGCCCATATAAAACTATTGGGGAAGATAGGATTGAGAAAAAAGCTATAAGTAGTACTTGTGATTTCATGGGCTTAAAGTGAACCTTCTAATTACTGTTGACGCTAGTGTTAACAAATATATACTCCAAATAGGGCAAACGCTAAAACAAAACTGACGCAGATATACATATAAGTGAAGGGGTAAATCTGGTAACACCGATAAACTGGTCAGAATTGGGTCTTCTCCAACATATCTGGTTTTTTGAGAACTTTTATTTGGATTCTTAAATTGATTCGCTGTTGCAAATCGATACGCTTCGGACCTCCATATATGACACCCTCCCAACAACGAATGTTGACGCAAACTCTTTAGATATAGCTAATCTTCAAGGAGCGGACGCAACTCTACAAACGAACATAGACAATGCTGTCCCTAAGAACCTCATGAATTTCAATGACATGATAGCGTACACCGGCAGTTCTATTCTAGCACTTAGTGGAGATGTTGATATTATAGGTGTCTTATCAACTGGCAACCTGGACGTTTCTGGAAATATCTTACAATATGGTGTTTTACTTCATTGATGATCACAACAAGATTAAGATTAATTATTTATATAAATAAAAACGCCCGACGTAATGCCGGGCGTTTCTGTTAATTACGTTTTCTCGTAATCAAATGTAGTTATTTCGTCAATATTAGAATTTAAACGAAAGCTTTCCCGATACAGTAGTTCCGTTAAATCCGAACTGGTTTACTTCCCATGGGTATAGGAAACGTCCACCTAAATCGGTAACCATATCACCTTTCGTGTCGATTACGTCTGGGTAAACATTAAGAAGGTTGTTGATCGCAAGATTGAATCCCACCTTGTCATTGAACTGGTAGTTCAGATTTAGGTCAGTTAGGACTTTCGCAGCAAAGGTTTGGTCATAATCCTCATCATTCAAAGGAAGAGCCTCACCATTAGGGCCAAACGGAGCTCCATTCAGACCGTTATTCTGGTGCTTCCAAGTAACCTCACCGAAACGAGTGTTATTCAAAGCAACAGTGAACTTACCTGTAGAGTAAGTCAGACCTATTAACTGCTTGTCAGAAGGACGAGCCGTCTCAAGACGTGACTGCTCCTTACGGTCGAAAAGATCCACTCCCGATTCTGCAATAGCATCAGGGGTGGCGATTTCTCCTACAACGGAAGTCTGGTTGAAGTTAGCCGAGAAGTTGAAGCCTAGGTTACCTGAACCAAGCTCGAGTCCTGTATAGCTAAGAACGAAGTCAAGACCTGATGTTTCAGTATCTACAGCATTCGTAAAGAACTTCAAGCTTGTTACATCGTTATCCTGAAGGATGGCATATACAGCGGTCGTTGTATCCGAAGAAGCTATACTACTAGAGTACACAATTCTATCATATACATTTACTTGGTAGTAGTCTAAGCTTACGTAAAGACCATCCATAGGCTTCATAGCAATACCGAAAGAGATGTTTTCAGCAGACTCGTTAGTCAGTGGAGCAACTCCTAAAGAACGTACTACGGCAGAACCGTTAGCGAAAGTTCCCTGGTTAGATACCGTTCCGCCTGAAACGAGAGTCTGAACGTTACTCATATAGATTTGGTGTAAAGAAGGAGCACGGAATCCTGTAGAGGCAGAAGCTCTTACAGTCATATTGTCATCCATTAATTGGTAGCGAGTGCTTACCTTCCAAGAGAAGTTTTCACCGAAGTCGCTGTACTTCTCCATACGTGCCGCACCTCCGATGTAGAAGTCCTCGGTTACGTCATATCCTAAGTCAGCGTAAACTCCAGCGTTGTGTCGAGTAGCGTTAACTTCGTTAGATGGCTGAATTCCAGGGAACGATTGCGCTCCACCATCTATGTATGAAGCCTCTTCTCCTGCGTTAGCAATGAAGTTCTCGTAACGGAACTCCGTACCTAAACCTACAGAAAGATTTCCGTATTGACGACCTAGATCGAGGTTAGTAACAGTGTGGTTAAACTCATATCCTCCCGCCTGAAAAGAAGTAGGACTAGCTGCTCCCATAGCGGTGTTTATCGTGTTTCCGATAGTGTAGTCTACCGAATTTCCTCCTGAAGTGCTACTTAAATCGTAATTCCATTCACCGCTCATTCCACGCACACCTACAGCGAAAGTGTTGTCAAAGATGTCTGTTTCAAACGTTGGCTGGAAACCGTCGTAATCTTCGCCTTCTCCGAAAAGATCATTAGGGTCTCCGATCCAGTACGGTGCACGGTAAAGAGCGTAACTCAAACCTTGGCGGGTCGTAATTCCACCGAAGCTATAAAGTTCAGTATTCTCGTTTAGGTCAACCGATGCGTTGTAGAAAAGGTCTCTACTAGTCATATTTGGAGTACCGACGTGCATTCCGAGATCTGGATTAGCGTCGATGAAGCCTGTAGCATCCTCAAGTCCTACGAGATCTATGAAAAGAGCATCGCTACCTGGCTGACCAGCGCGATTAGTTTCTTTTTGGTCATAGTAAGAAGCAGTAATATTTACATACCCTTTATCACCAATTTTTGCCGCCGTATTAACATCAAACCCATTCGTTGCTCCATCAAATTCGGTAGTAATACCTGAAGTGAAGTTCACAGATGTGTACTCTACGTCCTCCTTGAGGATGATGTTGATTACACCCGCGATAGCGTCAGAACCGTACTGAGCAGAGGCTCCGTCACGAAGAACTTCAACACGAGCAATCGCAGCAGAAGGGATACTGTTCATATCAACTCCTACCTCTCCTTTACCAGGAGTGTCGTTGATGTAAACGAGAGAACTAGCGTTTTTTCTCTTACCATTAATAAGTACGAGAGTACGGCTAGGTCCGAGGTTTCTTAGATCAGCTGGATCGAAGTGAGCCGTAGCGTCAGAGATCGTCTGCTGAGTAGAGTTGTAAGAAGGTACTTTATAAGTAAGCATCTTATCAACACCGTGTTGTCCTGTAGATTCTAGCTCAGCAACTGAGATGTTGTCGATAGGAACTGGAGATGAAATCGCCGTTCTAGGAACGAAACGAGATCCTACTATTACAGCATCTTCAAGTTGCTCCCCTGGAGCAAGAGACACATTTACGGCTTCGCCAGAAGTTGTAACGTCTTGAGAAGTGTAACCGATAAAACTTACGGTTAAAGTAACTGGGACAGAAGACACTTGTAACGAGAAGTTACCGTTAGCATCTGTAGCTGTTCCATTAGAGGTGCCTTTAACAACAACTGAAGCGCCTAAAAGAGCTCCATTATCGGATGCGTCTTTAACGGAACCAGTAATTGTGGTTTGGGCAAACGATATGGTGCTTGTGCCTACTAAGAGTAGTAGAATACAAGCTTTAGTAAAAAAATTCTTCATGTATTTTTGAATAGATTAGAAAATTGACTCGGGCTAATTAACAATTTTTCTCAATCTAAAACCACTTCTTCGCAAAGCAGTTATTCACAATACATTTTTAAGTTGTTGACTAGCAGATTGTTCCGAAGGCGGATAGAACCAGTAAAACGTCTGCAACATTGACTGCACCGTCACCATTTATGTCATTTGTACATCCTGAGAGGCATCCAAATTCACTTAAAACGTTTAAAATATCGTTTACCGTAACTACCAAATCGCCATCAACGTCGCCAGGGCAAGCTAAATTGGTTTGGTCTACACAAGCGTTAAAAAGGCTAGTCATAGTCGTTTGCAAAGCATCGTTGACAACGTCCACGACCTGTGAGATGCACACCATTCCGTTAGCCGTGCCTATCCAATGCACTCGGAGGAGTGGTGTGTAGGCGGTGTTCTTAGGAATTGTCGTTCCGTCGTAGCTGAGGCAAAGAGCGCTAATACCGCCTGGAGCGTGAACCGGGGTGCCGGAGTATATAAGTGGGTCGATAAGTGATTCCGTTTGCGAAATCTGTAAGCCGTCGAACTCAAGCTGGTATGCGTAAATACGGTTGTCGGGGTTGAG
>DQRJ01000060.1 GCA_015663855.1 Flavobacteriales bacterium | reverse complement strand
CTCATTGACGCTTTAGACCGCACAATTGTCGAACATCTCGCCTTTGACGGACGATCTAGCATGCAAGATCTCAGCGATCTTACCGGATTAAGTCGTAGCGCTGTCTTTGCACGGGTAAAACGTCTTGAAAGCGATGGAGTAATCCAAGGCTATACCGTAAAGCTTGATAGAAAAAAGATGGGGCTTGAAATAAAGGCCTTTTGTAATGTCAACCTTAAGCTTCATGAGCGCGCCGCCCTCGAAGAGTTCGAACAAGATATTGGCGGCTTTAGGGAGGTGAAAGCGTGCTATCACCTAACGGGCTCGTCAGATTACATGCTCGAAGTGCACGTTCCCGATATGGACCACTACCATAAATTCATAACCCGTAAACTTGCCGCTATGGACAACATAGCCCAAGTAAAGAGCATGTTCGTAATGAACGATATAATTTAAATCAACTGAGAGCTGCGATTCCAGGCAGCACTTTTCCCTCGAGGTACTCTAACATCGCACCACCTCCGGTACTTACATAGCTTACGTCATCGGAAAGATTCGCGGCATTTATTGCCGCAACGGAATCTCCGCCACCCACGAGAGTGTATGCGCCTCCTTCAGTTGCATCTTTCAAGGCATTTGCAACTACAAACGTTCCTTTTGCGAATGCTTCAAATTCGAAAACCCCCATGGGGCCGTTCCATAGAATGGTTTTGCTCGATTTAACGACTTCTGCAAATTCCGCACATGATTCAGGACCGATATCGAGCCCCATCCACCCATCGCGAATAGAATCGGTCGAGCATATTTCCGTTGAAGCGTCGGCAGAGAAGTTGTCTGCGCAGATGGAATCGACGGGAAGGTGTATGGATGTCCCGCACGAGGTTGCTTTTTCGAGAATAGCACGGGCGCGATCGACCATTTCCTGTTCGATGAGACTAGCACCGACTCGTCCGCCCATAGCAAGTACGAACGTGTAGGCCATTCCTCCACCGATAATAAGACGGTCGACCTTTTCAACGAGGTTCTCGAGAATGGCAAGTTTACTACTCACCTTCGCACCGCCAATGATTGCAAGGAGCGGACTAGCGGGGTCAGTCATAACACGGCTGAGCGCTGTTATTTCGGCCGCCATTAATTCTCCAAAAGCGCTGTCTTCTGGGAAGAATCGAGCTATTATGGCCGTAGATGCGTGAGATCTATGCGCCGTTCCGAAAGCGTCATTTACGTATAGGTCACCATTTTCTGCGAGCTGTCCCGCAAAAAACTCGTCACCCTCTTTTTCCTCATCGTGGAAGCGTAGGTTCTCTAATAGAGCGACCTGTCCGGGCTTTAGGGTTTGGGTTATGTCAAGGGCATCATCACCCACACAGTTCGAAGCAAAAAGTACAGGGAGACCTAGCAAATTCTCTAGGCAAGGGATGATATTCTTCAAGCTTAGCTTGTCGGAGTATCCATCTTTAGGCCTACCGAGATGACTCATCAAAACTACAGAGCCGCCAGCTTTTAATATGGTTTTTATGGTAGGTATTGCACGGCGAATTCGAGTGTCGTCAGTTACGTTTAGAGAATTGTCAAGAGGGACGTTGAAATCCACTCTTACTAGCACCCTCCTACCTTTTACATTTAGGTCTGAGACGTTCAAGAGAAAAGCGTTTGTAATCCCACTCGAGCTTCAACGTATGCAGGAAGGTCTACAATTGCAATGCGCTCTTGAGTCATCCCATCTCTTTCGCGGACAGTAACCGCATCGTCATTTAATGTGTCGTGATCGATAGTAACACAAAGTGGCGTTCCGATAGCGTCTTGGCGACGGTAACGACGTCCGATAGCGTCTTTTTCATCGAATTGAACGTTGTATTTCAGTCTCAAAGAACTCAGAACTTCTCTAGCTTTTTCAGGTAGACCGTCTTTTTTGATAAGAGGTAAAATAGCAACTTTCACAGGCGCAAGAGCAGGAGGGATGCGAAGAACCGTTCTTTCGTTACCACCCTCTAAGGTCTCTTCAGTGTATGAATTGCTTAAAACCGCAAGGAACATTCTGTCTAACCCTATCGATGTCTCCACTACATACGGCACATAGCTTTCCTTAGACTCAGGGTCGAAGTAACGTAGCTTTTTCCCGCTGAATTCCTCATGACTCTTAAGATCGAAGTCTGTACGAGAGTGAATTCCCTCGAGCTCTTTGAAGCCCATAGGGAAGTTGAACTCGATGTCGCAAGCGGCATCAGCGTAGTGAGCGAGTTTAATGTGGTCGTGGAAACGGTAATTTTCGTCTCCCAGTCCTAAAGCGGCATGCCATTTTTTTCGCTCCTCCTTCCAATACTCATACCATTCCGACTGTGTGCCCGGCTTAATGAAGAATTGCATCTCCATTTGTTCGAACTCTCTCATTCTGAAAATGAACTGGCGTGCGATGATTTCATTTCTGAAAGCCTTACCGATTTGGGCTATTCCGAATGGAATTTTCATGCGCCCGCTCTTCTGCACGTTCAAGTAGTTCACGAAGATCCCCTGCGCGGTCTCCGGTCTGAGGTAGATTATACCCGAGTCTCCACTAACGGCTCCTAATTCTGTGCTGAACATCAGGTTGAACTGCCTTACGTCCGTCCAGTTTTTAGATCCGCTAATAGGACAAACTATCCCCAATTCTTCGATCAACGCCTTTACCGCCGCAAGATCGTCAGCGTTCATTGCGTCCTTGAATTTTAGATTGATTTCGTCTATCGTTGTTTGACGACGAAGCACATTAGGATTAGTAGAGCGGAATTCTGCTTCGTTAAAATCATCTCCGAATCGCTTAAATCCTTTAGCGACGTCTTTATCGATCTTCTTCTCGATTTTCGCAATGTGATCTTCTATTAAAACGTCAGCGCGGTAGCGCTTATTGCTATCCTTATTGTCGATTAATGGATCGTTGAAAGCATCTACGTGACCAGAAGCCTTCCATGTAGTAGGGTGCATAAAGATTGCGGCATCAATCCCCACGATGTTAGAATTCATACGGACCATGGAGGTCCACCAATAGTTCTTGATGTTGTTTTTCAGCTCACTCCCCAGTTGCCCATAGTCGTATGCGGCACTTAACCCATCATAAATTTCGCTACTAGGAAACACAAAACCATATTCTTTAGCGTGGCTAATAATTTTCTTCAGTCCGTCTTCTTGGCTCATTATGGAGTCTTTCTGCGATTAATAATTGCGCGCTAGCGCGACGCAAAGTTACCCATAAATTGAATGTTTCTGTTTATCATATCTTGCAAACAAAGAATTGACCAAAATGACCCATATAAATAGTGCAGAACTTTCAAGTTTCACATTGAAGAAGATTGTTTTTACAATTGTTTCAGTACTTTTAATGACAGTCTCTGCCCAAGCGCAGAACTACTGTATAAACGTCCCCGTGGACTTTACTTGGAGTTGTGAAGAAGAAGATAATGCCTTTGTTTACCAAAACGCAGACGGGGTTGAGGTTTATTTATGTAGCGACCCAAACACACCACTAAGCTTTCCCATAACGATAGATGTGGTGGTTGAGGAATTCAATTGTTCGAACCCGGCATATCTAGGCGTAGTAAAAAGAATATCGAGAACCTTCATAGCAGATATCGGCAACTCTAATGATAACACAGGTTGTGGAATAGGATTTGTTTGCGGCACACAAATAATAGAAGTCGAAGATATTCAGCCGCCCACGTTTATTAGTGTTCCAGGCGATGTTACAAGAGATTGTTTCGGGTGGGATTTAGAGGAATATCTATTAGCACAGCCTTTCCCCCTTGAATATCAAGACAATTGTGGCACCCCCGACCTCGTCAACACCCTTCAAGTTGTTGATAATCCAGATTGTCCAGCTGCTCAAGACTTTATTTGGACTTTTACTATTACTGATGGATGTGGAAATACTGCTGAGGCGTTTCACATAGTAAATGTTGTAGACCAAGCTGGGCCTTTGATTGTGTTTACGCCTTCATTATTGGATATAGGAATACCAAATTGCGCAGATGATGTTGTTTGGCCTGTGTTGTCAGCGATAGAGCTGTGTTCAGGATATACGGTTGAATGGGCAGATACATCAACAATTACGTCAATAAGTTTAGGATGTGATAATTATTACCGCCTCTCAAGGGTTGCGCATGCAGTAGACGGATGCGGGAATAATACTTTTACAGATTTCCCAATAATAGTTCATGACATTGAGGCGCCATTTTTCACAAGCATTTTACCGGACTTAACCATTTCGTGCGAGGACGACCTCATTCTACAGGCGGCGTTACTTGCTTTACCCATGTATGAAGATGGATGCGAAGGAGACCTTACGTATAACCAAACTCTTGAAACAGTACCCTCCATTTTGTGTCCTCAAAACTACTCCATTGTAAGAACCTATAGTGTGACCGACGTTTGTGATAACACGACATCTGACCAGGTCCAAATAATCACAGTCCAGGACACAGTTGCTCCAATATTAACTCCCGTACTAGGGTTCACTCAGGAATGCTCGCTACCTATATCGGTAGATCTACCTAACGTGTTCGATAATTGTGATGCGACCTTAACTAGTGACTCTATTGCCGTTGATACGATTATTACAGACATTGTTTCTTCAGGGACGTATACTACAATGTACGTTTATACAGCAACGGACGTGTGTGGCAACTCTTCAATAGACTCAACCGTGGTTAATATTGTAGACACGACCCCTCCATTTTTTACAGATTTCCCCTCAGATTTAGTTTTAAGCTGTGGAGAGGCCTACCCTGATGATCAAGTTGCTTATGCGGACGAATGTGACCCCAACGCATCGATATACAGCTATGATCTTCAGTTTGACTTTCAAGATTGTGCAAACAACACGGTAATTACAAGAACGTTTACGATTTCGGATGATGCGGGAAACTTGGCGGATTCGACTCAATACATTTACTATCTCGATACCGTACCACCGATTTTGATTACCCCGCTCGATAGTATGTTCTATCAATGTGCCTATGAGACGCCGGAATGCCAGGATATGTGGGAGACGCTTGAATTAGAATTTGTTGATTGTAGTATGGGTGAAGTCGTGATAATTGATTGTTCTGACGAAGTTGTTGAGGGAGATTGTTTGGAGCAAGCGTGTGTTATTGAGCGGACTTATTATTTTGAGGACGCATGTGGGAATGTAGGAAGCGCGAGTCACTTTATTAGAGTACAAGAAACGGTTTTGGCACCTACTATGCCTACTGGAATGACTCCTAATGGAGATGGTTATAACGATGCATATGTGATTCTGGATATTGGGCCGTCGATAGGGGCGAGTCCTGAGGAGGTGCAATGTAGCTGGCTTCCGGACACTCATTTTAGAGTGATTAATCGTTGGGGCCAAATCGTATTCGAAATGTTCGATTACCGCAACGAATGGGAAGGGACGAATAAGAGCGGTGAGGAATTGCCGCCAGGAACTTATTTCGTGGTGTTTGAGGCAGAAGGGGTTGCTTTTTCAACTTATGTAGATATCCGAAGATGAAAAATTACAAATTCAGTTTATTTGCTGTGATATTGATGGGTTTTGCACTCTTTACATTCGAGTCACAAGCTCAACAAGATTTTTTAACTAGCCAGTATAATTTTAATGCGGAGGTATTGAATCCGGCATATGCTGGGGCGCATAACTATGTGCAAACCAGTGCGATGTATCGCAATCAATGGTCGGTAGAGGGCGCACCAACGACACAAGTGCTTTGTGCGGATGGGCTTTTGAAAAAGCTTCCAGTCGGGGTTGGGTTAATTATTACAACAGATAGAATAGGAGTTACAATTGAAAGGACGATATCTGCCGATATGTCCTACCATTTTCGAACGCGATTAGGTAAAATGTCCTTCGGGCTAAGAGGCGGATATGTGGGGTACTCCGCCGAGATAGACGAGCTAGTTTATTGGGACGAAGGCGATCCGGTTTATGAGACGGGAAACATCAAAGAAGGGTTTTTAACCTTGGGTTTTGGGGCGTTTTTTTCCGCGACAGACGGAAGGTGGTTTGGAGGAATTTCAATACCAAACTACTACGCGAAAGACGATGTGCTTCGTTCTTCGCCAGATGTGCGTTTCTACAAACGACACGTCTATGCTTATGGGGGAGGAATAGTAAAAACGGGGTGGGGAATCGAGCTTAAGCCGAGCATGTTAATTCGAGCTACGGGCGGGGCTCCGATCTCGACAGATATAAACTTACATGCCCTCTTGATGGAAGAAGGGCCTGGCGGAACTCAGGTCTGGCTCGGATTAGGATATCGTACGAGGTCGGTAACGGTAGCGTCAATAGAAATTGCGCTTCCGCACAATCTTCGATTCGGCTATGCTTATGACTTCATGGGCTCCGAACTTCAAGACGCCCTTGGGTCAACACATGAAATCCAACTCGGATTTAATTTCGGCGGAGAAACACCATTAATCCAAAACCCACGTTACTTCTAATGAGAAAGCTAATTACACACGGTTGGGGAGTGATTTTCGGTTTGGTACTACTAACGGGTTGCTCCTCTCATTACTATTTGGAGGGGAAAGCCCTAGAAAATCAGGGAGAATTTACTGCGGCGGCACAACAATACGAACGCGCTGCGAAAGGCAATAAAAAGCTTGAAGCGCACGAAAAATTGGCGGAGATATATACACGCTTAAATGCTCATGAAAAAGCGATAGCTTCGATGGACACGCTTGAAGCGAATGGAGGGTTGCCAGGAGATATGCCTTTTGAAAAGGCGGAAACACTCCTTGCATTAGGGCGATATGACGAGGCGAAAGAAATGTATTTATGGATGTCAGAAAAAGGGGGAAGAGATGCTACGGTATCAGAGTCCAGATTAATAATGTTGAGTTCTCTAGATTCAAGACAAGCGGATAGCATAAACTTTCGACTTCGCTCCGTTGAGATAATAAGCATCGATGAAGGCGGCGCTCAACTTGTAAGTGCAGCAGCTCCGTTTAGATCGGGGGATAAATTATTTTTTACCGTCGAAAAGCCTCGTGAATACAGGTTAAGACGAGGAGTAGAAATGCAGTTGGATAATTATACAGGGAATAGACTTACCGATCTTTGGGAGGCTGAAATAGTTGATACCACAGGATTACAAGGGACGATTTATCTGCTTGCAAAACCCATGACGTCTCTAAACACAGAACTGCATGATGGTTTTGTGGCGCACCAAGAAGGTGATTCCGTGGGCGTTATTTCTATGTCATATGTTCAGGGCAAACTTCCGTTAAAGGAGATGTTAAGCAAAGAGCCGGGAGAGACGATTTTGAAACCGATTCAACTATTTAATGCAGCTTTAAAAGAGGACTCTACAGGTTTAAAAACTTGGCAAGCGGGAGATAGAATGTCGTTCTGCGACAAGAGATATATGTTTGCACATCCCGCAATTTCGCCTAACGGAAATTCGATTTATTTCACTTCGAATAAACCTGGTGGTTATGGAGGAATGGATATTTGGAGAGTAGATAAAAAGGGTAATGGGTGGGGAAGGCCAGTTAACTGTGGCGACGTTGTTAATTCTTCAGGAAACGAAGCGTTTCCTACTATGCGCAATGCAGACACTCTATATTTCAGTAGTGATGGGCATTTGTCTATGGGTGGCTTAGATGTTGTTTATGCTACGAAAAGTGTAAGTTCAGGAGGCTGGACGGAATTGTATGATAGATTGCCTCATCCGATAAATTCATCAAGAGACGACTTCGGGTTACAGCTTGACCCGGTTGGGTATGGAGGGTTTTTCACTTCAGATAGAACGGGAATAGACGCCCTTTATCATTTTCATGGTTTTGAAACGGAAGTTATTTTAAACATCAAGGTCGTTCACGATAGGGATGGCAGTCCGTGGCCTGATTTGGGGGCAGTTTTGGCACAAAACGCACATGGCCCAGGGAAGTTAGCTATGGACGACATGTCTTTCGTGTCGGATAATGCTGGGAAATGGAGTGTTTTAGTAGATAGAGGAGCTAATTATCAGGTGAATTGTCTCAATGCGTTTGGCTATATTCCAGAACCATTTACTGCTCCTTTAGACCAAACAATAAATGAATTCACTATCATAGTTCGTATTCCTCTCATAATCGAAGTAGGTTGTAAAGACCCAGTAGCATGTAATTATGAACCAAAAGCTTTAGTAGCGGACGACTCTTGTACATACCCGGGAGTTAAGTTCGATTGTGATGGCAACTGTATTAACGATAAGGACGAGGATGGAGTTTGTGACTCGGATGAAATTCCTGGCTGCACTTCGAGACACGCATGCAACTATGACCCGACAGCAACTGAAGACGATGGTTCGTGTGAGTATATGACATGTATTGAAGCGGTGGCGGCAGATAGTGGCCCAGGTAAAACAGTTGATTTGGATATACACTGGGACTATAACACGACGGTTTTACGTGACGAAGACAGACCTGGTTTGGCAAGGTTCGCAGCTTATTTAATATCAAACCCTGGCTATAATGTCTTACTTACTTCTCACTGTGACCTGCGAGCGACAGAAAGTTTCAATGACGCGCTTTCTCAGAAAAGAGCAACTACCATTTTGAAAAATCTGGAATCCTTAGGAGTATCAGAGGATAGGTTAGTGTCTTTTGGGGCAGGAGAACAATTCCCTCTCAACGATTGTGGAATAGCAGAGTGTACGGACGAAGAGCACCAACAAAACAGACGTACAACGGCAAAAATACTATTTGAAGATCAGATAATAATAATCCACAGAGTTGCAGAGGGTCAAATTCTTGGAAAAATAGCCGATAAATACGGGGTACGGGTTTGGGATATAAAAGCGTGGAACAGAGTGAGCTCGAAGAAGTTAAGGGTGGGGCAGGAGCTCTTAATATACCTTATGGAAGAGTAATTATTAGATGGCGGTATCTTCTCAATTATGATAGAAAAGTCGAATGAGCGAAGTGTGCAGAGGATAGGGTTGCTCGGTAGCGGTAGCTGGGCTACGGCGCTTGCAAAAATGTTATGCGAGAACGTTTCAGAGCTGAATTGGTGGGTTAGGAGCGAGGACACGATTGAGCATATTCGAGAATTCGGGAGTAATCCGAGGTACATTCAGAGCATTCAATTTCCCGTGAATAAGTTGAACTTAACAACGGATATGCAGGCGGTTATTGACTCGAGTGACATCATTATTTTGGCTATCCCCTCGATGTTTTTAGACCAAACCTTCGAAGACGCATCACCCCTTCGCCTCGAAGAAAAGCTCGTCTTTTCCGCGATTAAGGGTATGGTGCCGAAATACAATTCTATTCCGGCTAGGTATCTTCATAAGCGTTTCGATCTTTCGTATGAAAAGCTGGGGATAATTTGCGGCCCATGTCATGCCGAGGAAGTAGCGAGAGAAAGGCTGTCGTATTTAACAGTGGCGTGTCCAGATATCGATCAGGCAGAACTTTTCGCGCCCTATTTAAGGACGAGATACATTAAAGTGAGTACGTCGGACGATGTCTTCGGAGCGGAATTGGCGGCCGTACTAAAGAATGTGTATGCGGTAGGTGCCGGTTTGGCACACGGATTAGGGTACGGGGATAATTTCATTTCCGTACTTATTTGTAACGCCGCTACAGAAATGAAGCGATTTATCGACG
>DQRJ01000180.1 GCA_015663855.1 Flavobacteriales bacterium | reverse complement strand
ACCGGATCGGCAACAACAGGAAGAGCCTTAAAGGTTCACCCGCGCATTATTGAAAACAGCGTACCATTCAATCTGGAGGCCGATTCATTGAACGCTGCGATCTTAGGTCCTGATGCTGGGCCGGGAACTCCTGAGTTTGATCTATTTGTGAAAGAAATTCGCAAGGAAATGACGGTTAAGTGTGGACAGAAATGTACTGCAGTCCGTCGAATAATGGTTCCGGAGCAGCACATTGATGCGTTCCAGGACGCTCTGACCACTCAGCTTGCAAAGACGGTTATCGGAGACCCTTCAACTGATGGTGTGCGTATGGGAGCTCTCGTAGGCCAAACCCAGCGCGACGACGTTCGCTCTCAAATCGCACTTCTTAAAGAAGAGTCTGAAATTGTTTTCGGCTCACCAAACGAAGTAGACGTGATAGGTGCTGACTCTAACATCGGCGCATTTATGAGTCCCGTATTATTAAGGGTCAACAATTCTAGTAAGGCCGTTAAAGTTCACGAAGTAGAGGCCTTCGGTCCTGTGAGTACTTTAATGTCATACAACGAGGTCGGCGAAGCTGTTGCTTTATCGAAGAAGGGAAAGGGGTCGCTTTGTTGTAGTATCACGACTCATGATAAAGATGTCGCGACGGAATTTGTTCGTAACGCAGCATGTATGCACGGTCGTATTTTAGTTCTTGATCGAGAGTGTGCGAAGGAAAGTACTGGGCATGGCTCTCCCCTGCCCCTTTTAGTTCACGGAGGACCGGGACGAGCTGGAGGCGGAGAAGAAATGGGCGGACTTAGAGGCGTGCGACATTACATGCAGAGGACTGCTATTCAAGGTCATCCATCAATGCTTACCGCAATAACTTCTCAATATCAGCCTGGAGCGGCACAACCGGAATCGGAGCCCCACGTATTTAGAAAGCACTTCGAAGAATTAAAAGTTGGGGATACAGTTACTACGGCAAAGCATACGGTTACGGAGGCCGATATTTCGAATTTCGCAAATGTTTCGGGCGATAATTTTTACGCACACGTCGATGCAACTTCGCTTGAGGGAACATTATTTGAGCAGAGAGTCGCCCATGGATATTTCATACTTAGTAAAGCTGCTGGGTTGTTCGTAGATCCGAAGAAAGGACCCGTCTTGCTCAATTACGGAATCGAGGAATGTCGTTTCACGAAACCTGTATATCCTGGAGCGACGATAGGTGTTCGGCTTACTGTAAAGGAGAAGATCTCTCAAGAGCGTCGCGAGCCGGAAGACGTTGCGAAGGGAATCGTGAAATTTCAGGTCGATGTTTATGATGAAACAGGCGAAACCGTAGCTATTGCTACTATCCTGACTATGGTTAAGATGTTAGACCAAAGCCCTGAATAATCGTTACTGTGCGTCATCTCTTAATTTTATTTATTCTAACTCTCTGTTTTTCGAACGCTAGTTATGCTAATTCGGGTTCGATTAATGTGGAATCGAGCATTAGCGACTCGCTAATAGTTGATCACGAAGCGTACTTGAGGGATCTTGATTCGTTAAAAGCATGGGTCGAAGCTTTACACCCCCTTCCCTACGCAAGGATTTCCGAAGACGATTTTAATATCGCCCTGAATCTAGCTAAGGAGGAAGTACTCAAGCTCGATAACGAAAAGGACTTCATTTACATTGTTTCTGAGCTTTTGGGGAAGATTCGGGATAGTCACACGGGAATATCGATAGGTGTTTTGTTTAAAAAGACATTAGAACAAAATTGGAAAGCAAACGCATTTTTACCGAAAGTAATAAACATCGAGGATGAGCTATATGTAATTCAAGACGGCTCTGGCCTCTTGAGCTCGGGCTATAAAATCACGACGTTGAATGGCGTTGCATCTCAAGATGTTTTCAAGTCTGCTTTAGCTTTATCGCCTTGGGAAGGGAATAGTTGGCTAAGCAACTTCAGAGCTGCAGAAAGGTTGACTATCCTAACTACACTGTACAACTCTGAAGATAGTTCTGAGCTTTTCATTAATGGAGAGAAATACTCTCTTATGGAGAGGGGAAATAATAAGTCGAAACAATTTACCGGATTGCATTGGGAGATTGAGGACAATATAGCGCGGCTTTCAATCTGGACTTTTGGCAGTGATTCTGACAGAAAGTATAGTAAAGCACTTAAAAAAGGGTTTAAGGAACTTAATAAATCCTCGAGAAAGGGTGAGAGTCAGTGTTTGGTAATCGATTTAAGGGGTAATACTGGTGGGTACTTAGATAGAATGCTTGAAATATTCGAATATTTGCCATGTGAAGAGGATGTAATACTTAATTCATACATATTTCGTAAAAGTCCAGAGACTGGAGAGGAAGTGAGTCAGTTTTACAAAGGGATTTATAAGAAAATAGTGGAGAAGTGGAGTGACGCTTATCAAGGATTTAGGCAAATGCGTAAAGTCGCTGAGTTAGAGGTAGGGAAGGTTGATACATTGTTTTTTGACAAACGAGAGATAAAGAAAGTCGAAAAATGGAAAGGCCAAACCATACTTCTTATAGATGGATTATCCGCTTCTGCCTCGGTCTCTTTCGCTTCGTTTTTTAAAGACTTAGAGTTAGGCCCTATTCTCGGAGAGCCATGTATGGGCCCGAAGTCGGGAACTTTCGGAGATCCCGTTACTAGAGTGTTACCTGGAAGTAGGATAAGCATCGACATTTCCACTTCGAGGATGGTTCTTTACGACGATTACAGCATAGGCAATCGATCTATACAGCCCTCAAGATGGGTGCAGAGGAACGTAGATGATTTGGTTAACAAAATTGACCCGTTAGATAATGCAATACAAGATTGCATTTCCTTTCCAGAGGTGGGTAAAGAAGCTCTTTTGTCATCAAGAGAATCGAAGATAATGTGGACTGAGCTTGACAAGATGTTTTCAACTGAAAGATTATGGGGAGGCGAAGTAAGAGCTTCGGTTTGGTCTAAAATATTAATCTCAGATAAATGCATATCAGAACAAAAAAATCGAATGAAAGGAGCAGAACTAATTGCTCTGAGGGCTGCACAGGCTGAGATAAAGGACTGCAAAGCCAGCCGCGACATTGCCATCAAAGTCATTCTTCCATCTTCATTAAGAGAAGTTTTTGAAGAGATTTCTTCTCCGAACAGGCCTGCAGTATTACATTTCGGTTTACATAACCGAGCGGACTGCAACGTCTGCAAACCTAACTAGACCACATTATTTCATGAGTATTTCATTTCCAAAACTCGTATCTGTAAGGATTTTAACAGGCATAAGTTTGTCCTTATTGCTTAGCACAAGTCTTTTTGCCCAAACAATTAATGAAGGACGCAACCCCGCAAAAAGGGTTCAAGTAAGGAAAGTTGTAGAAAAGTCGCCCAGCTATCTTAAAGTAAACCCCATGATAGGTACCGGCGGTCACGGTCACACCTACCCTGGCGCTACATCTCCATTCGGAATGGTCCAGCTTAGTCCAGACACAAGGCTAGAGGGCTGGGATGGTTGTGGTGGATACCACAACTCAGACTCAATAATATACGGTTTCAGCCACACTCACTTGCAAGGAACGGGCGTAAGCGATTATGGCGACATCCTATTAATGCCTTGCACGCAGTTCGCCGCTGGCGCTACTTCTTGGCAGGACAGGTATAAAAGCACCTTCCAGAAGTCGACAGAGTATGCTCACGCAGGATATTATTCTGTCTTTCTAGAAGACCAAAACCTAAGAGCTGAATTAACCTCAACTCCACGAACAGGTATACACAAATACACATTAACAGAACCCGACACCTTAACTTTAATAATAGATCTGGAACACAGGGATAAACTGATTAATTACAGTATTTATCCTCTCGATGACAGCACGATTGTAGGGCATAGACTCTCCGAAAATTGGGCCGTGAAGCAGTATGTCTATTTCGCCATTCGCTTCAATAAAGAGTTTAAGTGGAGTGACCAATTATCTGAATTAAAGACTATTAGCATTAACGAAACCGACGGCTCTCTAGTTCAAGAGATGGAGTTCGTTCCGGTCTTTGCAGCCGATTTCGGTGTAGTCAGCGACTTAACGGTTAGAGTAGGGCTTAGCTTTTGCGATGTTGAAGGTGCGGTTCGAAATCTGGAAGAGGAGGCGTCACACAACGATTTTAAGAAATATAAAAGGGAGAACGAACTTAGATGGAAAGAACAACTAGGGCGAGTTCAAGTAAATGGCGGAGATGGCGGAATAGATCAGCAGGAAATATTCTACACAGCACTGTATCACTCATGTACAGTACCTAATTTGGCCTCTGATGTTGATGGAAGATATAGGGGAACTGATTTACAAATTCATGATTTGAGACCTAATGATGGTGATCATTACACTGTTTTCTCGCTTTGGGATACTTTCAGATCACTCCATCCCCTACTCGCTTGGATTGAACCAGGAAGGACAAGGGATTTTGTTAAGTCTATGCTCAGAATGTATGATGATGGCGGACAATTACCGGTTTGGGAACTAGCAAGTAACTACACAGGATGTATGATAGGATATCACAGCGTGCCGGTGATTGCTGACGCAAAGGCTTGGGGTATCCGTGGTTGGGATGAGGAGCTTGCATTGGAGGCTATGGTTCAGGCTGCAGATTCTATGCACCTCGGACTGGACAGCTATGTGAAGTATGGATATATTCCTAGCGAAATGGAAAGCGAAGGCGTTTCGAAAACACTTGAGTATAGTTATGACGATGCGTGCATATCTGCATATGCGGGGAGTTTAGGTGAAGAAGAGATTAGTGAGAGGTTCCGTAAACGATCACTTTCATGGAGAAATATTCTAAATCCGGAGTCGAACTTTATTCAGCCGAAACGAGATGGCGCATGGGTGCCTGATTTCGACCCCACTGAAGTGAATTTCAATTACACGGAGGCGAACGGTTGGCAGTACACGTTCTTTGCGCCGCACGACATATCGGGATTGATAAAGTACGTAGGAGGTACGGGGGAGCGATTTAGTGAAATGGTGGAGCGTCAATTTTCCGCCTCTTCAAAAACATCGGGTCGAGAACAGGTCGATATCACTGGTTTAATAGGTCAATACGCTCATGGAAATGAGCCTTCGCACCATGTGGCGTACTTATTCAGCTACGCAGGAAAGTCGTGGAGAACGGGCGAAATAGTTGATGAAATCTTAAACGAATTATATACAACTGAACCAGACGGCTTATGCGGAAATGAGGACTGTGGGCAGATGTCGGCTTGGTATGTTTTATCGTCGATAGGACTGTATCCCGTCGCGCCAGGAAGTGAGATGAGTGGTAATAAAGCCCAGCTCGTAGTAGGTTCTCCGCAGTTCGACAACGTTATAGTTTCTCCCGCGAATAGCGATTATCGCTCATGGAACAGGCCGCTTTACATCAGCACGGTGGGTGATGGGAATTACGTGAAAACCGTAAATTCTGGTGCGAGGTCGTGGTTGACTTACGATGAGATTCTGAGAGGAGGCCCCCTCGTTTTTGAAATGTCTGATTTAGGCTCAACCAGCTTTGGCATTCTAGATGCCGACCGCCCCTCAAGTTCCGTTAACGACTTCGATTTCGTTCCAGTACCCTCATTTATTGCTGAAAGAAGTTTTCAAGGGAAGCAATCTGAAGTTCGACTCCACCACTTAGACCCCGAAGCGAGTATCTATTATAAAATCAACAATGGGGGTTGGCATAAATACAAAAACCCAATAAAGATCAAGTCCAGCTCTGAATTCCTAGCTTACGCAGAACTCGACAAAGTGCGCTCGAAGGAAGTTCACCACTCCATGGTGAAAATCGAACACGATTGGACGGTAGAGTACACTTTCCCATACTCACACCAGTACGCAGCAGCCGGCCCGAACACGCTAGTTGACGGACTTAAGGGCTCCAACGAGTATAGAACAGGAGACTGGCAAGGATTCTACGATTCGCCTTTCGAAGCAACCATAGATCTAGGAAAATCCAAATCTATTTCCGGAATGTCGATCGGGTGTATCCAAGACATCCGTCCATGGATTTGGCTCCCTGAAAGTGTCGAGTTCTTTACCTCTAACGACGGCATCAACTTCACTCTCCTGAGTAAAGTCACCCACAACGTCCCGGAGGATAATTACGAAAAGATCGTACACCGCTTTATTTCCGACTCCTCCGCTCCTACAACTAAAGCTCGTTACATCCGTGTAAAAGCAAACCCCGCAGGACCTATCCCAAGCTGGCACCTCGGTGCTGGATTCGACCGATGGACCTTCGTTGATGAATGGGACATTACCTTTGAGTAAGTAAACGACTGATGGAGACTAATAACAATAACGACTCAAATAAATTCGGACCTTTCTTAGATCTAGGACTTGCCGCCACTACACCGTACCCTTTAGATATCAGGGTTAATAGTGCAGAAGGGGTTTGGCTTAATTGTGAAGGAGGAGGGAAATTATTCGATGCGATAAGTGGCATAGGTGTAAGCAATTTCGGGCATGGACATCCAGTAATTAAAACCGCACTACACGAGCAGATCGAGAAAAATTTGCACACCATGGTATACGGGGAGTTTCGCCACGACTCCACTTTAGAGGCCGCCTCCCTCCTAACATCGTTTCTTCCCGCTCCTCTAGACACTGTTTATTTCGTGAACTCAGGAGCTGAAGCAGTAGAAGGAGCTTTAAAACTTGCAAAACGAATTACTGGACGATCTCGAATGATTGCTTGCAAAGGAGGATATCACGGAAATACTGCTGGAGCTCTATCCGTTTCTTCAAACGCTGAGAGAAAAGCACCATTCCTACCACTCCTACCAGAGGTTTCCTTTATCACTTTCGACGACATCGACGAACTTTCTCAAATAGACTCAACTGTTGCTTGTGTAATTGTGGAAACAATACAAGGAGATGCTGGAGTAAGAATACCCAGGAAGGAGTGGCTCTTAAAACTT
>DQRJ01000011.1 GCA_015663855.1 Flavobacteriales bacterium | reverse complement strand
GTCTATTTATGGTGCAAAACTGTAGTTGTTGAAAAGACAGTCAAT
The DNA here is from genome assembly GCA_015663855.1 of Flavobacteriales bacterium. GTDB lineage: Bacteria > Bacteroidota > Bacteroidia > Flavobacteriales_D > Sanyastnellaceae > UBA974. Next base: position 11,197 of record DQRJ01000011.1, on the reverse strand, counting down.
TAATTGTTCAAAACAGTAATCGACAAAAACGTAACTTGCACTCTGCAATCATGCAAACACCATCATCGTCAAATAAAATGAGTAAAACTACTGACCGTCTCTCTTCGTTAAGTAAAACAACAATGTCCGAGACAACACATGGAAGAGTTATACCTCAGGCAGTAGATTTAGAAGAAGCCGTTTTAGGAGCAATGATGCTCGAACAAACAGCGGTTAATTCTGTAATTGATGTACTTAGTCCGAGTAGTTTCTATAAGCCGGCTCATCAAAAGATCTTTGATGTTATTCAGAATTTATTTAATGACTCAGAGCCGATTGATTTATTAACGGTTACTGAAGCATTAAAAAAATCTGGTGATTTAGAGTTAGTTGGAGGACCTTATTATATCGCGAATTTGACAACGAGAATTGCAAGTACCGCAAACGTTGAGTTTCATGCTAGAATTATCGCTCAAAAATATATTCAAAGAGAGTTAATTCGAGTTTCTAGTGATATCATCGAAAAGGCATTTGATGAAAAAACTGATGTATTCGATCTTCTTGACGAAGCTGAATCAGGATTGTTTGCAGTTGCGGAGGGTAATATCAGAAAGAGTTTTGAGACCATGAATGTGGTGGTAAAGAAAGCTATTGATAATATTGATAAAGCAAGAGCGCAAGATGGTGGTGTTAGTGGAGTGCCATCAGGATTTGCAGATTTAGATAAGATTACAGGTGGATGGCAAAGGTCAGATATGATTGTTTTGGCGGCAAGACCTGGAATGGGTAAAACAGCTTTCGTTCTTACAATGGCAAGAAACGTTGCTGTCGATCAAGGTATTCCAGTTGCTGTTTTCTCTCTTGAGATGTCTTCGGTTCAGTTAGTTCAAAGATTGATTTCTGCAGAAACAGAAATCAGTTCTGATAAATTCAGAACAGGGACACTTGAAGATCACGAGTATCAACAATTGCACGATAGAATTGGAAAATTATCAAAAGCACCTTTGTTTATTGATGATACACCAGGGTTGAACGTTTTTGAACTTAGAGCTAAGTGCAGAAGATTAAAATCAACTCATGGGATTGATTTGGTTGTGATTGATTACTTACAATTGATGAACGGTAGTTCGAGTGGAGGAGGTAATCGTGAGCAAGAAATTTCATCAATTTCGAGATCGATAAAATCAATCGCTAAGGAATTAGATATCCCTGTGATTGCTCTTTCTCAACTTAGTCGTATGGTTGAAACAAGGGGAGGGGATAGAAAACCTATACTATCTGATCTTCGAGAGTCTGGAGCGATTGAACAAGATGCTGATATAGTTTCATTTATCTACAGGCCTGAGTATTATGGATTCACGGACCACCCCGATGGACTAGATACTGATGGTTTGGCAGAATTCATTATTGCAAAACATAGGCATGGAAGTTTAGGAACGATTAATCTTAAGTTCGTAAAGCATTTGGCGAAGTTTACTGATTATCGTTCCTTTTCGGATAATGCGTTTGGAGGAGATTCAATGTCTCCAAACACAGCTTTTGCTAATTCTGGGACTATTACTGTAGGATCTAAAATGAATGAGGATTTAGATGATAACCCCCATTTCTAATAATTTAATGAAGTCATTATTTACTGGGCTGTGTTTATTATTAGTTACCCAGGCTTTTGCATCGAAGATTTTAATACCCATGGATGAAACGCAAGCGAATCATCTTAAAGCTTACGGAGTCACTTTTTGGGTTTTGGAAAATGGTGTAGCAGCGGAATGGTTACTGAATTATAGGGGAGGTAGCTTTCTTTTTCAAAACATTCCTGACATTGAGAATGAGTGTATAATAAGAGGAGTGTCTTATCAAATAATTGCGGATGTTCAAGCAGCCCAAATTCTTAATGAGATAGCAGATCCTGAGATAAATATGGAAAGAGTGAAGTTAGAAGTCGCTCCTAAAGTCGCTGTATATAGTCCGGCGGGGAAATTGCCTTGGGATGATGCTGTGACCTTAGTGCTTACATATGCGGAGATTCCATATGATATAGTTTATGATGAGGCAATACTTACCGGAGAACTTCCGAAATATGACTGGCTTCATCTTCATCACGAAGACTTTACAGGTCAGTTTGGTAGATTTTATAAAGCATATAGAACTGCTACATGGTACCAAGATGAGGTAGAATCCCAAAATGCGTCTGCTCAGATGATGGGGTTTCAGAAGGTTAGTGAAATGAAAAGAAAGGTTGGAGTATCGATAAGGAATTTCGTTTTAGGAGGAGGATTCCTTTTCACGATGTGCTCGGGGACTGATTCGTACGATATTGCTCTAGCGGCTCAAGAAGTAGATATATGCGAGTCAATGTTCGATGGAGATCCAGCTGAATCACAGGCATCCTCTAAGCTAGATTTCACTCAAGGTTTGGCCTTCCAAAACTATAAACTAGAGATGAATCCCTTGGTTTATGAATTCTCAGAAATTGATGGTACGAAGGATCATGGCAAAATTAAGCCCATAAATGATTTCTTCACATTGTTCGATTTTTCTGCAAAATGGGATATTGTTCCTACTATGTTGACTCAAAGCCATAAACGGGTTATTGCCGGGTTTATGGGCCAAACAACTTCATTTCGAAAAGAATTCATCAGATCGGACGTAACGATTATGGGTGACAATCGTAATCTAACTACTGCGAAGTACATTCACGGAGAACTTGGTCAAGGTCAATGGACTTACTATGGCGGACACGATCCAGAGGATTATAGACATATGGTGAATGATCCACCAACAGATTTGAATTTGCACCCGAATTCTCCGGGATATAGGCTGATACTGAATAACATTCTATTTCCAGCAGCTAAGAAGAAAGAAAGGAAGACCTAATTAGTTTTTTACTGTAACGGTCATAGTGAACAGGAATAAATCATCATCTTGTTCGGTAAGTTCGTATTCGAGAGGACCCGCACATCGCTTAGCCATACTCATTAGTCCCAGTCCGGCCCCACCTGACTCACTCATGCCAGATTGACAAAGGATTTCTATATAGCGTATCCTTAACTCAGAATGATTTAGGCCATTTACTTCGTTTAATTTAGAACGAAGGGTTGATGCCATATCTATATCAACGATGTTACCACATTGGATTTGAAACCCAACAGGTGTGTGTTCTAAAGTTAGGTATAGAAGTGTCTCACCTTTTTCGTCAATCCATCCGTGTCTACTGACGTTTTGAATGCACTCAATCACCACATTACAAACTCGTTTCATTTCTTTTCGAGGAGACCCACTATGTAGGACGGCTCTTTCTGAAAGAAGAAGAATTGAATCACCAGAAGAGGTGTCTAGTGGCCCGGCATAAGATACTAAGACACCGAGGCTGTTATTTTGGGCATCAGAAACGCAGTGCAACCTAGATTGCAATTCGCGCATAAGCGTAGACTGGGTATTTGACGGAGATCGTGTCATTAGAAAGCGGGCGGTGAATAGGGTTAAAACGTCGACGAGTGAACATAAAAACCCCACGAATAGGCCTCAGTGCAATATAAGGTCAAGATTCCGCAATCCAAATAAAAACTCAGCTACTTTTCCACAACTAATTGTAAATCATTTGTCTTTTGCCTAATTAAGCCCTCTAATTGACCGCTCTACTAGCAATGGCGCTCCTTCTGGAGTGCGAATCATTATGTAGAATGAAGGGTGCATAAAATTTACGGTTCTTTCAAATGATCGATTAGCGAAATAACATTTCCATATTTCTAGAGCGATGCGTTTAGTTGTATTCCAAGCGTAAGGGTTGAATCCAGACGGTCTAGGGAATGAATTAACCCATAAACGAGCTTGAGCGATATCGTTGATAGTTGAGCTGCTATCTGAAAGGCAGAGGGTGTTAAGAGGGATAGACATCGATTCGGGGTTTATAAGGTTTATCTATTGATTACCTTACAAATGACCGAATCCGCTACTTACTCTATTTACGTTGTGGGCGAAGCCCCGTAAACACTAGGTTTTTTCGTATAGTTCTTGTGCTGCCGATAGGCGTTCTTGAAGTTTCGAACGAAGGCTTGGAGGAGAAATTATTTTTATATCCGCCGAAAATCCCAAGATCCATTGAACTAGTTCGTACGTAATTAGGACGTGGAGGGTGATTTGGGTGGTCGAATCGAGGTGGGTAATGGTTTGGGAGGGGTGGAGTGGTTTAGATTCTAGGTAGCGAGCTAGGATGGGGTCGCACACGAATACGACGTCAACGGGGTTAGAATCGTCTATTACAGTAATTCCCACAGCGTGTTTGAAGTAGGAATCAGAATCGAATGAGGGCAAGGTGGTGAAGGTTGAATTTTCAAGTGGTGTGATGTTAGTTATTCTATCGCAACCGAACGTTCGGATGAATTTTCTTTCGGGATCCCATGCGAGTAAATACCAACGATTTCTATATTCCTTAAGCAGATATGGGTGAACGAGATATGATTTGTCGCTTTCTGAAGAAAACTTCCTGTACCCAAGTTTAATTGGATAGTGATTTCTTGCTGCCGCGAGTAAGGGCGCCAAATGTTTAGACCCCTTTGCAGATGGGGTTGATTCAAATTGCATAAATCTATCGACTCCCGTAGTGTCTAAATCTGGTGCAACTGAAAGTCTGTCGGCTATTTTTCCGATAGCTTCGTCGAATTGCTTAAAAATTGGAAGATCTCTAAATTGTATGAGGGTGTTTGCAGCGAACCTTATGGCGTCTAAATCGTCGTCGTTTAATTGCACCTCGTTAATGCTATATCCTTCTTCTTCGTAGAAATACCCTCGTTGATCCCTGTGGTATGAGATGGGCGCGTAATATCCTAATTCGGACTCGTTTCTCATAGCCCAAATATCCTTCTCTATCGTTGATACACTGATATGTTCGCCATCACTCCCGTACAGAGCCTCTTCGCAAGCACCACGAAGTTTTTCCTTAGAAGGGAAGGGGTTACGAGAGTTGTTGATGCACCGATCAATAATGCGATATCGTAGTAGGGCGTATTTGTTAGCGGGCATTGGAGGCTTTATTAAAGCGAGAAATTCCTGCTAAACCTCGAGGAACATATTGAGGATCGTGTGTTGTGGGAAGTCCTGCTTTCGGATAGGTTATTCCAGTATTGTGTAAATGAAAGCAGTTTTTGAATTCGCTATTTCTGAGTCGATTTCCATAAGTACGGTTTATCCACTCAGCTCCGAAATGAACTCCATTGCCACCTCTAATGTCACGGATTTTGACATCCAATAGAATGCATTTGTAGCCCATTAACTGAAATGGACCCCATGAAGTAGCTAGGTTCTTTAGAGCGTCGTCAGAAGCGTCAGAAAGGTGTTTTGAGGTTACGTTTTCGTAATTATTGCGCTTTCCATCTCTTACATCTTGAAGTCGTTTGAACACATGAGGCTCGAATCGATATCCCGCTGGTTTTTTCCCAGAACACTCTAATTGAATTAGAGACATTAAATATGAGAATGGCAGATTAAATTCATCTGCTGCTGCCCTGACTTCATCCTCATAGTTGTCTAATACTGAAGAGTAACCGGCTTTATCGCTATATGCGTGCCAGGGACTAACAAAATGAGTTGTGTAATAAACATACCCGAAATAAATGGCTCCGAAAATTAAAATTGATGAAATACCATGTACAAGACGATAGGGCGAGCGTGAAAGAGATTTTTTACGCCCCTTCGATTTCACTCGACTTTTCTTGTTTTTAGTTCTTTTCGCCACTTGTTTTTATTGTATAAACTCGAAGATAGTTAGTTCGACAATTACTGAGTGAAAAAAATGAATTATTGGTAGAATAATTAATGCGGGAAGAAGGTCAATTATTTTGAATGACTTAATGTCCATTAAATCTATTCCTAATGCAAGAAGTAATATCCCTCCTAAGGCCGTTAAGTCTAGGATTAGTTCCGTAGATATGTGGGAACCAAAACTCATGAAAAACAAGGTGAGGCTTCCTTGAAAAAGCAGTACTCCTATTGCTGAGTATAGAACCCCTCTGCCTAAAGCAGCAGCAAGGAAAAATGAACTAATTAAGTCCATTGTCCCTTTTATGAATAGGAGATGCGATTCCCCTTTAAGTCCTTCATCCATGCATCCGATTAAAGTTAATCCCCCTACGCAGAAAAGAACGGTTGCTTTGATTAATCCGGATCCGACGGATTTATTTTCGGTGGGTTTGTCAAATTTTGCTGTGAATAAGGATAGACGGTCGTTGAGGGAAAGGGTTTGGCCTAACAGGGTGCCCAAAATTAACGCCAGGAAAACATCAATGGGCGCTCGCATATCAGAAATCATGTTTATGCTTAAAGCGACAGTAAAAAGTCCGAATACCATCAGAATCTTATTCTGACTCTTAACCGGAATATACTTGTGCGATACAAGCCCTATGGAGGCCCCGAGAGCAACCGCTACAGTATTAAATAATGTTCCTATCATTTCTTTGTCTTCATTATAATTCTCCCAAGTTACATTTGTGCAACCGTATTCAAAATGGGTACGACTAATAAAGACAATAAAAGCGGTGAAATTTACCCTTGAAGCGCAGGATGCTGGCTCTAAAGCTAGAGCAGGAAAGCTAGAAACAGACCATGGGGTCATTGAAACTCCAATTTTTATGCCGGTGGGTACGCTCGGTTCGGTAAAGGGTGTTCCTCAGCCGGAGTTGAAGAACGAGATTAACGCGGATATAATTTTAGGCAACACTTACCATCTTTATTTGCGTCCAGGAATGGATACCATGGAGAAGGCAGGGGGGTTGCATAAATATATGAGTTGGGATAGACCTATTTTAACGGATAGTGGTGGTTATCAGGTTTATAGTTTGGCCCATAAAAGAAAACTCACAGAGGAAGGAGCAACTTTTCGGAGTCATATTAATGGTGATTTGCACCTGTTTACCCCAGAAAATGTGATGGATATTCAACGGACCATAGGTGCGGATATTATCATGGCATTTGATGAGTGCCCGCCTTATCCATGTACTAAAGATTATGCCAAAACGTCTATGCTTCGCACCCATCGTTGGTTAGATCGCTGCGTGGTTAGATTATCGGAAACTCAGCCTAAGTATGGACACAACCAAGAATTGTTTCCAATTTTACAAGGAGGAGTATATGAAGATTTACGGAAAGAATCTGCAGAATATATCGCCTCAGTCGATGCCGCAGGTTATGCAATAGGAGGGCTTAGTGTGGGCGAACCCGCAGACGAAATGTATAAGACTACAGAGCTTGTATGTGGAATTCTTCCAGAGGACAAGCCTCGTTATTTAATGGGGGTGGGTACTCCAGCGAATATTTTAGAAAATATCGCGTTAGGGGTTGATATGTTTGACTGTGTTATGCCTACTCGAAATGCCAGAACGGGTACACTATACACTTGGAATGGAGTGATGAATATTAAAAATAAAAAGTGGGAGCAAGATTTTTCACCACTAGACCCTGCCGGAGGTGCGGAAGTAGATAAGATGTATAACAAATCCTACGTTAGACATTTGTTGCGAGCGAATGAGCTTTTGGCTCTTTATATTACGAGTGTGCATAATCTGTACTTCTATTTGGACTTAGTTAAAGAGGCTAGAAAGCATATTAAAGCTGGTGATTTTGTGGAATGGAAGGATAAAATGGTCGTTCAGATATCTCAAAAACTTTGAGTTTACTCGATAGATATATCATCGGAAAGTTCTTAAAGACCTTCTTCTTTATGTTGGGGATGTTCTGTGTTGTTGCAGTAGTCTTCGATTTAGTAGAAAATATTGGGCGGTTAATCACAAATAAAGCTCCCCTTTGGGAGACGGTAAAATATTATTTAGCCTTCTGCTTTTTCTTCGCAAATCTTTTGAGCGGTTTCATAGTTTTCCTCACAATAGTTTGGTTTACAAGTCGACTAGCTCAGCAAACGGAAGTAATTGCGATGTTAAGCGGAGGCATGTCTTTCCGTAGGTTTTTGAGGCCGTACTTCATTGCCGCCTCGGTGTTAGTGGGTCTTTCACTCTTGTTAACCCATTACGTGGTGCCAATCGCGAATGAAAGTAAGCTCGACTTTGAGGTTCAGTGGGTCCATGTAAATTTCCATGTTAAAGACCAAAACCTTTATCGTGAAGTCGCCCCCGGCTCGATTGTTTATTTCAGGAGTATTACCTACAGCAGAAAAACGGGTTATCGATTCCAATTGGAGCAATGGAATGAAGATAATAGTCGCCTCGAGCAGAGAATAGTTGCTGCAAAAGGAACATGGATGGAGGAGGATAGTTTATGGCGATTAGTAAATGTGAGTATACGCGACTTCCACGAAGACAATACGGAGTCATTTCGATTCGTAAATCGACTCGACACAATTCTCCCGATGCGTTTAGATGATTTCGCTCAAAGGGCAGCTATCTCTAGTACATTGACGACACCGGAATTGATGGAGTATGTCCACGATGTTAAAACTCGAGGAGCTGATGTCAGTTTACTAGAGCTTGAAAAGCATTCAAGAACTTCTAACCCTTTTGCGATTTTCGTTTTAACCTTTATAGGCGTGGGGATCGCATCTCGAAAGGTTAGAGGCGGAATCGGAGTCCATCTGTTCATCGCGGTTCTAGTCGGATTCACTTTCGTTTTCACCTCTCGAATGATAACGGTTTATGCCTCAACAGCTGCTCTCCCCGACTTCGTTCCAATTAGTGATGCGTCAGCTCTTTTTATCGCTGCTTGGTTACCAAACTTGATCTACACAGCTCTCGGAATAGCTATTTATGCCAAAGCTCCGAAGTAAGTCGTAAATTCAAGTTTAGACGCTTTTTCTTGCGTTTTTTGCACTTTTAATGCGTTTTTTGTGCCTTTTATTGCATTTTCGGTGCAAAACAGTCCGAAAACAGATGATCCACTTCCTGTCATCTGAATGTAATCCGCTCCAGCCTCTTTAAGCATCTCTAACGCTAGAGATATTTCAGGATATTTTGCTGAAACAGGGATGGTGAAGTCATTTGAAATTAACCCTTCCCATTCGCCGATAGGAGTTTTCTCTAAATCTGCATAATGAAATCCTTCATTTGAGAAATTATCTAACCAAGTAAAAGCATTAGCCGTATTTACATGCACTCCGGGATTAATAATCAGGACGTTTATAGTACTCAAATCATGGCCTATAAAATCAGGTTTTATGCTCTCTAGCTTGTCTCCCACACCCGTCACTAAAGTGGGTACGTTGTCAATGAAAAAAGGACAATCACTCCCGAGTTTAGCCGCTAATTGTCTCAATTTATCGTTACTAAGCCCTAACTCACAAACTTCGTTCAATGCCTTAAGCATAAACGCACCATCGGCGCTTCCCCCACCTAGCCCCGCCCCAGTCGGGATGACCTTTAATAGATTAACTCTAACTGGAGGGAGTTCGAGTTTTTCAGAGATTAATCTGTGAGCTCTTACGACCAAATTTTCACTTGAATCCCCCTCAATTTCAATCCCCGTACAAGTAAAATATATATACCCCATTTCGCCCTCATCTAGAACGCACACCTCTAGCACGTCACACCATTTAGTCGGCAGGAATACACTCTCTATGTTGTGAAATCCATCTTCGCGGGGTCCTAGAATTCGCAATCCTAGATTTATTTTCGCGGGAGGGAAGTAAATCACTTAGTCGAAACTTAATCGAAGTAGCCGAAACGCTTTAATTTACGTTCGTCGTTACGCCAATCTTTATCTACTCTCACGTAGAGATCGAGGAACACCTTTTTATCTAGAAACGACTCTAGTTCTTTACGAGAATCGGTACCTACTCGCTTTATCATTCGACCTCCAGCTCCTACAACGATGTACTTTTGAGATTCTCGCGCTACACGAATTTCAGCTCGAATTCTACAAATCGTCGGTTCGTCAATAAATTCCTCGACGACCACTTCGCAGCTGTACGGGATCTCTTGCTTATAATGAGTCAAGATCTTCTCACGCACTATTTCCGAAACGAAAAACCTCATAGGTTTGTCTGTAAGCTCGTCTTTCGGGAAGAAAGGTGGAGCAACGGGCAATTCTTCAACGATTCTATCTAAAAGATTTTCTAAATTGAAATTGTGGAGTGCGCTTATCGGTGCGACATGCGCACGAGGAATTTTCTTCTGCCAAAACTCAGCCTTTTCCATAGCCCTCTCCTGATCTGCTAAATCGACTTTGTTTATCAAAATAAAAACAGGAATATCCATTTTCGCAATCTTATCGAAAGTGGCTTCGTGAGATATCCCTTCTTCAAAAATGTCAGTCACGAGAATAAGTACGTCGGCGTCTTGTAAAGCCGTTTTCACGAACCTCATCATCCCCTCCTGCAATTTATAGGCAGGATCGAGGACTCCAGGCGTATCGCTGTAAACGATCTGAAATTCCGGTTGGTTCACGATACCCATGATGCGGTGGCGTGTGGTTTGGGCTTTAGAATTAATAATACTAATATTTTCCCCTACCAAACGGTTCATTAGCGTGCTCTTCCCCACATTCGGAGACCCCACTATGTTTACGAAACCTGCTTTATGACCTTCCGGGAAATCAATAGCCTCAGGAGCTTCATTCCTCATGTTAGCCGACTCAGGCATAGGAGGTAAGTCCGGGAATTCGTCCTCGTTAGATTGTGTGTTTTCTGTGCTCATTTATTAAGGCAAAGGTACAACTAAGCGTTAGTATGAGTTATTATTTTTTCATCCACGAAATCAGCAACTCACGCTGATCTTCATCTAGCTGTGCTTCAGGATGAATAATCTTATAAGAAATAATAGGCATCCACTTTTTCTCAATCAATTCAGCGCTTTTAAGCCTTAATGAGTCTCTTTTTTCTTCTGAGTAATCACTCCACTTTGAAAAATTCAACTTCTCCCTCCCTTTCTCTACATGCTTCTTCATCCACCAACTCACGGGTGCGATATTACTATACCAAGGATATTTGGTTGTGTTAGAATGACAATCAAAGCAAGCCGCTGAAATCAATTCACCTACTTCTTTAGGTGGAGTTTCAATAGTTAATATTCCAAACTCCGCAGGAACAACCATGTTTACTTTATCTATAGTTTTAAATTGAATTAACCCAAAAACTATAATAAATACAGGAATTAAAACCCTCCTTTTAAGTATTCTTTTCATCGTTGTAAGGTATATAATATTAGGGCTGATTTATTCCGATTTCATATTATAATATGACCGAAGGTATTAAAGTAGTTTAGTTGTAAATCAGACGATGAAT
>DQRJ01000111.1 GCA_015663855.1 Flavobacteriales bacterium | reverse complement strand
TTTCGATTGGCCGAAAATTTCAGGTCGCCGTATAAAGCAAGGAATGTTGGTGAATTTTGGAGTAGATGGCATATCTCACTATCTACTTGGTTACGAGATTATTTGTATATCCCTATGGGAGGCAGTCGAACTGCAACTTATTTCACCTTGATTTTCTCTGTTACTTTAATCTTATTTACGGCAAGGATGTTAGGGTTGGATGGAGGGGTAAATTGGGGAGTAATCTTTTTAGGTATGGGGGTCATGTTACTTATCGTATCCTCAGGAGTAATGTTCCCCAAATGGGGCGTGAAGGTCGCAACATACGTAAACATTATGGCGACAATGGTGATCGGAGGGTTATGGCACGGAGCTTCGTGGAACTTTCTGATTTGGGGAGCTTTAAACGGTGCTGGATTACTCGTCTATAAAATCATGGGCAAACACATGCCTTGGGCTTCGAGAAAGGAGTTTTGGGCCAGGGCTATAGGCATATTCACTACTTTCAACTTCATAACATTCACTAGGGTTTGGTTTAGGGCAGGGTCAGGAATCGGTTGGGAAACAGTGCCTGGCGATCATAACATATTGACGGAGTGGTTAACTGCAAATGATCTTTTATACCAAATCTATCATCACTTTTTTGACATTCCCGCACAAGAAATCGCTTGGGGTCATATCACTTGTATTACCTTGATGATAATAGGATTTGCAGTGCATTTATCACCTGAAAAGATCAAGAATCGGGTTATTGAGTGGTTTACTTCACTCAATTTAAGATCGGTTTGGGCTATTTCTGCAGGAGTAGCAATAATCCTATGGAAAGTGCAGGGGGCAGACCCTTCCCCTTTTATCTACTTCCAATTCTAAGAAGTAATTCTGAATTACTCCGCGCAAGGATTAATCGCTAAATCAATGTTTTGATATGCTTCGCAGGACTGGTGCTTAGTAGCGCAAGAAATCAGAGATATCGAAACTACAGAAACAACTATAATAAGCGTTGCGACCATACGAGCACTTGATGTATTGTTAGCTTTCTTCATAGTACTATTTTTTAATGATGAAAAGTTATGACATTGATTTGAGAATTCCGAGAAAAATTAAAGGTGTTGCTCACTATAAAACGTTAAAAACCTCATAGCTGCACATTATCTTCGCGGAATGGAAAAAGACGTAATGATGATTCGAATAACACTTTGGGCAATGATAGTAATTAACGTGCTATTTCTTTTTGCAGAGTTTATGGACGATATGTTTCCTCTTGTATCCGAAAATATCGTTAGAGTTATGGGCTCTGTAAGAGCACCTCTGATGATTATTGAATTACTCGCTATAGGGACTCTTTTCGTAGATTTAGTCGTACGATTCGATAAATTAAAGGAAGAATTACAGATCGCTCACGTCGTGGCAGTAGGATTTTGTGTCATTTCCTTTATGTTCCAAATCTTTGTCTTTTACATGGATACGGCCTTTTTATCGTAAAAACATAGGTGTATTCAAGTGGATGTGTTTTTAGTCCAAATCATATCTGTAATCGCCCTCGTCTAATCGACTTGGAAGCATCCTAAACAAACCGTATTGTCGTTTTACGTAAAGGATGAATTCATATTGAGTCCACTTTTTTAGCATGGCGTCGCCCGGATCGCAAAATTTAGCGAACGCTTCGAATTGGTTCGGCTTAAGTTGTACGATGTCGTAATCTACGTATTTGACAAACAGCTCTTGAAGTAGCTCACGCCGGGTGTCGTTGTTGATTAGTTCTACCTCGAGTCGTCGCGATTGTTCTCGTCTTGAGAACTGTTCGTACAAGAAAGTGATGGGACTTTGCATGGCATTTACGCCTGAAATTCGGAAGTCCTTTTCATTATAGCCAAGGGATTCAATGTCGTGAAGGATTTCACGTAATGCACGAGGAGCGTACACTTCGGCCACTCCCACCTCGACCTTGAGACGGATAAGATTAATTTTGAGGTCGCCTGAACGCATCGAAGGGATGACCTTTTTTTCTACGGAATAAAATCCTATTGCCCCGAACACTAATGTGTCTCCCGGACAAGCTCGAACTAGAAAACTTCCATCTCTTTCTACGAACACTCCTCCCCCGCTTTCCCTATTAACAGCCATAGCCGAAGGAATTATCCTGCCTCCTGCTTCAAACACCCATCCACTAACGACAATAGAAGAGTCGCAACGAGCATGAGGACTGGTTTGGGCTAAAATGGAATACGAAGAAAACACCGTGAAAATCAGGGTTGAAATCGTAACGAATACAAATCTTTGAACCATCCACGCAAGTTACAGTCACAATGATGTGGGGGGACGTGTAATGATTGTTAACTTCCCCACATGAGTAGAAATGAGTCTTCGTCTAAAGAACGTGCCGTAGATGCAGCGCGGGAGCGAATTAGGTCGAACCGGTTTGGTGAAAATAACGTGGGCGATATAGCGAAAGGAATTGTAGATGGACAGCGGGAAGATCTCGCAATGGCGATTACGCTAATCGAGAGTGAGCGCCCATCGGATAGGCCTGTCGCTCAATTACTACTAGAAGAAATAAAGAATATCTCCGAAGCGAAAGGGAATCGAGATGAGACAGTCAGGATAGGGATTACGGGGATTCCTGGAGTAGGTAAGAGTACTTTCATCGAGAGGCTAGGACTAGACTTGATAAAGGAGGGGCATCGCGTGGCGGTTTTGGCAGTGGACCCCTCGAGCAAGAGGACTGGGGGAAGTATTTTAGGAGATAAAACGAGGATGGACGAGCTAGCGGTGCAAGAAAATGCATTTGTCCGTCCCTCGCCTGCGTCCGACGCTCTTGGCGGCGTTGCCAGGGCGACTATGGAGGCGGTGATTTTATGTGAAGCCGCTGGGTATGACAGGATTATTGTAGAAACCGTAGGTGTAGGCCAAAGCGAAACCGCCGTCCGAGATATGGTGGATGTTTTCTGTCTTTTATTAATCGGGGGAGCTGGAGATGAAGTGCAGGGGATAAAACGAGGCATTGTAGAGATGGCAGATCTAATTGTGGTCCACAAATCCGATGGCGACAATATCGATACATGTTCTACTACAGCACAGTCTTATAGTAACGCACTACACTTATTCCCTACTCCACCAAGTGGAGAAAAAGTGGAAGTATTAACTGCAAGCAGTATTGACGGAACGGGGCACTCGCAAATAAGAGAGCAGATAAAATCTCTAACAACAGTATGGAAATCTAACGGATGGTGGTCGACACAACGTTCAAACCAAAGCTCCGACAGAATGACGACTCACGCTAGAGAGCTCTTACTTACTCAGAAAATGAACGACCCGAAGTCTGCACAATACTGGCACGAATTACAAAACGAAGTAGTAAAGGGAACGATAGGTGCTTTTTCAGCAGCTTGGGATTGGATTAATTCCGAGAAGGATATGTAATGCATATTATCATTGTACTTTCCATTGCTATCTCTGCAATTGCAGGCATCGTGGGGTATTATTTGGGATATGAATATCATAGGAGAAGATTAAATAATACAACAGAAAAGGAAAGTGGTTCAGAGAGTGATGTGATTAAAGAGAGGGTCATGAGTGTTCGCAATCACACAATGCGACTTACAGAACTGGCGAGTTTAAAGAAAATGGTGGAGGAGTTTGAGCGCGATAGCGAAATTATCGACCTATCTATTAATCGACTTGAAGTGGTTTTGTTAAAACTTCAATCAGCGATAGAAAGCGATGATGAAGCTTGGGCTGAGTCGCTTTTGACACGATTCAGTAAACATCTCAGGCAACTTTTACATGAGGGGGCTTCAAGTAGTATAGAAATTGAGGAAACGAACGGGCACCTAGAATGTGCATTATCACTTTTAAGTGCCATGAATCATAACACCTGGGCTTACGAAATCAACCTTGACCGATTTAACGATTTCGACAAAACCAGGACTATCAAATCCATGTCTATTACTCCTTGGGTATTAGAAAAACTTTGGGATTACACTTTAAAATCAACCATTTCTAAGACCGTAAAACTTGAAGTTACCAGCGACACTTACGAAGTCCTATACCGACTGAAAGTAAATGGAATTACTTACGAAAGGAAAGAAGCGATTTGGAGTGGGTCAACTTGAGTTTGGACACCATCAGCCATATTTTTCAACGTAACCTCACCAGCATTACGTTCATCCTCACCAATTAAAATAACGTAAGGAATAGACCTATCCCCAGCGTATTTCATCTGTTTCTTCAACTTCGCAGCATCTGGGTACATCTCTACAGCAAAGCCTTCAGACCTTAGTCGTGATACTAACTGAAGTTCCATTTCACAATTCGCCTTATCCATGTAAGTCACGAGAACATCCGTGGTTTTATCAATATTTTCAGGGAATTTTCCGAAATGCTCTAGCACGTCCTCTATCCTATCCGCTCCGAAACTTATCCCTACTCCACTCATCCCAGACCAACCGAAGATTCCGGTCAGATCATCGTACCTACCTCCCCCGCAAATGCTTCCAACTGGAGAATTCGCAACTCGCACCTCAAAAATGGCTCCTGTGTAGTAGTCCAAACCCCTTGCTAGCATAGCATCAAATCTAATATTTGGCTCCTTTATTCCATCGTTTGCAGACCTTTTCAATAGCTCCCTCATATCCGAAAGGCCTAAAAGCCCCTGCTCGTCCGATGCGATAATAGGCTCAAGAAGCGACAAAACATCTTCACTATTTCTAGCCGAGTTTATTTCGAATAACTTCTCTATTCCTTCCTCGACTTTTTTATCAAAACCACGAACTTCAAGTTCTTTCTTTACGCCTTCGACACCGACCTTGTCGTATTTATCGACCGCTATCGTCCAGTCCGTGAGTCGTTCGGAAGGGACACCCATTGACGCAGCGGCGGCGGCGAGAATACGGCGATCGTTAATTAGAATGGTATAGCCCGGAACGCCGAGAGAATTTAGCGCCTCGGCAAATACTTGGACTAAATCGAGTTCACAAAGCGTACTCGTACTTCCGATAATGTCAGCGTCACATTGCGTGAATTCCTGGTATCTTCCTTTACCAGGTCTGTCTCCCCTCCACACAGGTTGAATTTGATAGCGACGAAATGGGAAGGTTAGTTCATTCCTATTCATAACCACAAATCGAGCGAAAGGCACAGTTAAATCGTATCGTAGGGCTTTCTTGCTTATCGTAGGAGTAAGGGCTTTGCTGTCTTTCGAAGCGAGCGCCTCAGGGTTCGCCTTAGAAAGGTAATCGCCGTTATTTAGGATACGGAAAATTAGTTTATCTCCTTCCTCACCATATTTACCCGTTAGAGTTTGAAGATTCTCAAAAGACGGAGTTTCTACAGGCAAAAATCCATGCCTTTCAAACACTTCACGAATAGTTGCAAAAATCCATTGCCTTCTCGCCATAGCGCGAGGTCCGAAATCTCGGGTGCCTTTGGGAATTGAGGGTTTGCTCATAAAGGCCGAAGTTACTCTTTACAATTCAATATCACCTCTTTAACCTACGTCGATATTTAACAAACGAATAAAGTATCAAAACACTTACTGCAATCCATAAATAATTCATCTACCTAAGATAAGGAATATTTACTACCAAACAATAGGAGACATACCAGAGGATTGAAGGATTTTGTTA
Source organism: Flavobacteriales bacterium (assembly GCA_015663855.1). Classification (GTDB taxonomy): domain Bacteria; phylum Bacteroidota; class Bacteroidia; order Flavobacteriales_D; family Sanyastnellaceae; genus UBA974. Next base: position 17,109 of record DQRJ01000111.1, on the reverse strand, counting down.
ATTTGGGAGAACGGTTTTGAACCGAAAAACCCCCTATAAGATGAGAGCGGGCTTGGGTGAGGTGCCGATAAAATCGTATGGCGGGAAGTGTCTATGAGCGGGGCTAGTTTTAAGGCGTAGCCTCCCCAAAGCACGAAACACACCCCTCGCTCCTTCTCATTAATTGCCTCAATAATCATCGAAGTCACTTCCTCCCATCCCCACTTAGAATGTGATCCAGCACGACCGTGACCTACAGTAAGCACCGAATTAAGCAATAGCACTCCTTGTAAAGCCCAATCCGACAGATCTGAACTCCGCCTTGGAAGTCCTAAATCATCCTCAAGCTCCACAAAAATATTTCGCAAAGAAGGAGGGATTTTATTTCCTTCATCAACAGAAAACGATAAACCATTCGCTTGTCCCACACCGTGATAGGGATCCTGCCCCACTATAACCACTTTTACATCAGATAATTGGCATAATCGGAGGGCTCTGAATATAAATTCCGGCTTAGGATAGCAGATTCCTGTACAATAAGCATCGACAACTTGGTCGTTTAAGCCACTCCAACCCTCTTTTAACGAAATTTTATGAAAAATTGTATCCCAATCACCAATACCTTTACTATCACTAATTAGGGCTGTTAAAGAACTGAACGTCAACAGATTGTTGCGCTTTATCTCTTCTGAATTAAACAACTCTTTTGACATCTTGTGAATAATCGACGTACTATAATTTTTGACAAAGCAAAGTAAAGGGTATTTTTGCCTTTTCTCATTTCATTTTGCAGACAACTATAACATCCCCAATGGATCCTAAAATCAAGGCTCGTTTACAAAGCAAGAGTGGGAAAACTCTGTATGGCTATCAAGAGAACGCCATAAAGGAGATGATGCATAGATTTGAGGAAAAGTCCACTAATTTCAACCTCCTATTCCAACTACCTACAGGTGGTGGTAAAACTGTGATCTTCTCAGAGTTAGCTAAGAAATTCATCCTGCTCACAGGAAAGAAGGTCTTGATTCTAACTCACCGTATAGAGCTTTTAGGACAAACCAGTAAAATGCTTTCCGAAATCGGTGTGCCGAATAAGGTTATCAATGCGAAGGTGAAGGATTTGGATGATGGTGAGGATCATTGGTGTTACGTTGCGATGGTGGAAACCCTGAACAACAGGATTAACGATGAGCAGATGGAGTTCGAAAACCTCGGACTTGTAATTGTCGACGAAGCTCACTATAACTCGTTCCGTAAGCTATTCAAGCACTTCAGAAACCAAATACTTCTTGGAGTTACAGCTACACCTCTTAGTTCAAATATTAAATTACCCCTTCACGATAACTACAACGAGCTTATCGTAGGAGAAAGCATTTCGTGCCTTGTCGATGGCGGCTACCTAGCTAGAGCTCACACTTATAACTACGATGTGAACTTACGAGCTCTCAAAGTGGGAATTAACGGTGACTACACTGTCAGTTCTTCCGAGAGGCTCTACGGAAATTACCTCATGCAAGAGAAACTTCTCTACGCATACGAGGAAAAAGCGAAAGGAACAAAGACTCTCATATTCAACAACGGTATTAATACCTCGAAGCAGGTACAAGCCATGTTCGAGGAGGAAGGTTATGAGTGTAAACACCTCGACAACACTCACAGCGAAAAAGAAAGAGCCGACATCCTTAGGTGGTTCCACGTAAAGCCCGATGCTATCCTGTCATCTGTAAGTATTCTTACAACAGGTTTCGACGAACCGACGGTTTCTACAATAATCCTCAACCGAGCTACAAAATCCCTCACTCTCTATCACCAAATGATAGGTAGAGGTTCACGCTCACTCCCTGATAAGAGTAAGTTCAACGTAATCGATTTGGGTAATAACGCGCGAAGGTTTGGTCTATGGGATGCACATATTAACTGGCATGAAATTTTCAAGTCGCCACAGTCTTTCATAGATGGATTGTATTCTGATGAGGAAATTGAGGATGAATTTGTATACCAAATGCCTGAAGATCTAGCTGCCCGATTCGAAGGTGGTCCGGACACTAACTTCGATATGCTTAAAGTCTATGAAGATGTAATGAAGCAAGCGGAGCGACCTAAAAAAGCAGTTGATTTAAGCCTATTACAGCACAAATCCATCATTCAATACGCAGCTGGCGATTACTGGGATGCTGTAGAAATAATCGCCGCTCTCGAAGGCGACATCAACTTCCGAGTAAAGATTTACGCCAAATGCATGGCGAAAACTACCGACAACTACCGCACATGGTTGCAAGACGAGTACACTCGTCGATTGAAGACAGAGCTTCGACACGACTTTAATGCCGCAGCTGCCACAGAGGAGGAGGAGTAATGACTGTGTTTTTCCTGGTTTGGCCTGCAATAATCCTAACATTAGGGTTTTTAATAGGGTTTAAATTAGGCCCATTTTTTGAAGGGAACTTGAAGGTCAGCGAAGCATTCATGCTCACAGAGAGGTATAGGGGAATCAACACGTCACTTATCCAATTGCGACGCCGGTCTGAAGTCGTCGACGAAATAGTAGCTGCGCGGAAGAAGAATTTGCAATTGCAGATGAATCCGCATTTCATTTTCAATGCTCTTACTGGAATTCACATGCTCCTTTTGAGAGGAGAAACGAAACCAGCTTTGGAGTCTCTTCGTCAATTCAAAGGGCTTTTAATTAGAAGTTGGGGCAGCGCTACGGACAGGCCGGAAACTTTGAGAGCATCCGATGTGGGAAAGGAGATTTCGTTTTTAAAGGACTACGTTAACTTAGAAAGGCTTCGACTTTCGGGCGAAGTTTTGTTCTCTGTCGAATCGCGAGTCGAGGACGGACTTAAACTTCCAGCTTTCCTTATACAACCACTGGTAGAAAATGCGATTTGGCATGGGGTAGATTACTCGCTCGAGGGGGGGAAGTCCGTGCCGGACATTCGACTGACGTTCTTTATGGAGGAGGAACGAAATGGGCTTGTGGTTACCGTTGAAGATAACGGTCGAGGTTTAGACGACTCGCCTAATATGGATGAGGCCGTAAATGTTTCGGCGGCGAAAAGACAATCGCACGGACTGAGGATTTTAAGGGAAAGGCTTAGTTTGATTTCTCCCGAAGCGGAGTTTCTACTTGAGAATAGAAAGGATAGTCAAGGATGTATCGCCTCGATATTTATTCCTAAAGGGCTGTAAATTACTGGGAGCTAGGAGTTAGCTCGGGCATTCTAGGTTTCGGGGTGTCGGAGAGTGTACCGAATTTTTTATCGGCCGCATCGAAAACTCCCACCATGCCCACCATAGCAGCGTTGTCCGTACAATATTTGAGGGGTGGGATAAATACAATCCAAGGTTCCGATTCGAGTTCGGACTTTTCTTGAAGTGCTTTACGTAGTCCTGAATTTGCTGAAACTCCTCCTGCTATGGCAACTTGAGTGATGCCCGTCTTCTCTACTGCAAGTTCAAGCTTGGAGATGAGCATAGCTACAATTGAGGTTTGGACTGAAGCACAGAAGTCATTGAGGTGATTGTCGATGAAATTCGGATCCGATTTCAAGTTCTTCTGAAGGAATCTCAAAACTTGAGTCTTTAAACCACTGAAACTCATATCTAGCCCATCCACACGAGAGCCAGAAAACGAGAACGAATCGGGGTTTCCGAGGGCGGCGTATTTGTCTATGAGTGGGCCACCGGGGTAAGGGAGACCTATTAGTTTGGCCACCTTATCGAAAGCCTCACCAGCAGCATCGTCAAGAGTAGTACCTATCACCTCCATTTTAGAAGGCGAATGTACGTGGACTATTTGAGTGTGGCCACCGGAAACCGTCATGCATAGGAAGGGGAAGTCTGGCGCTGGATTAGGGGCGAGGAAATGTGCCAAAATGTGCGCTCGCATGTGATGAACCGGAACCGTTGGAAGGTCATTCGCCCAAGCCCAAGCCTTTGCAAAGGAAGTTCCGACAAGCAGCGAGCCATTTAGACCCGGACCTATTGTATACGCAACTGCATCTATTTTATCATGGGAAATCCCCGCGTCTTTGAGAGCAAGATCTACGGTCGGAGTGATATTACTAAGATGAGCCCTAGAAGCAAGCTCTGGCACCACTCCCCCATATCGAGAATGAATTTCTTGGTTCGCAACTAGGTTAGAAAGAACCTGATTACCTTTAATCACAGCAACTCCAGTATCGTCACAAGACGATTCAATTGCCAAAATTGTGATTTCAGGAATTTTCATAGATTTTCATAGATTTTCCATGTGAAAGAAACACATACGCGAAAGTACGGCCTACAAGCGTTCTAGGAGCTTATCTTGCTAACGTAAATAGAGTAAATGATAGAAGCTGAAAACACAAACCCTAAAAAGCGCAACACTTTGACTAAGTGGGCGCTACGTGTGTTTTTAGGGTTTTTATCTATTGTGATAATTTTCAGTCTCGCAGTCCAAATCCCTTTTATTCAGAAACGAATCGTTGAATACGTCACTGAATATGCAACAACGGCTTTTGGAATTTCGGTTGAAATAGAATCCGTGGCGCTCTACCCCCTTCGTGGGAACTTCTCTTTAGATGGGGTGACCTGTACTAGTGACGGCGTAGTATTAGATTTTGAGAGCGTGAATTTATTGAGTTTTAGGTTTGGTGAGGAGGGGAGAACATTCTTGAAGTCGGTAGAGCTCGAAGGAGTGGACTTTTATGCTGAGAGCGTAAGGGATCTTAATGTTTTTATAGAAAATCTTAACTCTGATGGGGATCTCGGAGAGGGAGAAATAAATAGCGCAAAAGGCGAAATCGAAGCTTCGACATTTATTGAACACTTCGAGTTGGCGGATTTAAAGTGGCGAATCGGGGATTCTCTGAGTGGTGGATTAGAATTGATATCGCTTAATTCTATCGAAATAATCTCAAATCGTCAAGATCGTAAAATGGAGGTCGTAGTCGGAGGGTTTGCGTTGTCGATGTTGAGTGCTGAGGTCGTGCTTGAAGATCTTGGTGGCGAAGGACGATACGAAAATTTTACTTTGAAGGAGAGCTTTGGAAGTTTGAGCGCCGTCGAAGAGGTCGTGAAAATTCAAGTGGAATCATTCGATGCTATAGGAGTGCAATTTAATGGGGGGATGGAAATCGATTTGGGAGCGGATCGAGATGAGCAAAGCGGGTCAATGTCGCTTCTGCCCGCTTTAGACATCGATATTACCGTTCAACCTAGCGTATATGCCCGATGGGGAGGAGATGAAATCGTTGATATCGTTTCGAACTTGAAGAGCGACGAAGTAAAAGGGAGAGTCGTAATTGAAGAAGGGGTTTTTCGTATAGAAAACCTAGCAAACTCGCAGGTTTCGATATCGGGTAAAGTGATCGAAGTAGAAAAGGTTTGGGATATAAATATTGATATAGACACAGAACTCGTAAAGCCGTGGATAGATCAGATGGAGATAAACAATGCAGAAATAGAAGGATATATCGCGAATATTAAAAACATACGATTAGATGCACAAGGAGGTTTAAACAGTTCGAATGGTGTCATTGTGTTGACTTCAAATGTTAGGGAGGGAAGAAATCATGATAATGAAAAAATGGAAGTGGGGTACGATTTGGTTATTAATGAAGCTGGGTGGAGAAGCGGACTGAGCTGTGGTGTTTCTATAGATAGTTTGAGTGGAAAGTTCGGAATCGTTCAGGATTTAACTGGAAAACTTGAGATTCAGAATGGTCAAGCTAAATTCAGGTGGGAAAATGAAATCTTGAGAGCTCGAACTTCGAATGAAGACTTGTTGCTGTACTCACACTTGAATGGATATTGTGAGATGGAATTAGGTGGCGCAGAGCCTAACGGAATTAAAGCGAGGTTAGATTTTAGTAATTCTATTATTGTGGGGGACAATCGAGACCCGATAAATTTCGAGAGATTTGACTTGACGCTTGAGATACATGATAGCGGACTGCTAGACTTTGAAATAGAATCAGACTTAATAATTGGTGAAGGAGTAATAAATATTGACGAAAAGGTATGGAGTGAGTGGATGGAAAGGACTGTAATGCGTGAGGTGCCCGAATGGAATAAAAAAGACGAAGAAGGGAGTTTACTTACGAGAGGGCGGTGTGAGATCCTTAGGATCGAACCTCTTGCGGCCATATTCGGAATTCCAGCTTCTGCGTCTAAAGGGACGAAGTTGAATTGGTTAATCTCAGATAATTCTATTGAGGTGAAAGCACATGCTGAATGGCTTGGGTACGAAGAATTCGTATTAAATGAAGTTTTTGTAAATGTGGAAGGACGTACTGAAGAGAATTGGATTAATATCGAGGTGTTAGATATCGTAAAAAGCGACTTGGTTATTGGGTCCGAAATAAATGTGGATGTGCATGCTGATACGGTTTGGACTACAGACTGCGGATGGAAAAATAGCGAGGGAATAGAGGGGTTTGTGAGAGTAGAAGGCGCTTTAGAAAACGGAAACAAGTGGGGGTTCAACGTGTATGAAGCCACCATCCCTTTAGGGCGTGACACATTAGAACTCACAAGGATTCCATCACCATTAGTTATCAGCGATACAGAAATTTCCAGCGAAGGTATGAGTTGGAAAGGAGGTGGTTTTCAAGCGGAAATAGAAGGTGAAATCGGTGGAAAAGGTGATAAACCTCTACTTTTTCTAATACATACGGATAGGTTAGATTCTAGCCGAACAAAGTCATGGTTCAATACGCCTGTTAACGCGGAAAACATCTCACTTTACGGAAACCTCGGGGGAACACTAAAGAACCCTACGGTAAGTGTGTCAGGAGTGGGAGAAGGCATTTCTTATGGAGGCGAGACCATCGCTAAAAGTGAATTTGAGATCACGTATTCAGGAGATGAGATGAAAGTGGATTTGGACTTCTCCGGATTCGGGGATTCCGGTAACGGGAAAATAATCACTCGAGGGAAAATAAAAAACATCCTTTCAGGTGACTATACACTGGATTTGATGTCTGCAATGACGGACCTCCCCTTAAGCTGGACGAACACGATTTTAGACGAAAAAATGGCCAAACTTGGAGGGGAACTCGATGCTGCCATCACTATAAAAGGCAAGCTCGCCTCCCCTGCCCTTTTAGGCGGAGGAACTCTTAAAAATGCGCTCGTAGCAATCGCATACCTAGGTACGGAATATGAAGTGACGGGAGGTTTCGGTATTACTCCGGACGGAATTGAGCTAAACGGATTGCAAGTGAGGGATGGGAAAGGTGGCGAAGGTTTTTTAGTAGGCACAGCCCTTCATGAAAATTTTAAGAAATGGAATCTAGACATCTCCTTGAGTATTGAAAATAAAAATGCTCCCCTTGAGCTGATGAACATACCTCGTTCCCCAGACGCTTATTTTTATGGAACTGGTAACGCGTGGGGGGATGTGAATATTTTCGGTTATGAAGACCAAATCACCATAGAAGCACGAGTGAAAACTTCGCAAGGGACTGAGTTCGTTCTTCCTATGGATGCTGCTACGAGCTCTACTTGGTCGAGTTTCGTTAAGATTGTGGACCATAGCGAAAACGAAAGCACTAACGACCACTTTTCTTCCGAGCCAAGTGAAAACGAACGTAAATCCTCAGTCAAGCTAGACCTTATTATTGACGTAACCGACGAGAGCATAGCTCGGATAGTCTTCGACGAAGCTGTGGGAGATGAAATAATCGGGCGATGCAAGGGCATAATTCAAGTAACTATTGACGATTTCGAGCGACTCGCGATGTTCGGCTCTTTAGAAATCGTCGAAGGGGAATATCTATTTACGCTTTCTAACTTCATCAATAAAAAGTTCGTTGCGGAACCGGGCGGAACGATTAAGTGGTTCGGAGATCCATACAAAGCCGAAATAGATCTAAAAACCTACTATTCTACCCGCACCTCCCTCCGCCCTATATCTCCAGAGGTTTCCGAAAACACGAAACAACGAGTAGATCTTATATTAGAAATGGACGGAGACCTCCTCAGACCAGGCATACAGTTCGATATCCGCCTACCCGAAAGCGACGCTCGAACAAAGGCTACTCTCGCTTCCCTTCTCACTAACGAGGAAGAAATGAATCGACAGGCTATCTCCCTCCTAGTTCTTCAGCAATTCCTTCCTGCTCAATGGCAAGCGGCAGCTATAGGTTCTACCGGACTACAAGAAAACAGTACTGAACTTATTTCGGCACAGCTTGGAAATTGGCTTTCTGGAATGAGTGACGACGTAAATATCGGGATAGACTATGACGCCAGTAATAATATCGGCGACGAAGCCGCCCTAGCCGTAGCTCTCTCCACCCAGCTCCTCAACGACAGGCTTCACGTCGAGGGCGAAGTCGGCACACAGCACCTCAACTCCGGCTCTCTCGAAGACTTACAACTTCGCGATTTCCGACTCCGTTACGATCTCAAGGACGACGGCTCACTACAACTCACGGGCTACTCTACACAGAGAGCTACTATCCCCGGCCTAGAAGGCGAAAGCGTGCAAGGCGTAGGAATTGTGTTCCACCGCGATTTCGACAATTTACGAGACCTCTTTAAAAAGAGAGAGGAATAAGGAATAGAAGGCAGAGAAGGAGTTTTTTAAAACTTCGCTTAGCCGCAAAATCTTAATCCTGAATACAACGAGCTGAGAATCCGTTAGACATTGGGTAGTTATAGCGGTAGACGCGTGGCTCTGAATACGATAAGCGTCGAGCAATAGACATTGTCGCATCTGAGGCAGTGGATGTCCACCAAAACCCGTGACCATCAATAAATTGGTAGCCGTTGCTGTATGAATACCCTCCGGGTTTTGCGTTGAAGCCGCTGGAGTTTGTTCCATCGCCTGCGTTGTCCCAACCGGAGGTCGAGCGCATTTGGGTACTTTGGTCTGACCCCCTCCACCCGTAATTAACTACCGCAGCGACAGACATTCCTAATGCTAATTCTAAAGATTGCCATTCCGGGTCTGTTGGTATGTGCCATCCTACAGGACAAACCCCAGGCTCCATTATTGCCGAGAAGTTGTAAAGAACTCCGTATGAGGCGTAATTGGATGTCGCTTTTGCCGCTATCACATCATTCCCTTCGTAACCGTGTACGTAGTATTGAGGTGAGGTTGACGAACTTGTAGAGATCGCTGAGTAGACACTTGGAAGATATCTTAGGTTTTCCGCGAACCAACAATGATCTCCAATTACAACAGTTGAGTACTCATATCCCTCGTGAGGCATTATATCGCCACACGAAATAAAAGCCGAGTTGCATGATCCAAATACAGATAGCATAGATAGCATATCAGACATACCTATGCACCCGTCTCCATTGCTATCTTGGTTAGAGAAAGATGTTTGGCCTTGGATATTTAAAGGCGTAAGGAAAATAATTACCAAGAAAATTAAAGCACAGAAAAGGTAATAAACGGTTTTCATAGGATTAACTGATATAGTTAGGGCTATCATAAAGATAACATAAAAATGACGCAGATAGTTGAATATGATATTTCGAAATAACGAAGTGAATCAAAATTCCTGTACATTGCATCATGAAAAACCTGTACTTCTTAGTGGGTATTATTACCCTAATCGCCTTAACGACAACTACAAACGCACAAACCACAATCACGTCAAGCGACCTGCCACAACCCGGCAGCAGTTACTTAATTCAGACTTCTACAGCTAATATTACTGGAGATTACGTAAGTACAGGACCTGATTACACTTGGGATTTCTCTATGCTTGATTCAAATGAGGAAACTGTAGTTGATTTCGGGGCATTGAGCGACGCGCCTGCTCTTGCACAACTTGCATTTAATAACGAATGGACGAATGCGGATTATTTGTGCGACGTATTCGGTCCAGGTGAATTCAATCTATCGTTTTTAACCGATTTAGGCATCGAACTCCCCGTAACTATTTCTAATATGATGAGTTACTACCAAAACTCAGGCAGTTCGCACAACCTTGCTGGGATATCGTTCAACGTAGAAGGAGTTGACATCCCTATAGAATACAGTGATATCGATGAAATTCACCCCCTCCCATTAAATTTCGATGACGTAATATCGTCGACTTCTGCCTACGAACTTGACATTCCTAGCACGTTCAATTACGCCACTTCTTCAACTAGAGATGGCTCAGTCGACGGTTGGGGTACTTTACTTCTACCCAATGGTGCTTCACACGAAGTCCTTCGAGTAAACACAACAATAACGACTCACGATGTCTTCACTCAAGAGGGTGGGGATCCATTCGAAATTGACAGGGTTTCTACAGTTTACACATGGCTTGGAGATGGCGGCCTTCCTTATCTAAAAGTGAAAACGATTTTCGGTACTACGTACAGCGTAGAGTACCAAGGTGAAGCTCCTTTAGTGGACACTTCGAATACAGACGTGATTACGGCTCTTGCCCCAACTTCTTTCTTACCATTCCCTAACCCCGCTACTGCTGGAGAGAACCTAGTTTTAGGAGGAGCTGACTCGCAGAGCAAATGGGAACTTCGAGATTCAGCGGGTCGCGTTATTAAAACGGGCTTAGGAGCGACTATTTCGACTGAAGGCCTTACCCCAGGCGCTTACTTAGTATCGAACATTACTCTTAAAGGACTTCGCTCGCAACCATCGGTTGTGGTAATCAAGTAAGTTTAGAACTTAGCCTCCTCGGAGACTCTAGATTTTTCAGCTTCTTCGCGCGCTAATTCTTCGTACCAAACGTCGATCAGCCATCCCTTTGCCACTTGTGGGTTTCGGAAAATACGAAATGCTACGGAAGGTCGAAATAGAGCCCAACGGATTTTATCTTGGAGGACCGCCAAATTTGACGGCACTACAATCGCTCGGGCGATAACACCGCACATGGCGTCGTCAGACCCTAGCCATTTGAGAGCTTCTTGCTCCACTAGCGGAGAATCAGCTGGGATGATATGAAGAACGGGGCCGGAGTTAGAAAGCTCCTTCCTATCCCCTTCCGTGCGCATAACACAGCCCAAATCTATCATAGCACCTGCGTGATAATTCACAACACACATGCCCATCGACACCTCTATATCAGCAAGATTATGTTTCGAAATTAGAGCGTGCTCGTTCACTTTGATAGGATTAATCAATAAATAGACATTAATTAATTACAAGTATAATCAGAAAATGGATTCGGCGTACAAAAATTCAATTCCGCCGTATCATCTCCCTCCTGCAAGTGCTCAATTGTATCTGTTGTATATCCTATACCAAACACACCCTGAGTCGTTCTTGACGCCCACAGTCCTAAGCCACCATTGATGTTAGTGTACTCTGGACGCTCTTGTATTATTCCCGTAATGGGTGAGTTAACATCGAGATAGATTGCGAGTTGTTCGTTCGCTACGATGAGAACGAAATCGAAAGCACGAGCGATTTGAGATTCTTCGTCCCAAACTCCAAGTTCGCGAGTAATGCGAGGACTTTTCTCAAGGCGTGTACTCAAAGTTGAGTAAAAGGAATGACCTCCGAAGACTTTCTTTATTAATTCTCCTCCATCGTCATCGTTAGGGTCCTCTGAACCGACGGGGATTTCAATAATACGGGATTTCGTACTGTCGAGTACGGTTTGGAAATCGTCAGCCCAATAGTGCTCGATAAAGTGAACGCGTATCGCAGCGTCGTATCGAGATGCGCCAGGGGTAGAATACCACTTAAAAGTGTAGTCTGGGTATGTAACGTTCGAACTCCCAACACTCGCGAATCCGAGTCTAATATTGTCTATCCCCATAGGTGGACGTGTTATGTTTCCTAGAGTAATCGCAATCATGTTCGTAATCGCCTCAACTTCAGTAGTATCGTCAATTACGAGTTCGAGACGGTACTGCGCATCCGGATTAAGCTTCGTTCCGTCATTTGCACGTGTAGAAGCGAAATACGCTTTGTGTTCTGGAGCAAAAAACACCCCATCCTCGCTCTTGTTTTGTAGTAACGTATCCTGAAGGTCGAACACCCTTCCGTCCATTCCGTCTACGACCTCAACAAATTGAGCTTTAAGGCGAGAATTTTCATATTCAGAGGAATCGGCGATGAGGGCAGCTTGGGTTTGGTCTCCTTCACCAAGCCAAGTACGATTAATGCGTACCCACTGAGTATCGGCCGCCGCGTCTAAAAGACCGAAAACAACCGGAACCGACTTGTAAGGCGCCGTTAAATCCACATCCGTATTACAACGCGACAGGAATATTATGGCCAACCCACCCAGTATTGCGATCGACTTGAAATTTACTTGCATCATGCGAAGGTAATCCAAGTGAGATTATTTCAACGAGAGTAAAAAATCAATGGAATCCACCCCATCAGCATAGTCCTTTAATGACGGACATTGCGCCGCCCCTAAGTCATCCTGAGAAATTTCCGGAGCTGCCGAAGCAAGTTCTTTCGAAAACTCAGTAGCCCCTGCTCGCGAAGTAACTAACTGCAAACCGTCAGTATAATTTGCTAATTTCTCCACTACATCAGCCCTATCGTCATACCTCTCGATGTACAAAGTGCCCACAGGCGACACCCACGATTCGTCTTCCTTCACTAGTAAAAATCCATTTTCTATTAATTCGTCTCTGTTTAAAAGCCAAATAGCTTTGTGGTAATCGTAATTATTCGCGAATTTATTATTCGATCCCAAGTGACCCCACGATACCCACGCCGCGAAACAACGGTCTAAATCGAAATCTTTCGGCAAGAAAACCTTCGTTGTACTTCTACATCCTAACCCGAAGTGAGTAAACATATCAGCTCCTAAGCCCTTTAACTCATCTTCAGTTTCGTCGCCGTCGAGAACAGCAACTCCTGTTCTTTGCGATCTGAAAATGTGCGGAATATGTCCGAAGTACGAATCGAAGTATCTCATAGAATTCGTGCTACCAGTGGCAATAACCGCATCTACTTTACCTAGTTTACCCTCAACGAACTCGACTCTCCCCTTTAATTCGGGTGCAATACTTTCAAGTTCTTGCACGACACGCTTCGGGAGAACCACGTCATCTCTTGACGCCTTGACGGCAACATCACACCCTGCGACAAGACCGCACAAAATATCATGAAGTCCTACTAAAGGGAGATTTCCTGCCATAATGAGGCCAAGTCTTTTGTTTGGTTTGGCCTTATCTGGAGTATTAACATGCTGAAAATCGTAGGCCTTCAGCCAATCCTCAATATTAATTTCTGTTAACGAAGCGCCATGAGAGGCAAATGCCGTCTTCACGCTATCCTCTGTAAACCAACCATTATGGGCTTCTGCTAACATAATTAGCTCACTTTCCTTGGGGGCGATTTCACGGAACCAAATTCCGAGTTTTGTTAAGACGGGTTGTAGACTGTTCACTGTACCTTTGTAAATGAAATTAAAAGGCAAAAGTACATGGCAATCATTATTACTGACGAATGCATTAATTGCGGGGCTTGCGAGCCGGAATGTCCTAACACAGCCATCTATGAAGGTGCTGCAAAATGGCGTTTTTCTGACGGTACTGGATTTAAGGGAAAGGGTACTCACCCAACAGCTGGTGAAATAGACGCAGACAAAGAAAATGATGCTATAAGCATGGATCTTTATTATATCTCACCAGAGAAATGTACAGAGTGCGTGGGGTTTCATGATGAGCCACAATGTGCTGCGGTTTGTCCTGTAGATTGTTGTGTAGATGATGAGGACGTCCGAGAAAGTGAAGAATTACTCCTATCGAAGAAGGCGTTTTTACACGTGTAATATAAATTGATAATGAAGCGTTTTAGAAAAATGAACATACATTTTAAGACGCTGTTACCTTTATTTGTGCTGGCTATGGCTCTGATTAATCCGTTTTCAGACTTTTCAGCCCAAACCCCTCTATCTTCTCAACTTTTCTCCAAATTTGATGCTCTTCGAACAGCTGTAAATGACGAAGAACGAGCCCTTGCACATAGCGAGCTTAAGGTTTTTATTCGTGAAATTCTCACCGATTACGATTCTTCAGAATCCCTATTCGAAGTATTCGAGAACTGGCCTGCAGGCATAGCGTCGGCAGGGAAAGGTGACGAACTAGTAACGGTGATCTCATGGAATTCCGAGCGGCAGGACAGGACTGAAGATTACGGAGCTTTCGTGATCTACGGCTTCGAAGGTGCTAATCTCTACGACAGCTTTAAATGGACGGAACTCGTTCACGATAGAGATGAAGACCCCTCGGATGAATCACGAAGCTACCGAGTAGATGATTGGCCCGGAGCGATTTACTACGAACTCGTTCTTACACACGACGGTAAAACACCGATTTACACACTTCTAGGCTGGGAAGGCGCTAACGCTCAAGTCACGCGCAAAATCATGGAGACGATGATTATTACGAACGATAGGGTTCGTATCGGAGTGCCTTACCTCAACCGCCCAGAAGGAATTCGAAAGCGCCACGTTCTAGAATACTCAGACGCTCTACAATCGACCCTTAGATACGATTTCGAAAACGACCGCATAGTGCTCGACCGACTTGCTCCCAGCGACCCCTCCCTTGCGGGCGCGACCGCATTCTACGGCCCGACAATGGAATATGATGCATATGTTTGGAGTAAAGGAAAATGGAAGTTTTTACAAAATGTAGAGGTAAAAAACTCAAGAGACAAAGAGCGCCATAGACCTTATAACGACCCAAGAGAAAAAAACTAACCGATGACTTTCACAATTCAACCAAAACTTTACTTGATTTTTGTATTTTCCTGTTTATCAATGATTTGCTCGAATATTCTACTTGCACAAGAAGTAGACAAGCGCCTACCTTCTATGGCTGAAGAAATTGCCAACCTCACTCGGCAACCATTAGGAGAAGGAACCTTAGTTTTTGAAAACTGGATTCAGTTTACTGTCGAGGAGAAAGGGAGAAAGAGGTCCGGAAAACTTTTATTCTCAGACGAATCGACGGCGTTTATTTGGCTTGAAGACTTAAACAACGACAAGTCCTATTTCTTCAAATCATCTGATGATGCTACTACGATTACTATCGTTCCATCGATTAATCAAGGAACCGAGTTATCTCCTGCGATGATGACGGCTCTAGGATATTCTGGGATTGACGAGGAGCCTGTTAAGTACAAAATGAAAAAAGGTGCAGCCAATGTGGTCATCAATAACACCACTTGCATTGCAGCCACGACTAAGCATGAAAGCGTAGAGTACACTATGTGGGTGGGAGGAATAAAGGATTTTAAACGTTCTGATCGTGAAATGTTGAGGAGAGGGCTTGGGTTTTGGTTTAAAAATCAACCAGGCTTAACCGCAAGGTCAGCTGCTCTAATTGAAGAATCATGGATTCCACTAGGGTTCAACTTCGATGGCTATGAATTCCGTGTGCTTGCATGGGGAACTGATAGCGAACTCTCAATAATACAGGATGAAATGATGGTGAATGTACTAGGGCTTGACCTCAACTCAGTTGCGAAAAAGTATGTAGAGGACATTGAAAAAGAGAAGCAAAAAAAGGCTGCTCTAAAGAAAGCTGAGTCTGAAGGTCAAAAAGAGGACTGACCGAGCAAAACTTCGGTAGCGCCAGAGCCGTAATTACGAGGGTTTGCCTGGCGTACGGTACAATCAGGGTAATACATTTCGAGACGGGAATGGATTTGGTGGCGCAGTACGCCCTGCCCCACTCCGTGTATGAACACCACACGCCTGATGTGTTGTTCCCCCGCAATACGCATCATTCTTTCGAAATGATTAAGCTGAATATCTAGCTTGGTTCTGTCTTGCAAGCCGGACATATCATCGACAAGTTCGTGAATATGAAGGTCGATAACCATGTGTTCGTCACGACGTTGCATATTCGTAGCCCTCGCATTTGCATATTTCACATCGAAATCCTCCTGAATAGCCTTTTGCCTCTTCTCATCGACATCTTGTGCAAGAATTGAGGCCAAATCCGGTAATTTATTATTGTACGCCTCGTTCTCCTCTTCGCGACTCACTACTAGCATAAGTTCTTTAAGGTCGTACTTCATATCGAATCCATCCTCCCCCTCTACGCTAGCTGTCCCATCGGTAAAAACCGCCAAAACTATTCCTCCTCCCACTTCGTTGAGGAATTTTACTTCATCGCCCTTCTTAATTTCTTGTGACATTATGAATTGGAGTTTTTTGTCAATAGCATACACGCCTCCTCGACTTGTTCATCAGTATTATCCATGTGGGTAACAAATCTAACACTCGAAGGACTGAACGGGAAACAGTGTAATCCTAAAGAGGCCCATTCTGCAACTAGCTCCGAAGAATCTACGCCCTCCACAAGTTCGAGGATTACTATGTTCGTTTGAACTTCGCCGCACGACTTCACGCTCGGATGGCGTAATGCCGCCTCCCCTAATTTCTTCGCCCGTTCGTGATCTATTGCGAGCCTATCAATATTGTGGTCCAGAGCGTAAATCCCTGCGGCGGCAACGACCCCCGCTTGGCGCATTCCCCCACCAAAGACTTTCCGGGCTCGATGTGCACGCGAAATAAAATCGCTAGAGCCGATAAGAACCGAACCTACTGGGCATCCCAGTCCTTTCGAAAAACATAGCGAGATAGAATCAAATAACGAACCGTACTCTATTAGGGCGTCGGGATTGTTTTGAACGTCTCTTGCGACCATAGAATTCCAAAGACGCGCACCATCGAGATGAATAGAAAGCCCCATTTTGCGAGCTTCCCGAGAGACCTCCCTTAACTGTGACATCTCCCAAACACTGCCTCCTCCCTTATTACACGTATCTTCCAAACTCACTAAAGTCGTCTTAGCGAGATGGCTCGCCTCAGGGTTAATGCAGGCTTTCATTTGCGAAGATGTAAATCGTCCCCTATCGCCATCTGTAAGACGTACTGACGCTCCACTCAGACGCGCAATTCCGCCGCCTTCGTAATTATAAATGTGTGCCTGTTTATCGCAAATCACTTCGTCACCGGGGGAGGTATGGACAGAAATAGCGATTTGGTTTGTCATGGTGCCTGAAGGACAAAAAAGCCCCGCCTCCTTTCCAAACATCGCTGCGCACCTCTCCTGTAGCGCATTTATCTCGGGATCTTCGGCGAAAACATCGTCGCCAGTAACCGCAGAATTCATCGCCACCCGCATTGCCTCAGTGGGGCGTGTGACTGTATCGCTTCGAAGGTCTAAATGCAAGTTGTAAAGTGTTAT
>DQRJ01000021.1 GCA_015663855.1 Flavobacteriales bacterium | reverse complement strand
GTGGCTCCTTGAGAAGGGGGTTGCAAAACATAGGCGGCCAAGTCGAAGGCTTCTCCCCCGTTTGGCAATCTCGAAAGTGAGTGTCCCTGGCTATTTTCCTCTGCGCCTTCATATAAAATTCCTGAACCGAGAGGCATAAGGGCTTGAATCAAAATCAATGCTTGCGGGTGAGTTGGGGATGTGTTCCCGTAGACCAGAGCGTCCACGATGTCTTCAGAGGGGGGCTCTTCGCCTATGATGATACCGCTTAAATCGGATTCGTAAATCGCCACCGCCGCAATCGTGATGTTTAATTCTAATTCCATAGACCAAAACCCCTCTGAATTCAATTGCTGTCCATCTAAAAGCATCGCATCATACACCTCTATACCATAAGCTCCACCTCCTAACCAGCTTGACTTAACGAAAGCTAACGAAAATCCGTCTAAAGCCATGTTTGGCACACCGCTAAGCTCAACAAATTGTGACGCTTCAGCCACTAAAGCATCTACTTCGTTTATTACAACGACTTGAGCGATAGGAGATAAAGAGGCTGCAAAAAATAGCGCAGAAAGGAGAATAAGTTGGCGAATTTTAATCATCATTGTTCGTTTACGGACAGAGGGGCAAGATACGTACCTTTAAGGGTCCGAACATGACTTATATATCTCTCATAGAAAAACTCGACGCTTTTGTACGGAAATACTACCGTAACAAGGCGCTCAAGGGCGTTTTATTAGCCACGGCAATTGTGACCGCGGGCTTTTTACTTCTTGCTGTTACAGAGTATTTCGGACGTTTTGGAGTGATGGGGCGAACGGTTTTGTTTTGGTCTTTTACTGTTGTGGCGGCCGGGGTCATCGGTAAAATGATCATAATTCCTTTGCTGCACATTGCGCGTCTCGGGAAAATAATCAGTCATGAAGATGCGAGTAAAATTGTGGGGGATCACTTCCCTGAGGTAAAGGATAAGCTCCTTAATACTCTTCAACTTCAAGGCCAAATTGCGAACCACGACGAAAAATCCGACTTAAACGTTGACCTTTTAATAGCAAGTGTCGAACAGCGGACTCTCGAGTTAAGTCCGATTCCTTTTACAAGCGCTATCGATATTAAAGAGAACGCACGGTATTTGAAGTACGCTATCGGACCGATAGTCGTGCTTTTTTCGGTTTTAATTTGGAGACCGTCCGTCGTTTCCGAGCCCGCCGAACGATTAATCCAACACCGGACATCTTTCGAGGCGCCTTCGCCGTTTCGATTCGTTGTGGTTTCCGTTCCGCTTAAAGCGCCCGTGGGTGAAGGTTTCGACTTCGTTGTGAGGGTGGAGGGAAGTGTCGTTCCTTCAACTGTCTATCTCGAAGAGGGCGAAAATAGATATCGGATGGAGCGGCTTCGAGGAGGTCTCTTTAAGTACGTTTTCACATCTCTAAGGTCAGACGCCTATTTCCGTTGCTCTGCAAATGGTTGGAACTCCCCTGAATACACCCTTCTCGCGCTTCCTGTGCCAAGGGTTTTAGAGTTCTCGTTAGGCGCCACCCCTCCTTCCTATACCGGCCTTGAGTATATTGACCAAACAAATCACGGTGACGTCGTTGTTCCTGAAGGCACTACAATAAGATGGGAGTGCCGAGTTAAGGACTCTGACGAGTTTAGAATTCGGGTCGGGGACTCTCTAGTAGAAACCGAAAATATTACAGGGCGAATTTATGCCGCTTCTTGGAGAGCTGAAGCGACCGTTCCATATTGGTTAGTCCCTGAAAATAAAGATTTAGGGGCTGTTGATTCTATGAGGTTCTCTTTACGGGTGGTCGCAGACAGAAGGCCGGTAATTAAAGTTGTGGAGCTTGAGGATAGCACAACTCGACAGTTAAGATATTTCACCGGAGGTGTTAGCGACGATTACGGATTTACTAAGCTCGTGTTCGCAGTAAAGAAGGCCGGTGAAAAGTCTCCGAACTACACTCTTCTTGACAGACCTTCTGGCAAAACGGATGAGTTCTTCTTCACGTGGGATATGAAATCACTAGAGCTTTCTGCGGGTGATGCGGTGGAGTACTGGCTAGAGGTTTGGGATAATGATGGGGTAAATGGATTCAAGTCCTCTAAAACTTCGACAAGGGTGTTTTCGGCTCCCGATGAAAACGAATTACTCGAAGAACGAGACGAGGCTAATGAAGAAATCGAAGCCTCTATTGAAGATGCGGTAGAAAAGGCCGAAGAGTTACGTCGCGAAATGGAGGCGTTTAAAGAGCGTTTAAGGGAGGAGCGGGAAATGGATTGGCAGGATAAGCGGGCGCTTGAAGAGCTCTTGAAGAAGCAGGAAGAGCTCCGTAAAAAGATCGACGAAGTAAAAAAGGCGAACGAAATAAAGAACGAAAAGCTTAACGAGTTCTCTCCCCAAGAAGAGAGAATCATGGAGAAGCAGAACGAGCTACAGAAGCTTATGGACGAGGTAATGTCGGACGAACTCCGCGAGCTCTACAAGAAGATGCAAGAGCTTATGGAAGCTATGGATCCCGATGAAATCCAAAAACAGCTCGAAAAAATGGATGTCGGCCAAGACGCTCTTGAAAAGGAACTTGATCGAGCTTTAGAGCAGTTTAAGCAGCTCGAGTGGGAGGTTAAAATGGACGAAACCGTTAAAAAGCTCAAGGAGCTCGCTGAAAAACAACGTGATCTCGCTGAAAAAACCGAGAAGGAAGAATTACCTAGCGAAGATCTTAAGTCCGCTCAGGACAGCTTAAACAAGGCTTTCGAAGATATCCAAAAGAAGATCGACGAGCTCGAAAAAGACAACAAAGAGCTCGAGAATCCTAACCCGATGCTCAACAGTGAGGATGACGAAAAATCGATTCAGGAAGACCAAAAAGAAAGCTCAGAAGAATTAGACAAAGGGAAGGAAAAAAAGGCCTCCGAGAAGCAAAAAAGCGCCGCTGAAAAGATGGAGGAACTCGCCCAGAGGATGGAAAGCATGCAAATGGAGTCTGAGTCCGAGGACGAACAGGAGGACATGGACGCGTTAAGGGCGCTTTTAGAAAATATCATAACGCTGTCTTTCGACGAAGAAAAACTAATGGGTGAGCTCGGTAAAACAGAAAATCAAGACCCTCGCTACGTTATTCACGGCCAGACCCAGCGTTCTCTGAAAGACGAAGCAAAGATGGTTGCCGACTCACTTTTCGCGCTCTCCCTTAGGGTTCGCCAACTCGCCGGAGCCGTGAACAGAGAGATCGGACTTGTGAACCATCACATGGAAAAAGCTTTAGGCGGGTTTGGTGATAGAAAAACCGCTCAAATCACTATGAATCAGCAGTATGTGATGACTTCTTTTAACAATTTGGCTTTGCTCCTTGATGAGGCTTTACAACAGATGCAGAAGAAGCAGGAGTGTAAAAATCCTGGCTCAGGTAATTGCAGTAAGCCTGGTGGTTCTGGGTCCAAACCCTCCCCTAAGGCTGGCGATATGAAAAAGATGCAGGAGGCGCTCGGGAAGAAGCTTGAGGCTATGAAGAAGAAGATGGGTGAAAATTCAAACAAGGGAGAATCGGGGAAACGCGGCTCCGGAATGAGTAAAGAGCTCGCCGAAATGGCCGCTCAACAGGCCGCTCTAAGACAGATGGCAAAGCAAAAGGCACAAGAATTAAATGAAGACGGGTCCGGTGACGGTGGCGAAATGAAGAAGATCGCTGAGGAAATGGAAGATCTCGAACGAGATTTGATTAATCGAAATGTCGATATTGCCACGCTTGAAAGACAGCGAAATATCCTCTCTCGTTTACTCGAAGCCGAGGAGGCGGAAAGAATTCGAGGTGAAAAAGATGAGCGTAAGTCACGTGTCGGAGACCAAACCCTCCACCCCGACTCTCCTCAAATGATTGATTATCTACGAAATAAGGCAAATGAGCTTGAATTGTTACGAACAGTGCCCGCTGATTTAGTTCCATATTACCGCGACAAAGTGAATGATTATTTTAATACCTTAGGCGATAAGCCCGAAGTCCTTATCCCATGACCGCCACTATGCAAGAATTGCGCTTTCCTTCTAAGCCAGAAAATATAGCAATCGTTGAACATCTAATTGACGATATCTGTGATAAATACCGAATGATCGGTGAGCACTATGGTGATGTCCTCATCGCTATGACCGAAGCTGTAAACAATGCTATCGTTCATGGAAACAAACTTGACATAAAAAAAGATGTGTTAGTAGAGTATGAGGTGAGGGAGAAAGATCTTTTCTTCAGAATAGTCGACGAAGGCCCTGGCTTTGATTATGATAATCTGCCCGATCCAACCGCTCCTGAAAACCTTGAGCGCCCTAGTGGAAGGGGGGTGTTTTTAATGCGTAACCTTGCGGATGAGTGTGGGTTCGAGGATGATGGTCGTGTCGTTGAATTAACGTTTACGGGCGTTCTCGGTTAGGCCTCGCCCCTACCCTTCTATAGCGTTAAAAAGCTTTTGTACAATGATTTACTTTAGCGAAATAGATGTGCCACATCGGGTTCTAGAGAAGAGGGCTGTGAGGGTTTGGCTTGAAAAAGTAGTGGGGGGGAAAGATAAAGTTCTGGGTGAAATTAGCATTGTCGTTTGCTCCGACGAATATTTACTCGGCGTAAACAAAGAGCACTTAAATCACGATTACTATACAGATATTATCACCTTTGACTACTCTGAAGGTGATGTCATTAGTGGCGATTTATTGATTTCATACGACAGAGTTAAGGATAACGCTCGCAAGGAAGGCGTGAAGGTTCAGGCTGAATTAAAGCGAGTTATGGTTCATGGAGTCCTACATTTGTGCGGCTATAAGGACAAGTCAAAAAAAGATGCGGCAATTATGCGCTCTCAAGAAGACGAAGCTTTGAATATGTTCCACGTGGAACACTCTAAATAATACTCAGGTGAAATTTCACACTACTTACGATGTAATTGTTGTGGGCGCTGGACACGCAGGAAATGAGGCGGCGGCGGCGGCGGCTAATACAGGAGCTAAAACATTGCTTGTGACCATGAATATGGGGGTTATAGGCCAAATGTCATGCAATCCAGCCATGGGTGGTGTCGCTAAAGGCCAAATCGTAAGAGAGGTAGATGCCCTCGGAGGATATAGCGGGCTAGTAAGTGATCATAGCGCTATTCAGTTTCGTATGCTGAACAGATCGAAGGGGCCCGCCATGTGGAGTCCTCGAACACAGAACGATAAATATTTGTTCGCACAGACTTGGCGTGAAATGCTTGAACAGACCGAGGGTCTCGATTTTTGGCAGGACTCCGTCACGGGCGTTATTGTAGAGGGGGGGCGTTGTGTGGGCGTACGAACTGCGCTAGGAACTGAGATAAGAGGAAAGGCTGTGGTGCTAACAAACGGGACGTTCTTGAACGGCCTTCTTCATATTGGCGAGAAGCAGTTCGGAGGGGGGAGAGCTGGGGAAAGGGCTTCGTCAGGAATTACCGAACAGCTAGTTGAGCTCGGTTTTGAGAGTGGTCGAATGAAGACCGGAACTCCGCCAAGGGTTGACGGCAGAAGTTTAGATTTTTCGAAGATGGAGCTACAGCCCGGAGACGAAAACCCGACGCACTTCTCATTCCTAAAGCGACGTGAAAACCTGAACGACCAACTCCCTTGCCACATCGCTTACACGAACGACAGCGTTCACGAAGTGCTTCGCTCAGGGTTCGATAGGTCTCCGATGTTCAACGGACGAATTCGAGGTTTAGGGCCTCGTTATTGCCCAAGTATTGAAGATAAAATAAACCGCTTCGCCGATAAAAATCGCCACCAACTATTCGTTGAGCCCGAGGGTAGAAACACTGTTGAAATTTACCTCAACGGGTTTTCCACGAGCCTTCCAGAGGAGATACAGCTGGCAGCCATGCGACTTATTCCTGGCTTCGAAGAAGCGAAAATGTTCCGGCCTGGTTATGCCGTTGAGTATGACTTCTTCCCTCCTACTCAGTTAAAGCATAGTTTAGAAACCACTTCTGTAGACGCTCTTTATTTTGCAGGCCAAATAAATGGCACAACCGGCTACGAAGAGGCCGCTTGCCAGGGTCTTATGGCGGGATTAAATGCGGCACGTTCCACGTGGAACAAAGAGCCTATTACTCTAAGTCGATCGGATGCTTATATCGGGGTTTTAATAGACGACCTAGTGACAAAAGGAACCGATGAGCCTTATAGAATGTTTACTTCAAGGGCGGAATACCGCATCCTGTTGCGTCAAGATAACGCAGATGAAAGACTAACGAGGTTGGGGCATGAAATTGGTTTGGCCTCAGATGAAAGGCTTAAAAATCTGGAGGAAAAACAGGCAGGGGTGAGGGCAGTTCGCAAAATGCTTGATAAGACCTCTATTAGTCCTGACGGAGCTAATGAATTAATCGAAAGCGTCGGAAGTACACCCATGAAGCAGCGTGTGAAGGCAAAGCAGATTCTTACACGACCTCATATAGGTCTTGCCGCAATGATCGAAAACATCCCCGAGCTTGATGGTTTGTCAAGTTTCGGTTCTGAGGTTCTCGAGCAGGCAGAAATTATGATTAAATACGAGGGCTATATTGAGAAGGAGCAGGCGATGGCAGACAGGATGTCTAAGCTAGAGGACATGCGTATTCCTAGCGATTTAGATTATTCAAAGCTAGCATCACTTAGCGGGGAAGCTCGTCAAAAACTTGGGGATAAAAAACCTAAAACACTTGGCGCTGCAGCAAACATTTCAGGCGTAAGCGCCTCAGACGTTAGCGTCCTTTTGATTTACTTGGAGCGGTAACACCGGGTATTTTTTTAAGCTTTTCTACAATCTCGTAAACAGCCGGGCACACCTCAATGTTCTTTAGTGTGTGGTCTAAGATTTGGGTTTGTTTGCGTCTATCTGTATGAGGGAATTCCCTACACGCCTTAGGCCTTACATCGTAGATGTAGCATTTGTTATCCGCTCCTAAAAACGTACAGGGGACCGATTTTAAAACGAACTCGCCTTCAGAGTCCTTTCTAAGGTATTCGTCTTCGAACTCCCGCGTTTTCATCTTGAAAAGTTTTGAGATACGGGTGATGTCAGATTCTATAAACTTCGGGCCAGTAGTTTTGCAACAGTTCGCACATTGGAGGCAGTCTGTACACGCAAACACCTCGTCATGAATAGGGTGAATCAGGGAGTCAAGCTTTTGAGGCTTAAATTTCTTAAGGCGCTTAAGGAACTTTTCGTTCTCCTTTCGCTTTAATTTTGATAGCTCTTTATGTCTTAATAAGTCCACGGTAATTCTAATCGTATCTTTGCACCGCAATAACCGCAAAAACAATCTTAATTTATGGATATTCAAAAAATACTTTCCGATTTAGGCATTAAAGACACAAATGCTGGGGTTATGATCGGTGGGCGCAAGCTCGGTTCTGGCCCCTCAATCGATTCAATTTCTCCTACTAACGGGAAAACTATCGCTAGCGTATCAACCGCGTCATCCGCTGATTATGAGGCTGTTATGGAGGCTTCGGGTAAGGCTTTTATCGAGTGGCGCAAGTGGAGCGCTCCCGAAAGAGGGGAGGTTGTTCGCCAATTCGGTGACGCTCTTCGTGAGAAAAAAGAATCTTTGGGTGCTCTCGTTTCGTATGAAATGGGGAAGAGCTACCAGGAAGGACTTGGTGAGGTTCAGGAAATGATTGACATCTGTGACTTTGCTTTAGGCCAAAGCCGTATGCTTTACGGTCTTACAATGCACTCTGAGCGACGTAACCACCGCATGTATGAGCAATACCACCCGCTTGGAACTGTTGGGATTATATCGGCTTTTAACTTCCCTGTAGCGGTTTGGTGTTGGAACACTGCGCTAGCATGGGTTTCTGGCGACGTTTGTATTTGGAAGCCCTCTGAAAAGGCGCCACTTTGCTCTATTGCGTGCCAAAACATTTGGGTTGAGGTTGCAGAAGCAAACAATGTGCCTGAGGGTCTATCGTGTATAATCAATGGTGATTACAAGGTGGGGGAGATGATGAGTGGAGACAAGAGAGTGCCTTTAGTGAGCGCTACCGGATCTACTAGAATGGGTAAAATCGTAGCTCAAGCAGTTGCTGCTCGTTTGGGTCGTTCTTTACTAGAGTTAGGGGGAAACAACGCTATTATCATCACTCCAGACGCTGACCTTAAGGTTGTTGTTCCAGCTACCGTATTTGGTGCTGTGGGAACTTGTGGGCAGCGTTGCACAAGCACTCGTCGTGTAATTGTACACTCTTCTATATACCAAAAAGTAAAAGATCAACTTACGCAAGCCTACACGCAGGTGCGCATCGGCGATCCGCTAGACGAAAACAATCACGTGGGGCCGCTTATCGATAAGGATGCTGTAAATCAATATCTCGCAGCTTTAGAGGCTGTTGCTGCTCAAGGAGGAACGGTTCTTGTTCCTGGTGGGGTTCTCGAGGGAGAGGGTTACGAGAGTGGTTGTTACGTAAAGCCCGCTATTGCTGAGGTTACTAACGATATGCAAATTGTACAGCACGAGACATTCGCGCCTATCCTTTACATTATGAAGTACGACACTATCGAAGAGGCTGTTGCTCTTCAAAACGGTGTTGTCCAGGGTCTCTCTTCAGCTATTATGACGAATAACCTTCGTGAGGCAGAGTTGTTCTTATCTGCTGCTGGTTCTGACTGTGGAATCGCTAACGTTAATATCGGAACCTCTGGTGCTGAAATCGGCGGTGCGTTTGGTGGTGAGAAAGAAACCGGAGGTGGGCGTGAGTCTGGTTCTGATGCTTGGAAAGCATATATGCGTCGCCAAACAAACACAATTAACTACGGCCTTGATCTGCCTTTGGCTCAAGGTATCAAATTCGACCTTTAATTTTGAGTCGGTTATTTAACATAGCTTCTCTAATATTTGGTTTAGTTGTTTTTATGGGGTGCTCGACAAGTTCTAATAGACAGGTCGAGCACCCTGTTTATTTCGCCTCGTTTAAACTCGACGACTCCACGTCGGTTGATGTTAAGGTAGAATTAAATTCGGGCGGAATTACGGTCCGAAACGGAGACGAAAGGATTTATCTAAAATCTATTTCTCGCGATATAACTAATGAGGTTTACTCTGTTCCTGTTTTTAACGGATCGTGGATAGGACGATGGGAAGACGATGTGTATACTGGGGGGTGGATTGATTCACTTCGAACAAAGGATTATCGAGTCCCACTAACCATAGAGCGCTTAAAAGAAGTCGAGCGATCTTCGGTCTTGATGGAAGAGGGTGAGATTTATAGCGTTTGGGATACCGATCTGGGAAAGTTGAATTTTAAGCAGAGGGGGGATTCTGTTTGGGGAACGTTTCTAACTTCTACTGGGGATTATCGTTACCAAGCAGGTAAAATCGACCTAACAACGGGTCGTTTCTCGCTAGGAAATTTCGACGGCATTCATTTATTCTTATTCGAAGCGACTTTGCTCGGTGATTCTATCGTCGATGGTGTTTTTAAAAGCGGGACTCACTATTCGACAACTTGGGGAGGCGTGATCTCTACCGAAGCCGATGTCGATTGGAGCTCGGAACAACCCTGGCTACCCGGATCCGAAATAATCCTTCGTGGAGTGAATTCAAAAGGGGAGGGGGTGGTTTGGTCTCAGGGGGATTTAATAACGTCGGGACACAAGTTACTTGTTGTAGACGTAATGGGTAC
>DQRJ01000057.1 GCA_015663855.1 Flavobacteriales bacterium | reverse complement strand
ATGCTTCAGCAAGACACGCCCGACGACTACGTTTTAGCTACAGGTACACAAATTTCGGTTCGAGAATTTACTACTCAGGCATTTGCCGATACCGGAGTTACTCTTATTTGGAAGGGAGAAGGGTCAGATGAAATCGGCGTGTGTTCCGAGTCTGGTGAAACGCTCGTGAAAATCGATCCAAGATATTTCCGACCCGCAGAAGTAGATACTCTAGTCGGAGACGCCTCAAAGGCTCTTTCGAAACTAGGATGGGAAGCCACCACACCATGGAGGGATCTGTGTTCTGAAATGGTAGCCTCCGACCTCGAAATTGCTAAGCGCGAAAGCCACTTAAAGCTAGCAGGTCTATAACATCTCTAACTTTATCGGGCCTCGAAGAGCTCCCGTTAACTTTTGCAACTCGACGTAAGCCCCACGCCAAACAAGTAACGATTGAAGTTCATTAACTCTTGCACGTTGAAGGGCGACCTCAAGTAATCGATAATCCAAGGCATTAATTACACCGTTCTTATACGACGCTTCGGCAATAGACAATGAAATATTAGCATTGTTTGAAGCCTTAACATTAAGATCGTAAACTTTCGAACTAAGAACGTATCTCTCATAAGCATCGCTCGCAAGCGAACCCACTAGGTTTCTCACATTTTCTTCGTCGATTCTCGAAATATCCTCTTGAATTGTAGCGAGGGCGATAGCTCGCCGAGTAGCACCTCCATTAAAGAGATTGAAGTTTAAAGTGAGAAGCGCAGATGTATTAACAGACCTACCACTCCCCTGTAAATCCCCCGCCGAAAATTGAGACACTGCATCAGAAAACGCAGCATTAAGTCCTAGCACAGGATATAAAAACGCCTGGCTTTGCTTTACCCCTTGGTGAGCAATTCTATTCGATAAAATCGCATTACTGATATTCACGTTATTCTGAAGTACCGAAATAAGGAGGTTAGAGTAATCCTGCAAAACTGGTGGTGCAGAAAGCTTACTCGTAAACATCCATTCCGCATCTTCCTCATCCCCCATTAATCGATTTAGATTGCGAATGGAAGTGTGAACCGCCACACCCTGCTGTAACCAAGCAGCACTATCCGCAAGAATCGCATTCTCAAATTGAAGCCTATCAAAAGTCCCCGCGGCACCATATTCCTCACTCCACAGAATCTCATTAAGCCTATCCCTACTGAGATCCATTGATTCGTTGAGAACTTGAAGCAACTGGATTTGGACTAGAATGTTATGATA
The DNA here is from genome assembly GCA_015663855.1 of Flavobacteriales bacterium. Classification (GTDB taxonomy): domain Bacteria; phylum Bacteroidota; class Bacteroidia; order Flavobacteriales_D; family Sanyastnellaceae; genus UBA974. Next base: position 3,789 of record DQRJ01000057.1, on the reverse strand, counting down.
TGCCAAATCAATCGCTTGCACGGTATTCTCAATAATCAGCTCGACTTGCCCCTCAGACTGTGACTCTAGGAGCTCAAGTCGGGTTTTAGAAGCGAACATGCCCATGCCGTTGAACAGTGTCCAATTGAGGTTCAGTCCACCACTTATCCCATCCGATTCAAGTTTTTCCTGGATGAATGATGTCGGGTTTTCGGTTTGGTCACTGACCGCTTTATTTGTGCTTACAGATGAAGTTAAAGTCGGGAGTGCACCCGCCGAACCCCAGCTATTGTTGATTTCAGATGCCTTTACTCCCAAACGGGCAGTTCTAATTCCGTAATTAGATTCAAGAGCACGAAAAATTGCCCCCTCTAAGCTCAAATCCGGTGCGCTCAATATTTGATTCGATTGAGCGGATACATTTGATATAGAAATCAGAGCATAAAAAGTAGAAAAGACCACTAATACAGCTGTGTTAATGATTACTTTATTCATGATTGCTCTGTCGTTGATGGACCCGATATTTCTTCATTAATCTCTCTCGCTATAGCTTGCTCTCTAACAGCTGGCTCTGCCTCTCTAACAGTAAGCCACTTACCATTATTAACCCAAATCCAGCCTCTGTGCAGTGGGTTAATCCACTGAAGGAAAATCGGTAAAAGAACCAGAATAATTACTGTTACGAATAACAATCCGAAAGCAACTGAAATAGCCATCGGTATCAAGAATTGAGCTTGGAAACTCTTATTCAACATAAGCGGTGCAAGTCCAGCTACTGTCGTAACAGACGTGAGAATAATCGGACGGAATCTATTCATTCCTGATTCCCAAATCGCTTCATGCACAGTCATTCCCTCTTTCAAGTAACTATTGTATGCCGCTACAAACACAAGGGCATCATTTACAAGAATCCCGACAAGAGCAAGCATTCCCAATACAGAGAAAAGACTGATCTGAGCATCGAGTAGCCAGTGACCTATGCTTATTCCGACAAGCCCGAATGGGATTAACCCGAAAACGGCAACTCCTTGTAGTGGTGATCGGAAAGTGAGGACGATAACGAAAAACATCAAGGCGAAAATGAGTGGCATGACCTTCGCGATTGATTTCTGGGACTTACTGACCTCACGGTTTTGGCCTTCATAACTAGCCCGAACCGATGGGTAACGAGAAAGGATTGCCGGAACGATATCGGATTTTAGTTCTGCGATAATATCGGTCGCACTTGCCTTCGGTCCTGATAGATCTGCACTTACTTGAACTTCTCGTTGTCCGTAAATACGATTTATAGCCGTAATCCCACGTTCTACATTAATCTCGCACACCTCGGAAAAAGGTACTCTATCGCCTGTCACCGTTCTCAACCTGAAATTCTCAAGTGATCCTATAGAAGACCTATCCCTTTCATCAAGCCTTACCCAAACCCTAACTTCATCACGTCCTTTCTGTAATCTTTGGACTTCAAATCCATAGAAGGCTTGACGGATTTGGGACAAAAGCTCCTGCTCATTAAACCCTAGTTGGTAAGCACGAGGAAGTAAGGTCACACTAATTTCATGCAGCCCAGCTTGATTACTATCCGTAACATCTTTTAGTTCATCACGCTTATTCATCTCCGCTTTTAACTCCTGGGTTGCAGCTTCAAGGGTTTCCAAATCGTTTCCTAAAAGAGAAATCGACACAGCTCTTCCAAAAGGAGAAAAAGCAGCAAAGCTTAGATTTTCAGCACCATACACTACACCTACTTTCTCACGAATTCTAGAACTAACATCTGTACTTAAAACTCCTCGCCTCTCCCCGTCGAGTAGCTGAATATTCAATGACCCACTATGAGTAGAAGGACCTATTTTTTTATCTATCGCTAAAATAGTATTCAGCCCATCAGTTCTTTCAGCGCTTAATTCTTCATTTACTTCCCAAACCGCAGCTTCCATTTTATTTAACTCCTCTAACGTTATCCCTTCCCTTGTTCCTGCTTGCATAGTCAGGTTTACGGTAATAAAGTCCCCCTCGATAAACGGAAAAAATGTAGTTCTAACAAATCCTCCACCTATTAGCCCTGGAACAGTAATTAGGAAAATTGCAACTATTACACTGAATGAAATCCATGGACTACGAAGAGTGAATGCTAACACCGGAACGTAAAAAAGGTCTCTCAAACGATTAAGAAATTTACTCATCGTCACCTCTAACTTGTTTGGCTTAAAGTCACTTCTCAATGCTTTAGAATTACCAACGTGTGCAGGTAGAATAAAGGCTCCTTCGATTAACGAGAAGATTAATGTCAGGATAATAACCGTGGCCATGTCCTGGAAAATGTCTCCAAGTTTCCCTTCTATGTAGAAGAACGCTGAAAAAGCTATAATCGTAGTGATAATGGCAGAAAATACAGCCGGTAGAACTTCCATGGTACCTTCAATCGTCGCTTCCATGCGAGAAAAACCTCGCTCATATTTTCTATAAATATTCTCAGCGATTACAATTCCGTCATCCACTAAAATTCCTATCACGAGTATCATTCCGAACAAACTCACCACATTAATGGTGATGCCCGCCATCTCTGCGAACATGAACATACCTGCAAAAGACACAGGGATAGCTAGGGCTACCCAAAACGCGAGTCTGAGATTTAGAAATAGTGCCAAAAACAAAAGCACTAACAAAAACCCAATGATCCCATTATTAACGAGTAAGTCAATACGTTGGTTAAGTACGACAGATTGGTCTCGAATAATATCGAGTTTCAACTCGCCTCCACGCTCGTTAAAAGCTGCGATGTAAGCTCTTACATACTCCGTAACATCGAGAATAGATTCTGAATTAAGACTATTCACAGTAATGCTAACCGATGGTTTTCCATTAAACCAGTTCCTAGATGGATCCGTATCCGACCAACGATTTTTTATCTCAGCCAAGTCCGAAAGTCGAATTATCCTCCCATTCTTGTCCGCTTTAATTACGATATCTTGAAATTTTTCGGCCGAATAAACCTTAAATCGTCCTCGAACTAAAAGCTCTTCCGTATCTGTTTTAATTCTCCCCCCAGTAGTTTCGATATTAGTGTTTCGTACAGCCTGAGCTACCTCCGCTATAGAAATCCCTAACTCGTCTAGTTTATCTTCTCTAACCGCAATTTCAATCTCTTCATCAGGAAATCCAGAAAGATATATTTGAGAAATCCCGTCATACGACCTTAGTCCCCTCTCTATATCTCTGGCGGTAGTCTTAAGTAAATGCAGATCATCTACACCAGTAACTGCAAGAATAATAGCAATATTCTCAGATTCTTGTTTGAAAATAATAGGGGGTTCCATCCCAGCAGGAAACGAAGCTATCCTATCTACAGCGTTCTTGACATCTTGAAGCGCTTGATCTGTTTTATTAGAATTTTTTACCTCTACAACTATACTACCAAAATTTTCCGTACATGTCGAAGTAACTAATACAATATTATTAACCCCTTGTAGGTTTTCTTCGATTTTCGCAACTATCCCCTCCTCTATTTCCTCAGGTGAGGCACCGGGATAGACAGTTTGAATTACAACAATTTTTGAATCAACTTCTGGGAAGAAGTTTGACCTTAAACTAGACATACCTACAAGGCCTGATATAATAATAGCCAGCATCAATAAGTCACCCACTATATGGTGTTGGACGAAAAACTTAATTATGTTTCTCATCCCTTCTCTGAACTATTACTCGACTTCACTGCCATTCCCTCATAAGCTCCTATTACCGGCTCTGCCAGGATTATTGTTCCATCTTCTAGGCCTAACACAACTATCGACTTGAATGACTTAAATACCACTT
>DQRJ01000163.1 GCA_015663855.1 Flavobacteriales bacterium | reverse complement strand
GTTGTGCACGTCGTTAGTAGTTCGAAGTTCGCCCTTAAATCGGAAGAGGCCGGAGTAGATGCGGTCGTAGCAGAAGGTTTCGAGGCGGGAGGGCATAACGGCCGAGAAGAAACGACGACTATGTGTCTTATCCCGGCAGTGTCATCCGTTAGTTCGGTTCCGGTAATTGCAGCGGGCGGAATTCATGACGGACCGTCGATGCTTGCCGCGATGGTGCTTGGGGCAGACGGAGTTCAGATGGGATCGAGGTTCGTTGCTTGTGAAGAATCCTCGGCACACATTGCCTTTAAGGAAGCCGTAATAGGAGCAGGGGAGGGAGCGACGACTTTTACGCTCAAAGAACTCACGCCTGTTAGAATGCTTCATAACCCACTCTATAAAAAACTTGCAGACGCCCAACAAAGCGGTGCGTCTAAAGAAAAACTTACCGAAATTTTAGGTCGAGGTCGTGCAAAACTCGGAATGTTTGAAGGCGATTTAGAAGAAGGTGAGCTTGAAATTGGCCAAATTGCCGCTCAACTCGAAGGAATTCCTTCTGCAGAAGAAATAATTAAAGACATAGTTGCGGGTTACAAAGAAGCCGGTGGAGATAAGCTTAGAGGAAAGTTCGACTTTTAATCGCCTTGGCAATCTTTAGTGTAGCCACCTTCGCTACATCTTCTTCTGAAGCTTGAATCACTTTCGCAGCTGAACCGAAATGTGTTATTAGCTTATCTCTGGTTGCGGGACCGATTCCAGGTACTTCGTCTAAAATGGAAGCAATCGCCTCCTTAGACCGACGTTTTCTATGATGCGCAAGAGAGAACCTGTGCGCTTCATTTCTCATGTTCTGAATCAACTTCAAAGTTGAGGATCTCTTGTCGAGATAAATTGGAGCAGAGTCGCCAGGAAAGAATAATTCCTCAAGCCTTTTCGCGATTCCCACAATCGCAATTTCGCCCCTTAGCCCCAGCTCTTCAATTGCTTCCATGGCGTGACTAACCTGCCCCTTTCCGCCATCTATTACGAGGAGTTGGGGTAGAGACTCTCGACCTCCCTCTCTCAAAAGACGAGAATATCTTCTGTACACGGCTTCGCGCATAGAGGCGAAATCGTCCGGCCCTTCGACAGTTCGAATATTGAAATTTCGATAATCTCTTTTTGCCGGCTTTCCGTCACGAAAGACGACACAAGCAGATGTCGGGTTCGTCCCCTGCAGGTTAGAATTGTCGAAACATTCGATGTGTCGTGGTTGAGATTTCAATCGAAGGTCGGCTTGCATTCCGCTCATCAACCTCTCTGTGGCGGCTTCGGGGTCGAGCTGTTCTTGGTGTTTTTGCCGATCTTTCATAAAGAATCGAGCATTTTTGTCCGACATATCCAGGAGTCGCTTTTTATCGCCCTTTAAAGGGACCGAAAACTTAACGCCCGGTAAAGCGACATTGACTTTGAAGGAAGTGAAAATTTCACGGCTTGAACTTTCGAAGCGGGATCGTATTAGGGGGATGGCGGATTGAAGTAGTTCAAGGTCGGTTTGGTCTAGGCGCTTCTTTATCTCAAAGGTTTGGCCTCTGACGACTGCTCCAGAAACGATATGCATGCAATTTATATAACCTGCACTGTTATCGCTTATCACAGAAAAGACATCTACGCTGTCGATCTTAGGGTGTACAACGGTACTTTTTGCTCGGTATAGTTTTAGGGAGGCAAGCTTGGTTTTAAGAGACTCAGCCTTTTCAAAAGCCAACCCAGTAACCGCAACGTCTAATTCCTTCTGAAGCTCCTGCCTCACGACGGATAAATTGCCCTTTAAGACATGCCGAATTGCCTGAATGCTGACATCATAATCCTCTTCGGATTGCTTGTCAACACAAGGGCCGAGGCAGTTTCCTACATGAAACTCAAGGCACACACGGAACTTTTTTTGGTCTATATTTTTCTTGCTTAATACTAGGGAGCATGAGCGAATAGGGTATAGTTTTTTGCATAAATCCAAGACCGTTCTCATGCTGCGAAGGCTTGTAAAGGGCCCGAAGTACTCGCCTCCATCGCTTGTAACCCTTCGAGTAGAAAACACACGTGGGAACCGTTCTTTTTTCAGAACGATGTACGGGAAGGTTTTGTCGTCTTTGAGAAGAATATTGAAGAAAGGGCTGTGTTCTTTGATAAGACTACTCTCAAGCAATAAAGCATCCTGTTCTGTGGGGGCGACTAACCATTCTATGTCCTCTATTTTCTTCACGAGCATACGAGTTTTACCATTCTCGTAAGTCTTACGATTGAAGTAACTCGACACTCGCTTGCGCAAATCCTTCGCCTTCCCGACATATATCACCACCCCCTCTCCATTAAAATGCTTGTATACCCCAGGCTCGTGAGGTAACCGCGCAAGGATATTTTGTATGTGTTTTGAGGCTTTCATTAATCTCGGATGAAACAAAGATAATTACCTTTACCTCCATGAATAAACCGGATTTTATTACAGGAGCAACAGGTATTGTAGGTCGGGAATTAGTTATGCAGCTAATAAAATCAGGTCGTAGAGTCGTCGCTTTACATAGGGAGAGCTCAGACATAGAATCGATTGAGGACTTGATTCCACCGAATTCTCCACTAATATGGGTGATTGGAGATTTGAATGATCAAGAATCGCTTGAGGTGGCGATGAAAGGTTGTGCTAGGGTTTTTCACACCGCTGCGATAGTTTCCTTTCACCCAAATGATGAGGAAGCGATTATTGCAAACAACGCCGAAGGCACCGCTAATGTCGTTAACGCGATGCTACATACGGGAGTAACGGACCTTGTTCATGTAAGCTCGGTTTCTGCTTTGGGACACGTCGAAGGTGAGATAATAACGGAAGAGACTCCTTTTGAGGAGGGGAGAGGCGTCACAGCGTATGCGAGGAGTAAGTATAGGGCGGAGTTAGAGGTTTGGCGCGGTCAGGAGGAGGGGCTCAATGTGGCTGTGGTGAACCCCACGATCATTATAGGGCCTGGGGATTTTACTCGTAGTTCGGGCGAGATATTCTCCCAAATTCACAGCGGAATACCGTTTTATCCTAAAGGCTCGAATGGCTATGTTTCTTCATCGGATGTTGCGAAAGCATGCATACTATTAGCCGATAACGGCGTAAGAGGGGAGAGGTTTTTACTAAACTCGGAAAACCTAAGATATAGGGACTTACTCACATCAGTGGCGAACAGTCTTAACGTAAAAGCCCCAGCGAAACCGATAAAACCGTGGATGGCAGGTGTAGTCTGGAGAGCTTTTTGGCTATTAGAAAAGTTAACGGGAAAAAGAGCGTTAGCTACAAAAGCGAGTCTCTCTATGGCACAATTAGATATGAGATACGACGGATCGAAACTCGGGACAGTGCTAGCGGAATTAGGTGTGGTTTGGACTTATGAGCCGGTAAAAAGCGCAATAACGAGAACGGCGAAAGCCTATTTATCCGTCTGAGATTCTATTTGAGAAATCCTCTCCGTAACCTCTAACAGAAGCGATTTCATCGCAACTGGGTGATTCCACCACCATGTGTGGCTCTTTTCGAAATCTTCTTTACTTACAGAGTGCCTATTGAAAACCTCCAGATAAGCTTCTCCTAGTTTTTTTTCGACGTCATCATTCCTCCAAACACGATTTTTAGAAGCCGCCTCAATTAGCTGAATATCAGCGAGTAATAGAATAAAAGCATCCCTTTCCACAATGCCTTCGGGAGCAACAACTATTGCCGCGTCACGATGGTCCTCAACGCAACCCGTATTCATACTGGCGCTAGCGATGAACGCTGCATAGAGAAATAATCTAGCGATCAAACGTGAGCCTTTCTCCAGCATGATTTCCGTTTTTAGTTAAAAGATTTACTCCATCCCAAACCCGAGTTCCATTCACCCAAGTTCCCACAACCCTAGACTTAAATTCATGGCCCGTAAATGGCGACCAACCACATTTGTAAAGGATGTTGTCTCCTGTTACGGTCCAAGCCCCGTCAGGATTTACCAATACTAAATCAGCCTTATAGCCTTCTCGGATAAAGCCACGCTCCTCGATTTGGAATAATTCTGCCACCCTGTGGGACATAAGGTCCACAACTTTTTCGACACGGATAACTCCACGATGAACTAAATCTAGCATAGCTGGGAGACCGTGTTGAACTAACGGGCCTCCTGAGGGAGCGTTGAAATAACTACCGTTTTTCTCCTGAAGAGTATGTGGCGCGTGGTCTGTAGCGACTACGTCAATTCTTCCGTCAAGCAAAGCCGCTCGAATCGCCTCTCTGTCCGAGGCGGTTTTTACGGCGGGGTTCCATTTTATATAAGTCCCCTTCGTGTCGTAATCGGCATCGGTAAACCAAAGGTGATGTATGCATGCCTCTGACGTGATTTTCTTCTCTCTTAAGGGGATGGTCCCGTCAAAAAGCTCCAGCTCTCTCGCGGTAGAAATGTGCAGAATGTGCAATCTTGTGCCTAGCTTTTCAGCGAGCGCCACCGCCTTAGACGAGCTCTGATAGCAAGCTTCGGCGGAACGGATTAAGTGGTGCTGATTCATCGGCACATCTTCTCCGTACTTTTCCTTAGCTAAAGCCAAATTCGCTCTAATAACGCTCTCCTCCTCGCAATGTGTTGCGACAATGGTGGGGCTTTCTTTAAAGATTCCCTCAAGAACCTTTTCCTCATCAACCAGCATATCCCCTGTAGAAGACCCCATAAACACCTTTACGCCGCACACCTTCTTCGGGTCCGTTTTAAGCACCTCGTCAATGTTCCCGTTGCTTGCCCCCATAAAAAAGCTGTAATTAACGGTACTTACTTCAGCGGCCCTTTCATATTTATCTTGTAATAGCTGCTGAGTCAAAGCCTGAGGCACGGTGTTTGGCATTTCCATAAAAGAAGTAATACCCCCAGCCGCCGCCGCCGCCGATTCCGTTGCAATCTCCGCTTTATGAGTAAGACCAGGCTCTCGAAAGTGCACCTGATCATCAATACATCCAGGCATTAACCAAAACCCCGTCGCATCAATCACCCTCGCGTCGTCAACCCCTTGCGTCAACCCCCCATCTCTCTCGATTTTTGCAATCTTATCCCCGTCAATTAGCACATCTCCTAAAAACACCTCACCCTCATTTACGATGTGAGCCCCTTTAAATAAAGTTTTACCTGTTGCCATGCCGCGAAGTTACCTCTTGAAGGACAATTACTTTGTTTTGCTTGGTATTGAAAAAACAATTGATGACCTCACAGACGAGGTGACGCTGTCACCTCACCCATATGCGCGAGCGTTCAACGCACCCTACCCCCCAAACTTCTTCCGAAACACCTTCATCTTCAGCACCCCTAAAAACGCCTCACGGAAAATATCCATACTCATTTTCGAAGTCCCCAATACACGATCGCAAAAAGAAATCGGCACCTCAACAATTGCATACCCCTTTCTTTTTGCTCTAAGCTTCATCTCGATCTGGAAAGCGTACCCTATGAATTCGACCTCATCAAGCTCGATAGCCCTCAAAACCTCGCTTCGGTAACCTACAAATCCGGCCGTACTATCTTGGACCCCAAGCCACAAGACCGAGTTTACGTAAATTGAAGCACCGCGACTTATTACGCGCCTCCCCCAAGGCCAATTTACGACTCCACCTCCCTTCACGTATCTCGACCCCACAGAAACGGAGGCTGCACCAGGTTCCCCGTAGCCTCCTCCCCCTTCGCCCTCTGTTTTCGCAATTGCGTAACGAAGCCTAACTAGATCTCTCGGGTTGTGCGAAAAATCACAATCCATCTCAAAAATGTAATCAAACTCCCGTTCGAGAGCCCACTTAAACCCAGCAATATATGCCGTGCCTAAGCCCAGCTTTCCTTTACGTTCGAGTAAGTTAATTCGACCAGGAAATTTAGCGACTTGACCACTAACTAACGATGCTGTTCCGTCTGGACTGCCATCATCGACAACAAGGACATCGAACTCGCACTCGAGCTCCATTACCGCTTCGAGCATAGCAACGACGTTTTCTTTTTCGTTGTACGTGGGAATTATGACGAGACTATCGCTCATGTTTAAGTAGTCATCCTTAAGATACTTAGCTCTTCCTCTGTGAGGAATCGCCACTGACCTCGAGCCAGGTTTTTCTTGCTTAAGCAAGCTAGAAGAACCCTATCTAACCGAGTTACTTTATATCCGAAATGTTCGAAAATCCGTCGTACAATTCTATTTCTACCGGAGTGAATTTCAACGCCGATTTGGCGAGGGTCGTCTTTTACGAATTCAGCTTTTTCGAGTTTAATAAACTTTCCATCAAGCTCAAACCCCTCTGTCATCTTTTGAAGATCAACTCGGCTAATCTTGTCTTTGAAAGTGGCGTGATAAAGAGTCCTTACGTCCGATTTAGGGTGAGTAAGACGCTTGTCCATTTCACCATCATTCGTGAACATCAAAAGACCTGTTGTGTCTCGATCTAATCTTCCAATAGGGAAAACCCTTTCCTTACATGCTCCACGAATAAGCTCCATTACAGTTCTTCTTCCTTGCGGATCATCTCCCGTTGCAAGGAAATTCTTAGGCTTATTGAGTAGGATATATTGCTTCTTTTCAGCTTTAATAGTGTCTCCCTCGACCTGAACTTTATCGGTATTCCGAACTCGAAAGCCCATCTCAGTTATCACATCTCCGTTCACGCTCACAACTCCAGCCGCTATAAGAACGTCTGCATCTCTTCTAGAACAAATTCCCGCTTGCGCAACATAGCGATTTAGACGCATTGGAGCATTTGAGTCAGGCAAAGGCTTGCGTTTGTGTTCGTCTTTTTTACGCCAAAACTCGGGCTTATACGCTCCGGTTCTTGTCTTAGGCAAAGGTCGACCGCTTCCTTGATACTTCCCTCCGGATTTTCCTCCAGTCTTTCTGGGCTTATCACCTGGTTTATCTGAGGATGAGTCTGGCGTTTCTTCTGCTTTGCCTCTTGGCTTAAGCCTTACCCCACTGCCAGCACTTTTGCGTTTCGGAAGAAATGACTTCGACGCGGGTTTGGTTCTTCGGGCGCCTCCTCGGCGGCCTGAACCGGATTGATTTTTCATCTCTTTGAAATAATTGAGACCACAAATATACATCACCCTAAGCCGAGGCGCCCTCAAAGGCATCCTGTACATGATCGATCCACCAATCTCCCTTTGATTTCCTCACCCTTATTAGGTCAAATCGACATGACATATCTCCCCTCACGTTCATAGAGAGGTACGCACTCGCCGCGCGGATTATTCTTCGTCTTTGTGGGAGCTTTATCTCAGCTCCCTCGTCAATGGCGCGAGGGCCACGTGTCTTTACTTCGATAAAAACAATTACGTCTTTGTGTAGAGCGATAATGTCGATTTCGTACTTAAACCAACGCCAATTTCGAGCTAAAATTTTGAAACCCCTCGAGGCTAAGTACTTCTCTGCGAGCTTTTCTCCACTACGTCCGGTTTCTATAGTCGTTCTTTCCATCGGACGAAAATCGGACGAAAACGCAAATAAAATTACGGGAGTTAATAAGCGTGGGCGCTTAGTTTGTCCTTAAGACTAAAGCTAGCGTAACCCTAAACTAATGCTTCCGATTACCACCTCTTCTTCGAGGATTTCTATAAGATATGCACCAGCTTCAAGGCCCATGCTTTCGCCCTCAGAAGTGTAGAAAATGCACGCCTCGAGCCTATCGTTAGAGTAGTCTATGGTTCTAGAGGCACTAAACTCGTCGTTCTCATCCTCTCCAGAAGAGAGCACGGATCCGTCAGGCTGAGTGATTTTTAGATGAAGGAGCTTGTCTCCGGGCTTAGCGATTTTATTCTCCAATAAAGTAAAACAAACCTTTATCATTTCAGTTCTATCCGCCCTTGAGGTTTCTCGTTGTCTTCCTGAAGAGAGGATTCTAACTCCGACGGCACTAATCTCAGAGCTTTGCAAGACTCGTCCTGCCGCGATGATCTCTTCCATATTCCCTTGACGCTCTTCGAGCTTATCGTTTAAACCCTGGACTTCCTCGACCCGATCTCGCATAGCTAAGTTTTCTTCAGAGAGAGCTTGGTTGAGTTGGTTTACAGAATCGATAGTTGCGATATATCCCTTCATGATAGTTCGGAGTGTTTCAGCCTCTTTTTTAGCACGACCGAGCTCCCAGTATCCGTTCTTAACCTTAGTAAGGAGGCCGTCGATGCGGTCCCTTTGGGCTGAGATTTCAGCAATCATCATACTGTTCTCCGTCTGTAAAGTATCGTAAGAGAAACGCATCTTTTCCAAATCAAAAACGACCTGCTCTTTGTCCATTTCTAACCGATCATAGTCACCAGTGAGTTCGTTAAAATTTTGATTGCCGACAAATAGTTGTGCACCGAGGAAAACACAGACCACAGCGAGAACGACAATTGCGATAAGAGATTGTTTGGACGTTAAATTCATGTTTGCAAAGAAACAAGTCCCGTGCCAGACTTTCGTCATAGCGCGGGACTTATTATAAACGTTCAGGTCAATTCGGCGAAAGCCCCAATATTAACTATGGACAGGTAGATCCGAAAGCGCCTAATAAAATAAGGATATCTCCTACAGAAACAACCCCGTCATCGTCAAGGTCACCAACACAAACAGAGGGGATTACAGGACTTTCACTGACGCAAAGGTTATCAATCCAAAATTCTTGTCCGCCTAGTCTAAGAGAGTCAACGTTTCCAATAATTAGTATTTTCCCTTGGTATCCAGTGATGGTAGGAATCCCGCCCACTATTGTAAGTATGGGATTTCCAGTAATCTGAATGCTTGTTCCTCCTAATGCAGAGGGTAGGCCGAGTAATTGGCCGTATCCGTTAGGTGAACTGACTAGAGCGCCATTTATTTCAAGAACTTCGAACCCGCCAAGGTCTAACCATTCGATACAAACGGAATCCGTCACTATGGCACTTAAATCAAACATCGCAGTTGTGTTATTCGTGTGCATAACCTCATCAATTCCAAATGTGCTAACGGGAGAGGTCGTGATTTCTATTTTATTGTAAAGATTTGGTGGATATAGGAAGCTATCAAGCTCATCAATTGAAACATCTATCCCGCCTTCTGTGAAAATAATATCACCAGGGACTGCCTGCCATGAGTTTAAGCCAGGAATAACATTACCCCACTGGTTTCCAATAGCTTGAGAGCCATTATCAACGCCTAAATCACAATCTAAACTACAATAAATCATAGAAGCATGACCTGTCGACCCACTCATTGCTGCAATAGCGGAGCCGATAATACACACATTATCGATCCAAAATTCTTGTCCGCCAATTTTAAAATCGGTGATAGCCCCCACAAGAGTAATTGTCCCCACAAACCCGAACCCTAATGAAGTGCCAGAAACGGTTACATTAACACCCCCCAACATTGCTGGAGCTCCCATTAATTCACCATAGCCACCCGGAGTCAAGAAAGTGCTTCCGTTTACTGTAAGTTGTTCATGCCCACCCATATCTATAAAGTCAAGACATACAGTATCTGCAGGAGTAGTTGAAAAATCAAACCCGGCACAAGTATTGTTTAGCGTGATTGACTGTGGACTACCGAAATAGGTTGACATAGAATTATCCACTGCGATATAGTTAAATCCTACAAATCCGGACAAACTTTGTAGCTCATCGATATATAAATCAACGGCTCCAACAGAAAATAGGACATCTCCAGGGAAAGCAAGATCAGCTGTGAGGCTAGGGACAACGTCACCCCATTGATGCCCAGCGCTAAGCGACTCCATATCAAACAGTACATCACAGCCTCCAAAACAGCCAGCTGAGGGAGGGACAATGCTAGAATCAAAAGCTCTAATATCATCAACTTCGAACTGTTGTCCTCCGATAAGAATTTTAGAAATTGAGCCAGGAGCTCCTGTAAATGTTAATGTTCCAATTGCATATGGTCCGAAATTTGTTTCAGAGACACTCATTGTAACGCCAGGAGCAACCATTGTGGGCATAAATTCGAATTCATTAATATAAAGTGTCGCGCCATTTACTTGGAGATTTTCTATTCCTGCGCCATCAAAATATTCAATAGTGACCACATCGGCACAAGCATGAGCGCTAAGATCATAGATTGCTGATGCCAGTGAAAGAATCATAGTGTTTCCCGACCCAAAGACGCTAGTAGCAGTCACAGGAGCGGCGATTGCGTTATTATACCATAGCGCGGGAGTTATGCCGTCATCAAATTCGGTTGTCGTCATATTAATTCCATCTTGAGACTCTGTGTGCCCCAACACCAAAGGAGTAGCCACGGGCGTAATAAGGTCGTGATCAAATAAATAGTCACATTGAGAAAATCCATTAAAAGGACTTGAGGCGATAATTGCTATTGTTATAGCGATGCACGGTATAGATATTTTTTTCATGATAATTTAAATTTGTAATATTAACACTCCTGTCCGAAAGCACTCAGAAGCTGTAGTAAGTCTGCTATTGTTACGACGCCGTCTCCAGTAATGTCGCTACAATTACCTCCTCCAGGTGAATCAACACAGCACTCGATGTGAACATCTCGGCACATCGTGAATTCGCAAGTAGAGCCGTCATTTAGTGTGCCGTCAATAGTATGGCAGACATTAAATATTCCGGCTGCGAGAAGGGTCGAGAAGGTGTACTGGTTAGAGACTGGTACGCCATCTATCGTCCAGGAAGGGTTTTGATGCCCTATCATATTCGGGCCGAGGAAAATTGCGGCATCGAACTGAACTACGCAATCACCGGCAAACCCTGCTCCAGTAATAGTACTCCAGAACGAATTTCGGACATAGCATTCGGGAATGCAACCACACGTTACGACCTCAGTAAGGACTACTGAAAAGTCAGGATTATTACAACAAGTAACGGTTACCGTAATTGTGTATGTGCCGTCGGCAGCGTAGCAGTGGTCGTAACATTGTGCAAACATTTGGCCTAAAAGAGGAGCAGAACCGTCACCCCAGTCAAGATCTATGCAGAGAGACATAATATCAATCGTGCTGGCAGGAGAGAGCATAGGACAGACCCCATAGCAGCAACTTCCAGCCACCGAAGGCGGGAAAGCAATGATGTCTAAAGGATCAAGATCTGAGGGCTGGAGCTCGCACAGATCTCCACAGTCGACAACGAGATCAATGCAATACTCGACAAAGACCGTTGGGTC
>DQRJ01000173.1 GCA_015663855.1 Flavobacteriales bacterium | reverse complement strand
TTATCCTTCGCATGGAGCGCGATAGTGGTCAATAAACTCAGAACTTTCCTTTCGCTTTTAGGCGTAATGGTGGGGATTTTCGTGATCAGTGCAATCTTCGCGGTAGTGGACTCTATGGAGGAAGATTTAATGGATTCCTTCAGCATGTTAGACGACGATGTACTGTTCGTAAGTAAATGGCCATGGAGTATAGGTGATGAATATCCTTGGTGGAAATATGTTCAGAGGAGGGAGCCGTCACTTCGCGATTCTGAGGAGCTTGCGGATAGGCTTACTCAAGCTTCAGATGTTGCATTCCAAATGAAGGATATGTACAATGTAGAATCCGGTGATAATTCATATCCAAACGTTCCTGTTGCCGCTGTTTCACATAGTTACCCTGCTGTAATAAGCTTAGATTTTGCTTCTGGAAGATTTTTTAACGGATCAGAAAGCTCCTCGGGTAGACCTGTAGCAATAATCGGTTATGAGATAGCGATGAATCTTTTCGGAACGGAGAAGGTTTTGGGCAGAAAAATTAAGATTAAAGGCCAAAAACTAGAAATTATAGGCACTTTCGTACATCAAGGGGCATCTATTGTGTCAAGTGGATTCGATGAGTTCGTAATGGTCCCTGCGACTTTCGCTCCTCGCATTTTTGATGTACACAAAACAACTGGCGCTTCAATAATGGTTAAAGCTAGGAAAGGTGTGGAGATGGAGGTTTTGAAGGATGAGATTATTCAACAGTTGCGGAGTGTGCGTCGGGTTCGTCCAGGTAATGTGAATGATTTTTCTATAAACCAAGTCGATATGCTTACCGGCCTCATTTCCTCAATTTTCACCCAAGTGGAATTAGGCGGTTGGTTCATTGCGATTTTCGCCATCCTCGTGGGATGTTTCAGTATCGCTAACATCATGTTTGTGTCGGTAAGAGAACGAACGAAGATTATAGGGATACAAAAAGCACTTGGCGCGAAGTCCTCTTTTATTCTAATTCAGTTCCTTTTCGAAGCCATAGTTCTGTGCGTTTTCGGAGCGATATTAGCGCTTATTGCAATAGAATTTATGATGTTCATTGTAAATATCTCCGACATAGGAATGACGCTTACAATATCAATGGGCCGAGTAGGAATGGCAATGAGCATTGCCGTTGTGTCTGGACTAGTAGCGGGAATCGCCCCGGCTTTATCTGCCGCGAGAATGCCCCCGGTTGACGCGATGCGATCTGTCTAGAAAGAAAAAGTAAGTCCGGCTCGCAGATATCCGACAGGAACTTTCCATATATCAGTTTCGTAATCCACCTCACCCATCTCGTCTATCGACATGTTAATGATGCGTTTTAAATCCCCAGATTGAATACGAGCATAGCGCACATCAACATATATAAAGTCGGTAGCTCTTAATCTAATCCCAGCTGCGTATCCGTAATTCCATGTAGCTGCGAAATATGGGATTTCATTTACGGCGTCCTGTTCACTCATGGCGTAGTTGTATGACGAAGTTATAGCAGCACCTTTTGCTCCTACGATTCCTTCTACATAAGGTTGAATACCACTGTTTCTAAAAACAGCTAGGCGTAAAGTATAATGTGCGTGCACCATTTGGTTTGTAGCTTTAAGAGTGCCAGGAAAACCTCCAATATTAATAGAATCATTTGTTGTATCAATTGGCTGCCATCCGAGACTAAACCCTCTTGAAAACATTTTTCCTTTTACTTGTTTGATGTAGCTAAAGTCAAAACCGAGCTGAGGGCTGTCAAAGACAACGTCAAAATTGCCCTCGTTATGAATATCAGACATTGCACTGAAAGTGAAAATGCGAGTTACCTCTTTGTCGTTTTTGCTTTTCTTATTCTTCTTAGAATCAGAGTTGTCGCTAGTTGTTTGGGCAACAGAGGTCAATGATAGTAAGAATATAGAGAGCAGTAAAAATGATATTTTTTTCATCTGAATATTGTATTTATTAAGTCTACCAATGCAAGTGGCGTGCCAAAATGATTATTGTTTAAAACAAATATACGGTTCGTTGTAGATTCGTAGAGTGAAAAAAGCATTAGTATTTGGAGCAAAAGGGCAATTAGGTAGTTGCCTCATTAGGCGATTCGAAGGGAGTCACGAGATTCAGTTCGTGGGTTATGCTAGGAAGGATTTGGATGTTACGGACTTATCGGAGATTGGGCGGGTGCTCGATCTTGAGAGTCCCGATGTCGTAATTAACGCAGCGGCATATACAGCGGTCGATAATGCAGAGGAGGACGTAAAGGCAGCGTGGAGCGTAAATGCTGTGGCGCCGGGATTAATTGCTGAGGCTTGTGCAAAAAGGGACGTGGGGTTACTGCATATCAGTACAGATTACGTCTTCAACGGAGAGGATGGGGGGACTGAGGAAAAGCCGTATGAGGCGAGTGATAAGGTGGAGCCGCTTGGGGTTTACGGGGAGTCGAAGGAGGCTGGGGAGCGAGCAATTGAAGCGGCTATGAATGGAGGGAGAGGGCGATATTGTATCGTTCGAACTGGATGGCTTTACGATAATGTTGGGAGGAATTTCTACACTACGATGGTGCGGTTAGGAGGTGAGAGGAATAAAGTTAAGATTGTTTATGACCAAAGGGGAACTCCGACATATACTGGTTCACTTTCAGAGGCGATTTATGCCTGGGTGAACTCGTTTGGGGATATAGACAGTGGGATTTATCACTTTAGCGATGATGGGGTGACGTGCTGGGCATCGTTTGCTCGTAGGATTTTCGAGGAGTTGAAGATGGATGTTGAAGTAGTGGGAATTACTTCTGCGGAATACCCGACTCGTGCGAAAAGGCCGTCTAATTCTCATTTGGGAGGTGAAAAATTGAGGGAGTTGTTAGGTCTTGAGAAAAGAAATTGGAAAGAGTCATTGAAGATGTGTGTAGATAGTGAATATGAGAGGGTGAAAAGGAGAGCAGAGGTTTGGACTAAAGAGCCTCATGACAGGAAAACGAGGGAGATAGTGCGGACGTGGCTGGAAGAAGATGCACGCGAGGTTTTGATGGAGGCGTTCCATAAGGACATGGAGTTCGGGACAGGCGGGATGCGGGGGATTTGCGGCCCGGGAACGAACAGAATTAATGAAGCGGTAATTGCTCAGGCGACTCAAGGTCTCGTGAATTACATCAAAAGTCAGGTTGGAGATTTTGTGAATTCTGCAAACGTCGGGACAAATAAAGTAGCGATTGCGTATGATTGTCGTCATCAAAGCGTTGAGTTAGCGGAGGTTACGGCTCGTGTGCTCGCTGGGAATGGAATTGAAGCGCTACTCTATCCGGAGTTGAGGCCTACGCCCCAGCTTTCGTACACCGTGCGTGAACTCGGTTGTATCGCCGGCATCGTGATTACGGCGTCGCATAACCCGCCGGAATACAATGGTTACAAGGTTTATTGGGATGATGGAGGCCAAATCGTAGCTCCCCACGATACCGGAATAATCTCGGAGGTAAGGAAAATAAATTCCATATCTGAGGTAAAGATGTCGGGAGTTGAAATCGAATCGGAGGAATTGATTACGTATTTGGGGAGTGAAATGGACGAGGGCTATCGGGACGCTATTTTAAAGTTGAGACGATCGGAGTCACTTGCAAATAACGGATCACGGGCGTGTTTGGTTTTCACAGGACTTCATGGGACGGGATCGGTAAGTGTCCCGCCAGCCCTTAGAAAGTTCGGGTTTACAAACGTGCACGAAGTTGAATCTCAATCCGCCCCGGATGGGAATTTCCCCACTGTAACAAGCCCCAATCCAGAAGAAGGGCAAGCTCTTGCAGAAGCGATTTCGCTGGGAGAGAAAGAGGGAGCGTTGCTTGTTATGGGAACAGATCCAGACGCGGATCGAGTAGGTCTTGCCGTACCGAATGGCGAAGGAGGGTTTCAACTTCTGAACGGAAATGAAACTGGAGCTTTGCTTTTTGATTACGTACTTAGTGCTGGCCGATTGGGAGGGGGAGCTTATGACTCTTCGGACTTTATTGCAACTACTGTGGTGACATCGCCGCTTTTGGCAGAAATAGGAAAGGGGTTTGGTCTAGGAGTAAGGACTACATTGACGGGATTTAAGCATATTGCTGCTGCTATTGCTGATGAAGGGAATAGGGAGCATGGCAAGAGGAATTTTATTGTGGGGGCAGAGGAGAGTTATGGCTACCTAATTCAGGATACGGCGAGGGATAAGGATGCGGTTTCTGCGTGCTGTGTGCTTTCGGAACTGGCTCATAGCCTTGAAGAGTCAGGTGAGACTATGCTTTCTAAATTAGAACAAATCCATAGGCGGTTCGGGCTTTACCAAGAGGGATTAGTCGCGATAGTGAAGAATGGTAGAGATGGCGCTGTAGAAATTTCAGATATGATGACAGGGTTTAGAACTTCGACTCCTGAAAATATCGCTGGTGAAAAAGTCATCGCTCTTCTCGATTTCGAGTCCAGTGAACATCACGACCTTCTTACTTCGACAGTAACTAAGATCGACCTCCCGAAATCTAACGTTCTTCAGTTCGTTACAGAAAAGGGATCTCGAATAACGGTACGCCCTTCAGGCACCGAGCCGAAAATCAAGTTCTACGTCAGTGTAAATACCGACCTCTCGCCAGACGATGACTACCTTTCTAAGCGCGACGCCCTAACTACCCAAGTCCAGGAATTATTCAGCGCCTTCCAAGCGCTCTAGTTCGTCCTTTACTTCGTCCTTTACTTCGTCGACCTTTTCCTTCGCGTCTTCAACCGTTTCCTCGATTTTCTCTTTAAGGAGTTCAAGGTCAGTTTTCTCCCTAAAGTCTTCCCAATAAGGAAGTATCAAAGGCGCAATCGATTCTACTGCGGGGTAAATCACACAATCGTCATCTAGATCTTCCGGGATCCAATTACCAAACCCTTTTAATCCGAAGATTAAAAATGTAAGTAAAAGTGCATTTTTCAAAGCGCCGAAAACAGCTCCAGAAATTTTATTTACGAATCCCAATGCCACTAGGTCAAGGATTTTACCGAGCATTTTTGCTAGCAAGTGGACAAGTAAAACCACCCCTATAAAGGCAATTGCAAAGGACGCAACAGCAATCTGTTTCTGAGACCAATCCACTTTTCCAACGAGCTGAGCGGCTATTGCATCTGAACCATAATAAGCCGCTAACGCCCCCGCTATTATAGCCACGAAGGAAGCGAGAGATAAAATCAACCCCTTGCGAAAGCCAGAAATAGCACCCCAAATCAGAATTACGCCTATAACAATATCAACTATCGGTAATGAATCCATACGGCAATGTAGTTCGAATAGCCGTCTTCAGGTAACTTCGCGCTGTGCAAATTAAGAATCAGCAAAACCCACAATATTTCTCAGTCCACAAATTTGGTGGGGCCTCGGTGAAAAATTCGTCTGCCGTGCGGAATGTGGCGACGATTCTACACACG
>DQRJ01000087.1 GCA_015663855.1 Flavobacteriales bacterium | reverse complement strand
TGGAGGACCGGTACACACACCTCCTAAACTAGCTGTCATGTTGTAATCCATGCTCGACGATGTACTCCACCCGTTTATCAAAGTAAGGCCCCACAGTCCAGACCCGCTTAGTCCCGACGTGCTGAAGTCATATGAAGCTGTGTATGTCCCACTTGGTGTGACATTCCAAGCTGTAGGCCAAAGAGCTGTTCCGGCAGCACAAGCTGAAGAAATATCGTACCCGCCTATTGAAAGACATTGTCCACCAGGGGCAGCAATTTCAATAAGAATATCACCAGCCCAGCTACTTCCTCCAGTAGTATTCGTAAAGACTAGACTTAAATCAAGGGTCGTTAGAGATCCAGTAGCGTCAAGTGTAACCGTAGCACTTTGAGATGCCGATAAAGACGCAATATTATTTATATCTGAAGAGCAATTGCAGTCGAAGCCCACAGGAGGGTAGACGCAGCTTCCATTATCAAAAGTCGCGGCAGGCATGTAGTTACAAGCAATAGGGTCTGTACATCCAGTACAAGAAGCTCCTCCGCCCGCACAAACGCCACAAACGTCGATTACAGAGCAAGAACCATCATCGGTTTGGGCTGAAGGGTCATAGTTGCAAGCCGTAGGATCGGTACATCCATAAAGTGATCCACAAGAAGCGACAGTACCCGCACAGCTTCCGTGACATGACCCATTTGCATTTAAGGTAGGTATCAAAGCGTTAGACTTAACCAACGAGTGGAACTGTAAAGTCACAGATCCTCCAGAAATTGCGTGGCAGTAACTCATCATTGTACCTACTTGAGGAGAAGGGTTATTAGTGTATCCAGTACAAGTACCCTCAAGGTCTCCACAATTGTCAATAGGACCTCCAGGCCATCCACACCAATGCGTGTGATGAGCTCCGAAATTGTGTCCCATCTCGTGTCCCACGACATTTAAGTTCCAATTGTAGTTAGGAAGGGTGTAGTTCGAATTGTTATCCATATGTGCGCTGAAGCCCACGCCCCAACTGCTACAAACAACATCTAACCAAGCAATACCTCCAGTTCCTGTATCAGATCTTTTCGTCATCAAATGAACTAAATCATGGTTCGAAGCAGATAAAACCGGGTCGTTAAGCCAAATCGCTCTTAGTTCATCAAGCATGGTGCCTGCATTTTCTACCGTCGTTGCATATGGTTCAGGTGTCTGCCAGATATTTATATAGGTCGCCTTAAGAGTAATTAAATCGTTTAATTCAGTTCTGAAAATCTCATCGACTCCCGCAAGCATCGCTAGAGACCAGTTTATGGCTGCGTCGCAATTCCCGAAAGTGTTATAGGTATAGTTGTCGATATCAATTCCGATTTCAACACATTCTAGTATGAGAGACTTTTCTTGAACGTCTTTACCTAGTCCTGGGATTCCGTCCTTGTTATTGCCTTTATCTTGAACGATATCATCGGCCGCACACGAGAACTTACTTTCACCACGGCTGTCATTAACGTCGAATAAAACGTATTCGATAGTTGATTCTTTCAAATCGATAGGGCGCAATTCAAACAGCCTATCGTTATAGCGAATCGAAGCGAGAATATGATCGTTAAAAATAACCATCGACCCGCCTATCCCTGGTCCAGTAATGTCAAAGGTCTTCAAGTCAGTCTCGAAAAACCTCTCGCTCACCTTAACTTCTCCATTTCCTCCATCGGTGCGTTCTCCTATCAAAATAGACTCGTCAAACGGACATGATTCTAATAAAGTTAATTCCACTATCCCTTCTCCAGGTAGCACTGCCTCCCATTGAACTAGGGGAGAGGTGATGGCTCTGATTTGGTCTAGATTGTTATTTGACAATTCATACCAAACCGTATTTTTTATATCCGTAGTTGGCACATTCGTCTGAGACTTAGATAAACTGAATGGGGTGATTGTTTCAACGTTCTGAGAAAATGCAACGAGCGAAAACAACAAAGCGAAGCTTAATGCGATTCCACGAAAAGTAGATAAGGGTGATGCTTTTGACATAACGAGTTCAGGGTTTGGGTCTTCAGAGTAAAATACTCTAATCAGTTGACGCAATTACCTCTTTAATGGTTGCCTAGCCTCTCGCCTAAATGCTCCGACTCATCAGACTCCACCTTAATTAAGCCTGCTACTAAAGTTGCCTAGCCTTTCGCTAACATTCATTCTTATGTTAGCCCAGAACAGATTGTAATCACCTATATGCCAATTGTCTTGATGTATGGCTCCTCCACCGAAAACATCCGGCTCGTCAAGCCATACCATACCTCGATGAACCCTGGTTGTTAATTTGCCCTTGTACTTAAACTTATAGGCGTCAGTTACAAGTCCTAAATGTTCAGAAGGATCAGTAGGCCCAGTTTTTGTGTCCCAAGAAATCGGATTAATACACTCAGGCACCTCTTCTTGCTGAGCCAGCCAGTCAGGCGTATAGCCAGTCGCATAAGTCATCCACGCGCAATAACAATTTGTGTCCCCCGAGCTTTTACACGCCTTAATTGTTTTAAAATCATCTTTATATATACCAAACCCAGGCAAATAGGCCACCACAAGTCTTTCCTGAAGCTCAGTTCCATCAAAGAATTCCTGTAAAAGCAATCTCGCATGCCAAGTGCCTTGACTATGTCCAGCAATAATTATCGGTCTTCCCGTATCAAAGTTATCTAACCAATACATGAAAGCTTTGCGCACATCGCTATAAGCGACATCAAGAGCTTCAATCCCTAATTCGTCTTCCGTCTTAAAAACTCGATAATGCGCTTGCCTATATCTAGGCGCAAAAATTCGCCCTACCCCGTTAAAAACGGACGTTTGATGTCTGATAGGCCAATAATCTATAGCTGCATTGAGCTTCTCATCATCGACCCTCGCAATCCACGGTCCTCCATCGCTATACATCGTAGGGTAGATGTAAAACACGTCTGCACCATTGGCGGATTTCTCCTCTAAATCATATTTTTTCGGCAAATCACGATTACACTTTTCAAATCCATTCAATGCCCAGTTGTCCTTATGTGAATAATCCGGAGAATTAAGATCACCAGATAAAGTTTTCGGGATGTCTCCCTGATCTTCCAATTCGTACCCTTCATTTTGGGGACTTATTGTACAACTCGTAATAGACACTACAATTATCGCTGTTAATGACAGTTCTGTTATGCTCAATAAGTTCATGTCGCAATTTCGCCATGAATCAATTTTATCCAATTTTATTTCCCCCTTTTTTTTTTATTAGTTTTTTATTTTCCAAAATCACTTCTTTGAAAGGTTTAATAAACAGATGTAAGTTGCTGTAAAGGAGTTGTTTAATGGTATTATATGCAATCTGCCACCTTAATTCTAGCACAAAATCTTGTCGATATTTTACTGTAACTCGTCGAAGATATATGAACTTTGGACTATCTTTTCACCCTATTAATGCGCGCAAAACAAAGCACCATGAGCCGTTTTAAATTTTTACTAGTTGCAACTTGTTGTTGCTCAATTCTTTTCGGTACACAGGCACAGGCCCAGTACACACTAACTGTCGAAGCTTCAACTCCTGTTGCAGCTCTTGGAACGACTTATCGTTTCTACGTAGACATGAATGATCCAACCGATCGCATGAGTGCGATTTTCGGTAATGATCAAGCTCCACTTGAGATTAATGCACCGTCTGGTGCCTTTAACTCTAGTTTTAATGCTAGCTGGAGTGCTTCTGGTATCAACCCCGCTTTCTTAGGGTTTTTCCCTGACATGGCAGATGATACATATGCAACTATAGGTCTCGATGGACCTGCCTCTGCTTCTACGATAGTAGGAGCTGCTGATCCATCAATTGTTGAAGACTCTGCCCAGCCGATAACTCCTTTCTTCGCAACTGATGGAGCTACAACTCTTCTTGCAAACACATTAACTGGTGCATCTTACTACGTTCTAAATACAGCTGGAAATGGTTTGCCTGATGCGAACTTAAGAGTGCTTGTACTACAGATAACTAGTACAGGTTGTGTTAATGGAATTCTTAATTACCAAGTATTTCCTCTTGGCGTAGGTGCGGATCAAGTCCAAATCAGTATGCCTTTCGACTGTACCGGAACCTTTGGCGGTTCTACAGGCGTTGCAGGATGTATGGACGTTACAGCATGTAACTACGATGCCACAGCTACTACAGACGATGGTTCTTGTCTGATACCTACTGGTTGCGATTACTGTTCGAACGGTACAGTTGCAAACGGTGATAGTGACGGTGATGGAATTTGTGACAACGCTGAGATTCCTGGTTGTCAGGATCCTACAGCTTGTAACTATGACCCTATCTACACTGACGATGCTGGAAACTGTTTCTGGGCTGCCGATAACGGATGGTGTGACTGTAATGGTGATATACTCGACGCACTTGGCGTATGTGGTGGAACTTGTGCCTCTGATGCTGATGGCAACGGAGTATGTGATGACGCTGAGATTCTCGGATGTATGGATGCTACAGCTTGTAACTACGACGCTACTGCAACTCAAGACGATGGTTCTTGTGCTGTTAATGACGAGTGTGGTGTTTGTGGAGGAACTGGTATCCCTGCAAGCGACTGTGATTGTAACGGCAACCAACTCGACGCTCTAGGCGTTTGTGGCGGACTTTGTACTTCTGATGCTGATGGCAACGGAGTATGTGATGACGCTGAGATTCTCGGGTGTATGGATGCTACAGCTTGTAACTACGACGCTGCTACGACTCAAGACGATGGTTCTTGTGATTACTGTTCTTGTGCACGTGAAGCAGTTGCTTACACTCTTACTGTAGAAGCGTCAGCTCCTGCAGCTGCAGCTGGAACGACTTACCGTTTCTACGTTGATATGACTGATGCTACAGACCGCATGAGTGCGATCTTCGGAAATGACCAAGCTCCATTAGAGATTAATGTTACTGACGGAGCATTTAACTCTGGCTTTAATGCTAGCTGGAGTGCTTCAGGTATCAATCCTGCTTTCTTAGGGTTCTTCCCAGACATGGCAGATGATACATATGCAACTATAGGTCTCGATGGTCCTGCCTC
>DQRJ01000142.1 GCA_015663855.1 Flavobacteriales bacterium | reverse complement strand
GGGATATCAGTTACGCCAGTTTCCATCTGTGTGAGCTTCGGCTGTAGATCCAAAGCTAAGAGTGTCCTTTTTAACTTTTTCTCTACCGAAAGGAGTTGGATCTTGAACATAAATGGTCGGCTGCCATAATCCCCCAGTTTCAACAACTCCGAGTTTCATTTTGAAACGTTCGCCAGAATTAGGGTTAAACGACATCTCCTTCAGGCTGAAGGAAGGAAGCTTAGAATGAGTACGAGCACTTGCAGTCAAATTCTCAGCAAAATAGCTAGTGTAAGTAGTGTCTCGAATTTTATAAGGACTATTATCTTCCTCTATTCTTTGATAAAGTTCATCTCTCTCTATCTCAAGCATTAATGCCAAACTATCAAGATGCATCAGCTTAACTACATACCCCATTCTCAAACTCGACCCCTCGTTTAATGTATCGTGGAATGATCCCATGTTATAAGTAACGGGCATCACTACAGCATTAATAAACAATTCCAAGCTATCAAAATCAGGAGCATAAGTACCATAAACCGACTTGTGAGCTAGTTGAGTCTCTCTGATGTCCTTTAGTCTTTGGATGGTGACTTTTTCAACTGAAAGTTTGGTTTTCTGAAACTCAATCTCATCACTCACAGAGGTGACAACTGAATACGACAGGCCTAACGAACCTAGGACACCCACAATCAGAAGATTTTTATACGCTTTACTATCAATTTTATCCAGCACCTCAGGTAAGGCTATAACACCGACAAACATCAAAGCAATACCGGCAAATAACATTGCGAGGGGTTGACTTTCAAGAGAGTCTCCCTGTAAATACTTTACAATTGGTACAATCCCTGCTATTAGTAAAAATGCAGAAATCACGTATTTGCCGTAGTCTTTTTTATAGTTTGCCATCAAAATATTATTTCGAGGTACGAAACTACAACATACTACCCTCATTCCATTAACTCGGCGCGCGTAACTTCGAAGCGCATGACAAACTCTCCTGAAAAAGAACTAGCAACGAGACTTCGGTCGCAGTTCCCACACACGCCTACAACAGGCCAGGAGAGGTTAATTTATGCCTTTTCGAAGTTCGCGCTTTCGAAAAAACCTCGTTGTACTCTTGTAATTAAAGGATATGCCGGGACAGGTAAGACGACTTCAATCGGAGCGATAGTTCGAACGCTACGTGAAATGAAGATGACAACGGTTTTACTCGCTCCTACGGGTCGAGCTGCGAAAGTAATGGCATCGTATAGTGGGATTAACGCCTCGACAATACATCGTAGGATTTACGTCGTGGCGAAACGACCTGATGGTTCGGACGGATTTAAACTCTCTCCAAATCTATATAAGAAAACCACTTTCATTGTTGACGAGGCGTCGATGATAGGGGAATCGGGCGGCTTAGTAGAAAGCTTACTCGACGACTTGCTCGAATATGTGTTTTCCGGAGCTAATTGTAGGTTAGTGCTAGTGGGTGATAACGCGCAACTTCCGCCTGTGGGTTGTGATAGTAGTCCGGCGCTTAATGAAGGGCGGATTCGAGCTTCGCACGGACTCACCATCGCTACGGTCGAGTTAACTGACGTTGTTCGTCAAGAAATCGACAGTAGCATTCTAGCTAATGCCCATGCTTTACGACTCCGAATCGCAAATGCAGAGGCTTCGAAGAGTATGGACTTTCCTGACATCGACCTCGGAGCGGGCCCGGACGTATCTCGCCTCCCCGGCCTAGAACTTCAAGACGTTCTTGAAACACTTCACGGCAAATACGGAGCAGACGGCGTTATCGTAGTTACGAGATCTAATAAAAGAGCCATGCTCTTCAATCAACAGATCCGAACTCGAATACTTTGGCAGGAAGATGACATTAATGCCGGGGACAGGTTGATGGTGGTGAGGAATAATTATTTTTGGCTTAAAGAACACGAAGACTTACCCATAGATTTAATAGCAAATGGGGATGCTCTAGAAGTAGTTAGAATTAGCTCCCGATTCGTGAGGTACGGACATGAATTCGCAGAAATTGATGTAATACTTTCCGACTTCCCAGACTACCCCGCCTTCTCCCTCACCATTCTTCTGAGCATATTAAACGACCCTCGCCCATCCCTTCCACAAGCGGAATCAAAGGCTTTGTACCACGCTATCGCAGAGGATTATTCAGATTTGACCTCCAAATCAGCCATTCATAAAGCAATAATGGCTGACCCATGCTACCAAGCTCTACAAGTGAAATTTGCTTACGCCTTGACATGTCACAAAGCGCAAGGGGGACAATGGCCAGCCGTTATTTTAGATCAAGGATATTTAACCGAAGAAATGCTTGATAAAGAATGGCTGCGATGGCTATACACTGCTTTCACTCGAGCAGAAAAGGAGCTATTCCTTTTAAATTTCGACGACAAATTCTTTGCTATTGACAAATGACTGCTGATTTCAGCAATTTATTTATGTCGTTGATAATAATGCAACTCGAATCTATCGGAAAGTGGATTGAATGAGTACCTCTTTGCAATTCTCCTATGTAGTTTAACATTCTCCCGGACATATCCGATATCATAAATTCTCCTTCAGACGGTATGGTAATCATCAGATTCCCATCACTAGACTTCACTGCAAAAATCGACTGCCCCGAAGCTAAATAAGATGATGCAGGTGGCGTGTTAATTTGGTTTACTGAAGATACTGGACAAGCAGGAGCTTTATCCATTGGAGAAGTCAGTAATTCTCCTGATTCAACCCACCAATTCTCCCAATAGCCTCCATCTCCAGTAGTCCAATCATTTAAGTCTAACCCTCTATCACCCTGAATTGTGGCATTTACAACGAATACATTTATAGCACCACCCTCAAAACCCCAATCAAGTGGTGTGTCAGGAATACAAACCGGAGCGTCAGTATCTAAACAGGCAGGGCGAATAAAGTATACTTGTTCCTGATATTGAGGATACTCCCCATAACAATGAGCGAAACCATCTTGACCTATACAGACAGCTGTGTACTCATTACAACCTATTCCTAAAGCTGGAATTGAATGATCTGTAATAAGTCTAGCCATAAATGAAACATGTCTCCCCTTTCTATCCGGGTCATCATAATGAGAGTCGTTTATTACATTATTCATGAACGGCAGTCGAAGGAAATCACCATAACGAACATCCATATCCTCGTTATAAGGGTTAGATAATGCAGCCCCAGAATAAACCGTGCCGTTAGAAGCTGCAAAATACCCGAATCCAAGTATTGCGAGTCCTGCAGAAATTCCACCAATTGCACCACCTCGACCATTAACTAAAGAATGAAGTGCATCTTCTATTGCTGTATCCTTCCAAAACTGAACGTAATTGTGTTGGTCTCCTCCAGCAATCCAAACCGCTTCAGCTTCAGCAATCCTTTCTAAGATATAAGGTTCATTAGCACAGTTAGGATTATTACAACGAATGGTCTCAACTCTATTCACATTAACACCTAACTCAGAAAACAAATAATCATTATACGCATCTGATCCTGAAGCACGAAGCACGAGAATATCCCCTCCGTTTGCCTTCTCTAAGAACCAAACCATTGCTTCTGGCATTTCCCCGGCTCCTCCCATTAAAACAATCCCTGGTTCAGGATCCACATCTATTGATGTCGAAGAACCGACTGACCAAGATGTAAAGTTTTGGGCACTAACACAGGCGCTAAAAGCAAGAAAGGCGTTAAAAAGTAGAAACCTCAACATATTATGTTTATTTTTCCGGGAGTAAAATCCAAAGAACGAAGTATATCGCGAAACTTAAACCGACACCCAATAATCCGAGAAAAACGAACGCCCATCTAACATTTCTTACAGGCAAATCGAAGTGCTGAGCCAAACCATTACAGACACCGGCAATTTTACTACCGTTGCGTTTTCTACGAAGTGGGGGTGAATAGGCCATGAAAGAAGTGCATTTGGTCTAAAGGTAAGAGGTAAATTGAATGAAAAGACGTATTTTCGCCCACCATTTAAACAATTTTACTATGGCGACAAATCGCACATTTACAATGCTCAAGCCAGATGCTACCACTGCTGGTAACACTGGAAAGATTATTGACCGTATTATTCAGGCAGGTTTTACGATTAAAGCAATGAAGTGGACTCAGCTTTCTAAGGCTCAGGCTGAATCTTTTTACGAGGTTCACTCAGAGCGTCCTTTCTACGGAGAACTTGTTGAATACATGACTTCTGGCCCTATCGTTGCTGCAATCCTCGAAAAGGATGACGCAGTAGCTTCATTCAGAGAGTTAATCGGATCTACAAACCCAGCTGAAGCTGCACCAGGAACTATCCGTGCTGATTTCGCTAAAAGTATCGCCGCTAACGCAGTTCACGGATCTGATTCTGATGAGAACGCTGCAATCGAAGGACGTTTCTACTTCAGCGAACGCGAAGAAGCATAAGCCCATTTAGAAGATTTAGATTATGGAGAAGATTAAAGTTGCAAACCCGGTAGTTGAAATTGATGGCGACGAGATGACTCGCATCATTTGGCAGTTCATAAAGGACAAGTTAATCCTCCCGTACCTAGATATTGAGTTGTTGTATTTTGACCTCGGTATCGAGAAGCGTGACGAGACTTTAGACCAAATCACAATCGACGCCGCAGAAGCCATAAAGAAGCACCACGTAGGTATAAAATGTGCTACTATTACTCCGGACGAAGCAAGAGTGGAGGAGTTCGGTCTAAAGAAAATGTGGCAATCTCCTAACGGTACGTTGCGTAACATTATAGGAGGTACAGTATTCCGTGAGCCTATCATTATGAATAACATTCCTCGTCTCGTTCCGGGATGGACAAAACCTATTTGTATAGGACGTCATGCATTCGGAGATCAGTATAAAGCTACCGACACTAGAATTAAAGGTAAAGGAACTCTTAAGATGTCTTTCATTCCTGAGGACGGTCGCGAGACTCAAGAGTGGACCGTTTACAATTTCGAAGGGGAAGGAGGAGTTGCAATGAGTATGTACAACACTGACGAAAGCATTTACGGTTTCGCTCATAGCTGTATGAATCAAGCCCTCACTAAGAAATGGCCTCTTTACTTATCTACGAAAAACACAATTCTAAAAGCGTACGACGGACGTTTCAAAGACATCTTTCAAGAGGTTTTTGATGCAAAATTCGCTGCAAGATTTGCTGAAGTTGGAATCACTTATGAGCACCGTCTCATTGACGATATGGTAGCTGCAGCGATGAAGTGGAGTGGTGGATTTGTTTGGGCATGTAAGAACTACGACGGAGACGTTCAGTCTGACACAGTAGCTCAAGGTTACGGATCACTCGGACTTATGACGTCTGTACTAGTAACTCCAGACGGAGGAACTATGGAGGCCGAGGCGGCACACGGAACAGTGACTCGTCACTACCGCGAGCACCAAAAGGGCAATAAGACTTCAACAAACCCTATCGCTTCGATATTCGCTTGGACACGTGGTCTAAACTTCCGTGGTAAGCTCGACGGAAACAACGAGCTACGCAAGTTCGCTGACACACTAGAACAAGTTTGCATCGACGTTGTACAAAGCGGACGCATGACGAAAGACCTAGCTCTTCTCATCCACGAAAAGGATATGACGACTGAGCACTGGCTCACAACTGAAGAATTCCTTTCTGCAATCGACAACGATCTGAAAGTACGTATGGAGGCTTAAATGCCCCTTCCTGCTAACACAATCAGTACTTAAAAGTAGAATTCGCCCTTTCGCGGATTCTACTTTTTTCATTTTAACAATTTCATGTTACTAAATAAAGACACAAACATCACCCCCTAATCCCTTGCTCTCACTGAGTTTTCCGCAAAGCCCCCTAATTTAAGGGGTGTTTAGATGTTAAGAAATAAGTAATTTGTGCCAGTCTAAGGAAATAGCACTATTGGAACACTCAAGCAACATAATAACTACGTACCTACCACTGAGTATACTATTTGCTATAGGAGTTATTTGGATTTACTCGATATATGAACGAAAAAAGAGGAAAGAGAATATTATTCGCAATGACTTTTTCAAAGAACTTGAGGAAGAGAGGCGAGCAATCGCGAGTGAGATTCACGACACACTGGGAGGTTTTCTCGTACCACTTAAACAAATGATTCATGATGGCGCCTCGTTCGAATCAAAAGATGTTAGGGAGCTTTGGATAGATCTGATTGAAAAATATCAGAATGAGATGACTTTCACAAACTCGAAGATTTACCCTGTAGTACTTCAAGAGTCTGACTTATATGAGTCCTTGGAATCTCTTTCCTCTACTTTTACTTCAAGCACGTGTTTCGTGGGAATTACCATCGAAGAAAGAATCCCTTTGACAGAAATCTGTAGTATTCACATTTTCCGGATTATTCAAGAATCAATCGTTAACGCTGTAAAACACTCTGTCCCTACTTACATTCAGGTCATGGTAACAAGCGACAATCATGAGGCTCTGAATATTGTACTCATGTATCCTTCTAATGAAATAAAAGGGACGCAACGAATTTCTAAGACAGGACATAGAGGACAGCGAATTTTAACTGAAAGACTTTCTTTCGTAGGAGGCAAAAGAACATTACTACTTGAGGACGGATTTGCTACTGAGGAATTTAACTTCACATTACCTGTTTATGAAAATTCTAATAGCTGAAGATCAGCCACCTATTATAATAACCCTTGAAAAGATCATCAAGGATATTTACCCTAATGCAGTGGTAAGCACATCGTTAACTACTGCAAAAGCTATCAGCTATCTGAAGAAAAAGAAATTTGACTTGGTGATTTCTGATTTGGACTTTGAAGAAGGGAAACGATTTACAGTTGCAGATGAGGCAAAAAAGAATGACACTCCATGTATTATATATTCTCTCTATTATAATAAAACCCTGACGGATAAAGCGAATGAGCTGATGGTGGCCGGATTCGTATGCAAATTAGGGCAGCTGGACCATATTATTTATGCGATACAAAACTTCAAGAATCTTGATAACTACAGATGTCCTGTAACACTGAAGAAGCAGAAAACTACATCTTCTAAACCGATGAAACGCCTTAAAATTGGAGATAGAGAGGAGGAAATGCTACGCTTGATTATCAGTGGTAAAACTCAGAAAGAAATTTCTGAAACGATGGGGATTACGATAAATACGGTTAGAAGTAATTTCAGGGATATTATTAAAAAGAACAATTCTACCCTTCCTCAAATAATACGCAACTACTTAGATTGGAACAACCCGAAGTAATGTCTTTATGATATCTTTGGGGTATGGAACTAAACGCTAATATGATTGCCGGTCCTAGCACCTCTGCTGAGGCTATGGATCTAGAGAACCGCCATGGAGCACACAACTACCACCCACTTCCGGTAGTTTTAGATAGAGGAGAAGGAGTATTGGTTTGGGATATCGAGGGTAAGGAATACTTCGACTTCTTGAGTGCATACAGCGCTGTAAACCAAGGTCATTGTCATCCTGCTATCGTAAAAGCAATGCAGG